>CAMOUD010000006.1 GCA_946626215.1 uncultured Lachnospiraceae bacterium
TCTAAGTTAAACGGGGTCACGGCCCGCCATCCCCGCCGCCGGAGCTGCCGGCCAGTATAAGAATAAAGACCGCCTGCGCGGATGCTTCCGGTCAGACGGTCTGAGATCTGTGTATGTTTTCAGAAAAAATCATACCTGAAGATCAATCATTCCCTTGTTCTTTCGGAGTCTTTCCGCATGAAAAACAGCCCCTGCCGCGCAGAAGGGATTCACAGCGATCATATTCATACTCCCGGCATAAGAGCTTCCCGCGCTTCATATCTGTCATAAACCCTTTCTTTTCTTCCTCAGCAGTGAACCCCTTACGATTCTCCGCCTGTCTTTCTGCTTTCTGATGACATCCTACAGGACTTCTTATCTTCAGGACGAAAGGCCCCGGAAATCCAGCAGGACCGGCGGCTGATTCATGCCCCTTCTCACAGGAAACAGATTTCCCCTCAGCCTGTTCTCCGGTTCCTGATTCCAGGATACTGCTCCGTTTTCTTCCTGTCATTCGACCTGCGGTATAAGTTCCGCGTCAGCTTTTTGCTTCCGGCACAGGCACAGAGGACAGGTACTGACATATAAAAAAACAGAAGCCGGTCTCCCGACTTCTGTCTTATGCAATTTCCAGCATACATCTTTGCTGAACGGATGACTATATTCTTACGAATCGCTGTTTATGACTCCTCGGCTTTTCTGGAATAGTCATCTTAATGAGCCCCTTTTCCAGCAGGGGAGTTACATATGCCTGCATAACATAACTGATGGTCCCTATTCCAAAAAACTCCGCGATTTCCTGCCTGCTCCTGGGGACGTTCAAGAACCGCAGCAATAGTTCCTCCCTGTCTGTCAGGCCTTTTCCCGTGGACTCTGCCTGTAACTCCTTATATAACGTGACGGAGAACGTTCCTCTGTCAGCTTCAAATATAGGCTCTTTCAAACCGGCTTCCGCCATTTCCCTTCTTATGGTAGGAATACCGGAATATCTGTTTTCCGCAATACTCATGACCTCCAGGGCGTTTACCAGAACCGGATTTCTGGTGTCAGGCTGCATTTTCCCCAATTGATCAATTCGAAGCCTGCCATAGATACCTCCGGGGTTTTTGATTTCTATACGATCCGGATACATCAGAATCTGAATCGGCATTCCTTCCGTATGCAGACTGTAATCCCTGTGAACCAGCGCATTCAATATAGCTTCCCTGATTGCTGTAACCGGGTAATCCTGACGATCTTCTCTTTTTCCTGTATCAGGATTGATAATCGTCTTTGTCCGCATATTCTTTCGAACAAACGCAATTGCGCGCTCCAGCATTTCAGGAATATTTCCTTCCAGCTTTTGATTATCTGAAAACCGTTCTCCTGAAGGTCCCACCTCTCCTATCGTTTTGCCGGGAAGGACCACTGCTGTTATGCATAGCTGCGGAAAAAAAGCCTGAGGATATCTACAGAAGAGCATGACTGCGCTCAGGGTAATCTCCTCCTTTCTCCTTATGCTCATCAGTTCATAAATCATTTCATCCGGCAAAGAACTCAAATTTGGCTTTTCTGATTTCAGGAGCCCTATATACGAATCCAAAAGCTTTTTATCAAGTACAGCAAAAGAAGCTCTCGGAACTGCCCGCACATCATCCTGATATTTTTTCCGAAAAGCTTCATAGCTGTAAACTTCATATTCCGTCATAGGCTCGTCACTATCACCTACACGCACATAGGAGCCCTTAAGACGCCCTCTTCCAAGGTAATAGCAAGGCCGTTCTGTAATATCCATGCCCGGTATTTCAGCAGACACAAACCATTTTCTGTTTTTTTCCACGACTGTCATGAGCGGTCTTACTACAGGATTCATCTGAAGACATTGTTCGTTTATCTTTTTTTGAATATCCTGAGGATCATAAACGCCGCACTCGTTATAATTATTGCTCTCATCTACTCCAAAAAGAATGACGCCTCCCTCATCTTGGTTGGAAAAACTGGAAAGCGTATCATATAACCTTTTTGGACAACCAGATTCTGCTGCCTTCAGTTCGATGGTTTGTGTTTCACATTTGTTGTCCTGTATCGTGTTTAATAAATCAAGGAATTCTTCTTTTGTCATTGCTGATCCTCCTTAATTTTATATACTAAATATAAATAATTTGGTTTTCAACCTTATTATTTGTCTTTTTTAGTTAATTATTTTAGTTTTTAAGGAATTAATTTTAGTTTTTATGCTATTCATCCCCGTCTCAAAAAAAAACAGAAGCCGGTCTCCCGACTTCTGTCTTATGCATGTTCCCGACGGGATTCGAACCCACGACCTTCCGCTTAGGAGGCGGACGCTCTATCCTGCTGAGCTACGGAAACATTTTTCTGTCTGGTTCCGGAGAGGACAGGTCTGCAGCACTGTCCTCAGCGGAACATATTCATTATACAGGTTTTATCCGGAATGTCAAAACCATTTTGGCAAACCATGGGTAGAATCCGTCCCTGAGGCCTGTTTTCCAGCTTATCCCAGGCGGATCTCTCCCTGCATCCAGACAATGCCCTTGAAGCGCCTGCCCGGTTCCGGCTCCCCGTAAAGGTCCTTCTGGTTGATACAGAGACTGAACACCAGTTCGTTGCAGCTGATCCGCATGACCCAGACCTTTTCCAGGGTATAGGGATTTTCCGTCAGCCTGCAGCTGATGATCTCGCCCAGGACGTTGTAGAGGTCACATTCGACCCCGGTGGGCATAAAGGTGGAATCCACCAGGGAATAGAGATCCTCCTGCCGGCGGATCCTGGCCACCAGGCTGGAATAGACGTCCATGTCTCCCAGGGTCAGGGTCCGCATGGCGTCCTCATTTCCGCTCCTGGCGTTCTGCATCAGGCTCCGTCTGGTCCGGGACCGTTCCCTGCGGATGGCCTGGTCCTCCTCCGTCTTCAGGATGGGCATCATAACGGTGCCCTCCACGGACAGGGCGGACAAAGAAACATTGAAGGCAGTCTCCTCCGGCGGCATATTCTGCCAGGCCGCGCCGGCCTTCAGGAAATCCACCACGTTCAGGAGACGGAAGATCAGGGTCACGCCCAGACGGAGATCATCGACGGTCCCGGCAAAGCTGGTCCCGTCGATCCTCTCCTCCACCTCCGTGTACTCGGTGGTGGAAATATGGCCGTTATGCATATAGGGGATCACGGCGTCATAGATGAATTCCTCATCCGAATCGTAGGTCCCGTACAGGGCGATCCCGTATCCCTCTCCCAGATCCATCCGGAATTCCGTCAGCATCAGGTCTTCGCTGCCGGGCAGAGAGGTATAGGCCCTGTAGGTAGGCTTGCTGATCACATCATCGATCAGGTTCAGCCGGTCCAGGTTCTTCATGGTCTCTGAAAAACCGATGGCTCGAAAATAAAGATGCATCTGGACTCCGTATCAGTGTCTGGGGACCAGGACGGTCTGTCCGCCCATGTAGGGCTGCAGAGTGGCAGGGATCAGGACCGTGCCGTCCGCCTGCAGGTTGTTCTCCAGGAAGGCGATCAGCATTCTGGGAGAAGCGACAACGGTGTTGTTGAGGGTATGGGCCAGGTACTTGCGGCCGTCCGCGCCCTTGACGCGGATGCCCAGTCTCCTTGCCTGAGCGTCGCCCAGGTTGGAGCAGGAACCTACCTCAAAATACTTCTTCTGTCTGGGAGACCAGGCTTCCACGTCACAGGACTTGACCTTAAGGTCTGCCAGGTCGCCGGAGCAGCACTCCAGGGTCCGGACCGGAATGTCGATGCTGCGGAACATTTCCACGGTATAGGCCCACATCTTGTCATACCATTCCATGGATTCCTCGGGACGGCAGACCACGATCATCTCCTGCTTTTCAAACTGATGGACTCTGTATACGCCTCTCTCCTCGATGCCGTGGGCGCCGGTCTCCTTGCGGAAGCAGGGAGAATAGGAGGTCAGGGTCTGGGGCAGGCTTTCCTCGTCCAGCATCTGGCCGATGAACTTGCCGATCATGGAATGCTCGGAGGTGCCGATCAGATAGAGGTCCTCGCCCTCGATCTTGTACATCATGGCTTCCATTTCGGCGAAGCTCATGACGCCGGTCACCACGTTGGACCGGATCATGAAGGGCGGGATGTGATAATTGAAGCCCTTGCCGATCATGAAATCTCTGGCATAGGCCAGGACCGCGGAATGGAGCCTGGCGATATCGCCCTTGAGATAATAGAAGCCGTTGCCGGACACGCGGCCGGCGGACTCGAACTCGATGCCGTCGAAGCTGTCCATGATGTCCACATGATAGGGGATCTCATAGTCCGGGACCACGGGCTCGCCGTAGCGCTGGATCTCCACGTTCTCACTGTCATCTTTTCCGATGGGGACGGAAGGATCGATGATGTTGGGGATGACCAGCATGATCTCCCGGATCCTGGCATCTGCCTTTGCCTTGATGGCATCCAGCTCCAGCATCCTGGCTTCATCTGCCGCCACCTCAGCCTTTCTGGCATCGACCTGGGCGGAAAGCCTTTCCGCTTCTTCGTTGTCGCCCTGCTTCTGGGCCCTCTTCATCATGCCCATGAGCTTGCCGATTTCCTTGGAGACCTTATTCTTACCGGAACGGATGGCGTCTGCTTCCGTCTGGGCCCTGCGGGTCTGGTCATCCAGCTCGATGACTTCATCCACCAGAGCCAGCTTGGCATCCTGGAATTTCTTGCGGATGTTCTCCTTGACGACTTCCGGGTTCTCTCTTAAAAATCTGATATCGATCATCTTTCCAAATCCTTTCTTACGCCTGCCCTGGGGCGGCCATATTCACAATGTTCAATTATAGCACGTTTCAGGATTCTCCTTCAAGCGGACCGGTCATTCTGTCGATGATCTTTTCCAGATCCTCGGAGGAATAGAACTCGATCTCCAGCTTTCCTCCCTTTTTCCCCTTGGGCCTGATGGAGACCTTGGTGCCCAGGGCCGCCTTCATCTTCTTTTCCAGGTCCCTGTAGATCCTTTCCATGGCCGGGTCCTTTTTCTTCCCGGCAGGCTTTTTCTTCGCCTTTCCTCCCATGGAAGCGATCAGGGCCTCCGTCTCCCGGACGCTCAGGTTCTCTTCCAGGATCTTCCTGGCGGTCCGGACCTGGTCTTCCGGTTCCTTAAGGCCTGACAGGCACCTGGCATGGCCGGCGGAGAGCTTTCCCTCTTCCACCATCTGCTGTACTTCCTCCTCCAGGTTCAGCAGGCGGAGGGCATTGGCAATGACCGGCCGGCTCTTGGAGACCCTCTCTCCGATCTGTTCCTGGGTCAGGGAGAATTCCTCCATGAGCCTTCTGTAGGCCCTGGCCTCCTCCATGGGATTGAGGTCCTCTCTCTGGAGGTTTTCGATCAGGGCCAGTTCCATGACGGTCTGCTCGCTGTCTGTCCGGATAATGACCGGGACCTCCTTGAGGCCCGCCTGCATGCAGGCCCGCCAGCGGCGCTCGCCGGCAATGATCTCGTAGTATCCTTCCTTTTCCCTGACCAGGATAGGCTGGAGAAGGCCGTACCTTCCGATGGAATCCGCCAGCTCTGCCAGGGACTCTTCATCAAAGGTCCTGCGGGGCTGGTCCCGGTTGGGCTCGATCTGGGAGATCCGGACCAGGACCTGGCCCTTTCCCTCTCTGGCCTTTTCCTCCGCCTTCTTCCTGGCGGCCTCTTCCTCTTCGATCCTTCTTTCCTTTGCCCTCTGCTCCGCCCTGGATTCCGACGCAGGTCTGGACTGCGGGATCAGGGCGTCCAGGCCTCTGCCGAGGCCTCCGTGCCTTTTTGCCATCTTCTTCTCTCCTCCTTACCGGAATCCGGATCTTATGAAAAGTCCTCTTCCATGTCCCCTGCTTCGTCTCCCTCGTCTGTCTCGATGATCTCCCTGGCCAGGGCCACATAGGCTCTGGCGCCGGCAGACCTGGGATCATAGCTGGTGATGGGCTCTCCATAGGAGGGGGCTTCCGCCAGCTTGATGTTCCTGGGGATCAGGGTCTTATAGACTCTCTGGTCCACGTTTTCCCGGACGTTCTCCACCACCTGCTGGGACAGGTTGGTCCTGGCGTCATACATGGTGAAGACAATGCCCTCGATGTCCAGGCTGGAATTAAGGCGCATCCGGACCAGGTTGATGGTATGGATCAGCTGGGACAGGCCCTCCAGAGCGTAGTATTCGCACTGGATGGGGACCAGGACCGAATCGGCAGCCGTCATGGCATTGACGGTCAGGACGCTCAGGGAGGGCGGGCAGTCCAGGATCACGTAGTCGTAGTCATCCCTTATGAAATCCAGCACGTCCCGGAGGATATATTCCTTGTGCTCGATGCCGATCAGCTCGATCTCCGCCGCGGCCAGGTTGACATTGGCGGCGATCAGGTCCACTCCGGGCACCACCTCCCGGAGGATGGCCTCATTGACGGAACAGTCATCCAGCAGGAGCTCGTATACGGTATTTTCTACTTCATTCTTATCTACGCCGAAGCCGCTGGTGGTATTGCCCTGGGGGTCCATGTCAATGATCAGGACCTTCTTTCCTTCCTCTGCCAGGGCGGCAGTCAGGTTGATGGAGGTCGTGGTCTTGCCGACCCCTCCCTTCTGGTTGGCGATTGCTATGATCTTTCCCATTCTGTAATGTTTCCTCGCTTTTTCTATCGGATCGGGTCTTTGGCCGGCGTTCCGGCCTTCCGGGGATACCGGCCCGGCGTCTCTTTTACCTTGCGGATCAGGACCAGGGTCCTGCCGTAGTCTGTTTCCGGAAGGACAAAGGACTCTGTCCTTTCCACCCTGCCTCCCAGGATCTGTATGGCTCTTTTTCCTTCTTCCAGCTCCTGCTCTGCCTTTTCCGACTTATAGGCCGCAAAGAGGCCTCCCTTTCTGATAAAGGGCAGGCAGTACTCCGAAAGGACCGCCGCAGAAGCCACGGCCCTGGAACAGCAAAGGTCATACGTTTCCCTGTGCCTTTTATCCCTGGCCAGCTCCTCGGCTCTGGCATGGATGGTCCTGACATTGGAAAGCCCCAGCTTTTCCGCGGTATCATCCAGGAACCGGATCCGTTTGTTCAGGGAATCCATGAGGGTGACCTCCATGTCCGGGAAGGCGATGGCAAGGACCAGGCCCGGAAAACCGGCTCCGGTCCCCACGTCGATCATGCGCTTTCCCCGCATTGTTTCACGTGAAACGATCCTGACCAGGGACAGGCAGTCCAGGAAGTGTTTGGTATAGACATCTTCCTCTTCCGTAATGGCCGTCAGGTTCATGACCCTGTTCCATTCCGTCAGGTTCTCATAATAGGTCCTGAATCCGGCCAGCTGGTCCTCTGTCAGGGAAAGGCCCATGGAAGAAAGCCGGCGGATAAAATCTTTCTCTGTCTGTGTCATAAGGCTTATCGGACCCCTTATCAATAAATGTGCCGGATCTCATCCTCCCGGATCCCGAAGGTATCCAGGAATTCCCGGAGGTCCTCCTCGGACCGGATCAGCATCTCGTCGATGAACTTTCCTGTTTCACGTGAAACAAATCCGGCGGTCTTTTCGCCGGTGCAGATGCTGCTGCGGATGGCGGGCTGGAGCTTTTCTCTGTCAAAGGTGCGGCGTTCCTGTTTTTTCTTTCCGAAAAACAGCATGGTTCCCTCCTTGTTCTGAAAGCTTTCTATGCTGCTGCTTACGCTTTTCTTCTCTGTTTGTCGATATAGACCAGCAGGACCGATACGTCCGCCGGCGAGACTCCTGAAAGCCTGGAGGCCTGGCCGATGGAAGCAGGCCTGTACTTCTTCAGCTTCTGCCTGGCCTCCAGCCGGAGGCTGAGGACATCGTCATAATCGATATCCGCCGGGATCTTCTTGTTCTCAAGGCGCTCGAACTGGGCCACCTGGCGCTGCTGCCTGGCGATATAGCCCTCGTAGCGGATGCCGATCTCCACCTGGCGCTTCACGGCCTCCGGAAGATCCGGACGGTCCGGATCGAAGGGAGCCGTCTTATCATAGGAGAGCTCCGGCCGGCAGATCAGCTCCGCCAGGCTGCAGGCCGTCTTCAGCTGGGCGGACCCAAGCTCCCTTAAGATGACCTGGTTCCTTTCCGCGGCTCCGATCCTGACCTTTTTCAGTCTTTCGATTTCCGTCTCTATGGCTCTTTCCTTCTCACAGACAGCGTCGTAGATCTCCCTGCTGACAAGGCCGACCCTGAAGCCGTATTTCCGGAGCCTGATGTCCGCGTTGTCCTGGCGGAGCAGGAGCCTGTATTCCGCCCGGGAGGTCATCATCCGGTAGGGCTCCCGGTTGTCCTTATTGACCAGGTCGTCGATCAGGACGCCGATATAGGCCTCCGACCGCTTCAGGACCAGGGGCTCTTTTCCCAGGATCTTCATGGAAGCGTTGATGCCCGCCATCAGGCCCTGGGCCGCGGCTTCCTCGTAGCCGGAAGACCCGTTGAACTGGCCTGCGCAGAAAAGGCCGCTGACGGCCCTGGATTCCAGGGTCAGGTCCAGGTCATTGGCGTTGATGCAGTCATATTCGATGGCGTAGGCGTTCTTGACAATCACGCAGTTCTCCAGGCCGGGCACGGTCCGGTACATCCTCCACTGGACGTCGTCGGGCATGGAAGAGGACATGCCGTCCACATAGACCTCATTGGTCCCCCTGCCCTCAGGCTCGATAAAGACATGGTGCCTGTCCTTTTCTGAGAACTTTACCACCTTGTCCTCAATAGAGGGGCAGTAGCGGGGCCCGGTGCCTTCAATGATGCCGGCGTAGATAGGAGACCGGTCCAGGTTGGCCCGGATGATATCGTGGGTCTCCTGGTTGGTATAGGTCAGGTAGCAGGGCACCTGGTCGATCTGAACGTCTGCCGGGTCCGTGGAGAAGGAAAAGGGCTCCACCACAGGGTCGCCGGGCTGGATCTGCATCCTGCTGTAATCCAGGCTCCTCCCGTCCATCCGGGCAGGAGTCCCGGTCTTGAACCGGCGAAGGGAAATGCCTCTCTGTTCCAGAGAATCCTTTAAAAAGGTGGACCGCTGCATGCCGGAGGGCCCGGTCTCGGTAATGGATTCTCCCACCAGGCACCTGGCGTTCAGGTAGGTCCCGGTACAGATGATGGCGGCCCTGCAGCCGTAGATCGTCCCGGTATGGATCTTCACGCCCCTGACCTCAGGCCCGTGTTCCGTATCCTCCGTGATCAGGTCCGTGACCTCCGCCTGACGGATGGTCAGATGGTCTGTTTCCTCCAGGACCCGGCGCATGGCTTTGGAATATTCAGCCTTGTCCGCCTGGGTGCGGAGAGAGTGGACGGCAGGTCCCTTGGACCGGTTGAGCATCTTGGACTGGATAAAGGTCTTGTCGATGTTCTTTGCCATCTCGCCGCCCAGGGCGTCGATCTCCCGAACCAGGTGGCCCTTGGAGGATCCTCCGATATGGGGATTGCATGGCATCATGGCGATGCTGTCCGTATTCATGGTAAAAATGACGGTCTCAAGGCCCAGACGGGCGCAGGCAAGGGCTGCCTCGCATCCGGCGTGTCCGGCCCCGATGACGCATACATCCGCTTTGATCTGATAGTTCATATCTGTCAGTCCTGTGATCCGGCTGCATTCACGCTTCGCGGGAATTCCGGCTGTCATAAGTAAAAAATGTTTCACGTGAAACAATGACACCATATGTTTCACGTGAAACAATTATAGGAAAACCTGTATCAAAAGACAAGAAAAGACTTTCGGGTAAGCCTTATTTTCCCAGACAGAACCTGGAAAAGATCTCTTCCACCAGGTCATCCTCCACGGCTTCCCCGAGGATCCTGCCCAGGGCCGTGTAGGCGGTCATCAGGTCAATGGAGAAAAAGTCCTCGGACATGCCGTCTTCAATGCTCCTTCTGACCAGCTCCATGGCCTCCAGGGCTTCCCTGGCGGCTTCCTTGTGACGGAGGTTGGTCAGATAGACCTCCTCCCTCTGCATGATCTCACCGGTATGGAAAAGCTCCTCCACAAGGCGGGACAGGCCCTCCAGGCCTTGTCCGGTGGCCAGGGAGCAGGAGAGGAAGGCGGGAAGGCAGTCCTCCGGAAAAAGGGCCCGGACATCCTCCTCCTTTGTCAGGACCTCCAGATCGTTCTTGTTGAGAAGAACGATGCAGCTGGCCCCCTCCTTCATTCTGCCGGTCAGGACCTGGGCGATCTCCCGGTCTTCGCTGGTAACGGGCGTGGAAGCGTCGATCAGGAAGAGGATCAGCTGGGCCTTTTTCACGGCCTCCATGGTCCTTTGGATCCCGATTTTTTCCACCTTGTCCCTGGTATCCCGGATCCCGGCCGTATCCGTCAGATTTAACAGGATCCCGGAAAGGCGGACCGATTCCCTCAGGGTATCCCGGGTGGTCCCGGCCACGTCCGTGACAATGGCCAGGTCCTCCCCGGCCATGTGGTTCATCAGAGAAGACTTGCCCGCGTTGGGCTTGCCGACGATGACAGTAGGGATCCCGTCCTGCAGGAGCCTTCCCTCATCGGCATGGTCCGTCAGCTCCCGAAGACGCGTGGTGACCTCCAGGCAGACACCGTCCAGTCTTTCCGGATAGCCCTCCAGGTCATAGGAGTCCGGATCGTCCAGGGCCGATTCAATGAAGGCGATCTCATAGAGGATCCTGGCCCGGAGGTCCCTGACGATATCCGACACGGCGCCCCGTAGCTGGGCCAGGGAGTTTTTCCTGGCAAATTCATTTCTGGACCCGATCAGGTCCATGACCGCCTCCGCCCTGGCCAGGTCGATCCTCCCGCCCAGAAAGGCCCGCCTGGTGAACTCACCGGGCTCCGCCATCCTGGCCCCCTTTTTCAGGACCAGGTCCAGGACCCTGTGCATGATATAGATCCCGCCATGGGTATTGATCTCCACCGTATCCTCCGTGGTATAGGAGTGGGGAGACCGCATGACGGACACCATGACCTCATCGATCAGGGTATCCCCGTCCACGATATAGCCGAAGCGGATGGTCCCGGAGGCGTGAGAGGAGAGGGAATGTTCCTTCTTTCCGTTTATGTAGATTTCAGACCCGATCTCGATGGCCCTGTCTCCGCTGAGACGGATGATGCCGATGCCGGCCTCCGACATGGCCGTGGCCGCGGCCGCGATGGTATCGGACCTGTCCTGGTTGAATGTAAGCGCCATACAGCCTCCCTTCTGCTTCCTCTTCCTTCTGTTCCTGTTCAGTTCCCGGTCTTGTCCATTCACCTCTTATCAGCATATGAAGAAGGAAGCGGTTATTCTCCATCATAGAAAATAACCGCTTCCTTTTCAACTCTGTTTCTTTATTTCCGGGTCAGGGCTCACTCCTGAGGATCCGCGGGCGTTTCCGCCGGTGCGGGTGCCGGCTTTTCCGCAGGGGCTTCCTGAACGGGAGCCTGAGGCTTTCTTTCGCCCCTGTCCCTGTACTCAAAGCGTCTGCCGCCGCCGATACCGCGGGGCTGCTTCTTCAGGGCTACCACGACTCTGCGGAAGGGCTCTTCGCCTTCGCTGTAGGTCGTCACGAACCTGTCGCTCTGGAGGGCGGAATGGATGATCCGTCTCTCATAGGGGTTCATGGGCTCTAAGGTAACGGGCTTTCTGCCCCTCTTGACCTTGGAAGCAATGTTCCTGGCCAGGTTCTCCAGGGTCTGCTTTCTGCGTTCCCTGTAGTTTTCCGTATCGGCCTTGACGTGGATATATCCGTCAATGCCCTTGTTGATGACCAGGGATACCAGGTACTGGAGGGAATCCAGGGTCTGGCCTCTCTTGCCGATCAGCATGCCCATGTCGTCCCCTTCCATGTTGACGGTCAGGGTGCCGTCTTCCTGGTCATAGGTGGTGGAGACATCGACCTTAAGGTTCATGGCCGCGAAGACATCCCTGAGGAAGGTCTGGGCCTTGTCCTGGATGACGGAGATCTGATCCTCTGTCAGGACAGGAGCGTCCGCCTTCTTTTTGGACTCTTTGCGGGGCTGCTCGGCGCTCTGTCTGGTCTCGGCAGCGGGAGCGGCCTGTTTGTCGGCATTCTTTTTCCGGCGATTGCGGTTCCGGTTCCTCCGTCCGCCTTCCTTCTTTTCAGGCTTCTGGACGGGAGCTGCTTCCTCAGCCGGCTGGGCGGCTTCCGCGGGAGCTTCGGCTGCGGTCTCGGCAGGAGCAGGCTTTACAGCCTTCTCCTCTGCCTTCTTTTCCGGTTTTCTTTCTGTCTTCTTTTCCGCGGGCTTTGCGGCTGCTTTTCTTTCTTCCTTAGCGGGAGCGGCTGCTTCTTTCTTTTCCTGCACCCGCTTTTCTGCCTTGGTCAGCACATCGCTCAGAATCGCTTCCGCGGCATCGGAAGCTGACTTGGGCCTTGCCTTGATCCTGGCAGGCCTGGCATTGAATCCGAGGAAGCCGCGGCTGCCCTGATCAATGACTTCATAATCCAGGTTCTGGCTGGTAACGGAAAGCTGCACGCAGGCTGCCGTAATGGCATCCTGCAGGGTCTTGCCTGTAGCCTCAATATATTCCTGAGACATTCTTTATCCTTTCTTAAGACTGGTCCGAATTCTTGAAATCTGTCACCATGTTCGCTCTGGCTGAAAGACTTCCTGATTTATATTTCTTTCCTTTTCTGGCGGCACGCTTTGCCTCGACTTCCTTTTCTCTGGAAGCACTGACCTTGGTGCTGTACTTGCTGCCGGAATCGATCCTCTTGGTGCTCATGGAAGAGATGGAGGACATATCGGAAGCAGCGCCTGTGCTCTTGCCTGACTTTTTGGCCTTTTCCTTTGCCTTCTTTTCATTTTCCTCGATCATGGCATCGATGTTCATGCTGTCGATGTGCTTGTTGACGAAGATCTGGATGATGGCTCTGACAACGGCGGAGGCGATCCAGTAGATGCCCATGCCGGCGGGAAGGGTGAAGCAGAAGAAAGCGGACATGAGAGGCATCATCATGTTCATGGTCTTCATGCTCTGGGCCGTAGAGTCATTGCTGCCGGAAGAAGCCGGAGTAGGCATCATCTTGATGTTGAACCACTGGGTAAAGGCAGCCAGGGCGGGGACCATGACGGCCGCGATCACGCCCAGAATGGCCTTGTCTGCCCATGCGGTGGTCAGCATGTACCTGGGAGAGTTGGCGATGTTGAGGCCCAGGAAGTTGTTGTAGATGCCGAGCTTGTTGAGGGTGGAAGTGATTTCCGCGGTCAGACCGGAGAACTTCTCCGTCAGGGCAGTCCAGTCAGCAGTAGAACATTTGTTCAGTACGTCGATGTAGGTATTCTGAACATAGGTGGTCACACCGTTGACAAAGTTGTCGTTGGTGAACTGCCTGCTGAACATGGAAGCTCCGCTTAAGGTCTGCAGAAATTCCGCGCTTCCTTCCTGGGCGATCAGGTCGTCGACCAGGGGGAAGAAGGCTTCCTTGACCATGGGCAGATAGGCCGGGACGCTGTAGAAGACCCGGTAGAGGCCCAGCAGGATGGGCATCTGGATCAGGAGCTGGACGCAGCTGCCGGCGGGGTTGACGCCGTACTTGGCGTAAACAGCCTGCATTTCCTGCTGCTGGGCAGTCATGGAAGCCTCATCCTTTTTGTTCTGATACTTTTTCTGGATCCTGTTCAGCTCCGGCTGCATCTTGGCCTGGAGCTTGGAGAATTTCTGCTGACGGATCGTCAGGGGCAGCATGCACAGGTTGACGATGACCGTCATGATGATGATGGAAAGACCGATGTTGGGAAGTCCGACCTTATTCAGTACCCAGAAGATACCGTTCATCACGTATCCCATGAGGGACGCGACCTGGCCGATAATAAAGGTATTGTTCTTCGTTAATAAAAGAGGTGTCAAATTTTAATCCTCCGCCTGTTAAGGAACCGGATCGTAACCTCCGTGAGAAAATGGATTACATCTGAGGATTCTCCACAAAGCAAGAAGACCTCCTTTCAAGGGACCGTATTTTTCAATGGCTTCCGCAGCGTACTGGGAGCAGGTCGGAATATACGGACATCTTGTGGATTTAAGAGGAGAGAGATATTTCTGATAGATCCTGATCAGTTTAATCATTCCTTTTCGGATCATAGATTTTCGCCTTTCCGGCCAGATGCAGAAGCGCGCTCTCTATCCTGTGATAGTCGGCATCCTTTGCCGCGGGACGCGCTATGACTGCTATGTCCAAACCACTATTGAACATCTGCTCATGCAGTCTGTAACTCTCTCTGATCAGCCTTGTGATTCTATGCCTTACAACGCTGTTTCCCACTTTTTTGCTGACCGATATGCCGATCCTGTTCCGGCCGAGGCCGTTACCACACACATACAGGACCAGAAGACGGTTAGCGCAGGAAGACCCGTTGCGGTAGCAATTCCTGAAATCATCATTCTTCTTCAGGGATTCCATTACAACTCCGTTTACTTACTCTGGTTATGAAATGTGGAACCTCTGCAGGCATGCCGCATCGGTTCCACTCTATGACTGCTTAATTCATAAGCCGCTTTCAACAGCTCAGGCTGATAATACCTTTCTTCCCTTGGCTCTTCTGGCCTTGAGGACCTTTCTTCCGCCGGGAGTGCTCATTCTTGCTCTGAAACCGTGAACCTTGGACCTCTGCCTCTTCTTAGGCTGGAATGTCATTTTTGCCATTTATATATTCCTCCTTGACATAAATCTGAATCGTTCTTGATCAAATGCCGTTCTGTGTGGTAAACAGCTACATAATTATATAAAATGCAATCTTACGCGTCAAGGAAAAAATCCTGATATTCCGCGCAGATAAGCCATTTTCAGCCTGTCATCCTCCGGACCGGACCACTATATTTTGATTAAAATTTTTTTTTCGCACAAGATATTGATTCAAAAAAGTTATCCACATTTCCACATTTTCAAAGACACATTATCCACATTTTGTGGATTGACTGTGGATAAATGCCTTCTTTTCCTTTCCGGGGGGCCGAAAACACGCCATATTCGATAAAAACGGGTGTGGAAAACCTGCCTCTTTCCCTTTTCTTTTTCTGTTCACAGCAGGCCTTCCGGGACAGTTATACACTTTTTTATCAACAATTCCCGCCTCTCCGCCTTTTTTGACTCTTTTTTTTATTTATATTAAGATAAATCGTGATTCCCGGCTCACAGCCTCACAGGGGGCTTAACCGGGGTTTTCTTTCCCTTTCACCAGTTGTTTTTACCTTTTTAAAAAGGCGGTCTGACTCTTTATGAACGAAAAAATCATCCGGCAGAACTGGCCCGAGATCAAGGAACATATCCGGACGGAATACCAGCTTTCCAACATTTCCTTCAAGACATGGATCGAAGGACTGGACCTTGATTCCGTTTCCGAGGATACGGTCACCATCCGAATTCCTTCCGACAAGCCTTTCATGCTTACCTATATCGAAAAGAACTATAAGATGCTTTTCCAGATCACCATTACGGAAATGCTGAACCAGGACTATGACATCCGGTTCGTCCTTCAGGGAAGGGAGAGCGTCCCCGCGGAGCCTGAAAAGAAGCCCTCCTCCTATAACACCAGCGTGGAGAGCGCCGGCCTCAACCCCAAGTACCGGTTCGATACCTTTGTCGTAGGTTCCAACAACAAATTCGCCCAGTCTGCCTGTCTGGCCGTGGCGGAATCTCCCGGCCTTGCCTATAATCCCCTTTTCCTCTACGGAGGCGCTGGCCTGGGCAAGACCCATCTGATGCATTCCATCGGACACTTTATATTAGAAAGAACGCCGGATAAAAAGATCATCTATGTGACCTCCGAGCAGTTCACCAACGAGGTCATTGAATCCATCCGGAGCGGCAACGCCAGCTCCATGGCCAGGCTAAGAGACAAGTACCGGACGGTGGACGTCCTTCTGATCGACGACATCCAGTTCATCATCGGCAAGGAAAGTACCCAGGAGGAGTTCTTCCATACCTTCAACCAGCTGCACGCCGCCGGCAAGCAGATCGTCCTTTCCTCGGACCGGCCTCCCAAAGAGATGGAGACCCTGGATGAACGCTTCCGGTCCCGGTTCGAATGGGGCCTGATCGCCGATATCCAGCCGCCGGACTATGAGACAAGGATGGCCATCCTGAAAAAGAACGCGGAATCCACCGGCCGTCATCTGGATGACGAGGTCCTGGAATACATAGCCACCAACATCCGGTCCAATATCCGGGAGCTGGAAGGGGCCTTCAACAAGATCATCGCCTATTCCAGGCTCAATAAGGTGGACGCCAACCTGGAGAATGCCAGGGAGGCCCTCCGGGATATCATTTATCCCGACGCCCAGACCCTGATCACGCCCGAGCTGATCGCCAACACGGTCTGCGACCACTACGGAGTCCGCCTCTCCAACGTGGCCTCCCGGAAAAAGAACGCGGAATGCGTGGTGCCCCGGCAGATCATCATGTTCCTTTGCAGGGAATATACCGACGCGACCCTGGACAGCATCGCCAGGCTCCTGGGCAAAAAGGACCACTCCACCGTCATGCACGGCGTGGATAAGATCCGGGATGAGCTGCAGTCCAGCGCGGAGCTTCGTGCAAATGTGGATATCATCCTGAAGAAACTGGGGATACCTACCTGAGCCCCTGCCGGCTCATTCCTGACCACTGCGAAAAAGGTGGAAAAAAGCCCCGATTTACACATGAAAAACGCAAGGCTGTAAACAGGTTTTCAATCGGCCGTCATTCGGCCGTATTCATTGTAAAACCGGGCAAAAACGACTATAATGGAAATGAGGCCTTCCACAAATCAACAGGCCTTATTAAGAAAGAAGACTATCTTCCCTTATCAGAAAGCGCGCACGCGAG
This sequence comes from uncultured Lachnospiraceae bacterium, assembly GCA_946626215.1. Classification (GTDB taxonomy): domain Bacteria; phylum Bacillota; class Clostridia; order Lachnospirales; family Lachnospiraceae; genus CAG-791. Next base: position 16,705 of record CAMOUD010000006.1, read on the forward strand.
GGAAGAAGACAAGGGAATAAGTCCCTGAAAGGACAGATACATACCTATGAAACTGCAGATCGCAAAAGCCAGTCTCCTGGAGGGGATCCAGATCGTCTCCAGGGCAGTCCCTTCCAAGACGACCATGCCCATCCTGGAATGCATCCTGATCGACGCTTCCGGACTGGATATCCGTCTGATCGCCAACGACATGGAGCTTGGCATCCAGACCCTTGTTCCCGGCATGATCCTGGAAAAGGGCATCGTCGCCATTGACGCCCAGATCTTTGCCAACATCGTCCGCAAGCTTCCGGACGCGGACGTCACCCTGACGGTCACAGGCGAAAAGGTCCAGATCAACTGTCAGAAGGCCAGGTTCAATATCCCGGGCCACGACGGTTCCGACTTTGTCTATCTGCCCGCTGTGGAAAGAAAAGAGGAGATCCGGATCACCCAGTACTCTCTGAGAGAGATGATCAACCGGACCATCTTTTCCATTTCCGGCAATGAGACCAGCGGCATGATGACCGGCGAGCTCATGGAGATCCGGGGAAATACCATGCGGATCGTGGCCCTGGACGGCCACAGGATCGCCATCCGGAACGTGGAACTGAATGAATCCTATGAGGACCGCAAGGCCATCATTCCCGGCAAGGCCCTGAATGAGATCAGCAAGATCCTGTCCGGCGATACCGAAAAGATGGTCAGCATCTTCTTTACCGACAGGCATGTCCTCTTTTCCTTCGAGGATACCATCGTGGTATCCCGTCTCATGGAGGGAGAATACTACCGGATCGACCGGATGCTGTCCACCTCCTATGTGACCAGGTTCTCGGTCCAGAGAAAGGAGCTCCTTTCCTGCATCGACCGGGCTACCCTGCTGGTCAAGGAAGAGGATAAGAAGCCGGTCATCCTGATGATCACCGATGAAACGGTGGAACTGAAGATCAATACTGCCATGGGCAGCCTGGATGAGGTCATCGAGATCACCAAGGAAGGCCCGGACCTGAACATCGGCTTCAATCCCCGTTTCCTGATCGACGCCCTCAGGGCCACCGATGATGACGAGATCACCCTGTATCTGGTCAGCGCCAAGGCTCCCTGCTTTATCAGGGATGAGGCAGGCCGGTACTGCTATCTCGTGCTTCCCGTAAACTTTATCACCATCGACTGACAAAACGGACCGGACATGGAAATTACAATCAGGGATGAATTCATCAAACTTGGCCAGGCACTGAAGCTGGCCGCGCTGGTCGGCAGCGGCGTCGAGGCCAAGTTCGTGATAGAAGAGGGCCGCGTGCAGGTGAACGGAGAGACCGAGACACGGCGCGGCAGAAAACTCAGGGACGGAGATACAGTCTCCTTTGAAGGCAGGACCTTTACGGTCCGGTCCAGGGAGGCCTGAGTCTGTTCCGGGTTCGGAGCATACATGATCATTCAATCACTGCAGGTAGCGGATTTCAGAAACTATGAGACCCTGGGCATGCAATTCTCGGAAGGGACCAACATCTTTTACGGGGATAATGCGCAGGGTAAAACCAATATTCTGGAAGCCATGTATATGATTTCCACCACCCGGTCCCACAGAGGGGCCAGGGACAGGGACCTGATCCGGTTCGGAAAAGAGGAGGCCCATATCCGGGCCGTTCTTCTGAAAAAAGGGATCGACTACAGGGTCGATATGCACCTTCGGAGCGGACGCAGCAAGGGAATCGCCATCAATGGCCAGAGGCTGAAAAAGGCGGCAGACCTGATCGGCCTTCTTCACATCGTTTTCTTTTCACCGGAAGATCTGGGCATCGTCAAGAACGGTCCTTCCGAGCGCAGGCGCTTCATGGACATGGAGCTGTGCCAGCTGGACCAGTCTTATCTGTTCAATCTGAATCAATACAACAAGACCGTGGACCAGAGGAACCATCTGCTCAAGGATATCCGGGCCTATCCCCAGATGCGGGATACCCTGGACGTATGGGACGAGCAGCTGCTGACCTACGGGACCCGCATCATCGAGCGGCGGGCCCGGTTCATGGAGAATCTGGGCGGGATCGTCGGAGATATCCATGAAAAGCTGTCGGGAGGCAGAGAACGCCTGGTCATTTCCTATGAACCCAATGTAAGGGCAGAGGAATTCGGGGACGCCCTGAAAAGGGCCAGGGACAAGGACTGCTTCGCGGGCATGACCACCGCGGGCCCCCACAGGGATGATTTTTCCTTTGTGAACGCGGGCATCGATCTCAGGAGATTCGGGTCCCAGGGCCAGCAGAGGACCTGCGCCCTGTCACTCAAGCTGGCGGAGATCGAGCTGGTCACCTCCCTGATCGGGGAAAAGCCCGTCCTGATGCTGGACGATGTCCTGTCTGAGCTGGACAGCGGCCGGCAGAACTATCTGCTGGATACCATCGGAGGCATCCAGACCTTCATAACCTGCACCGGTCTGGATGAATTCGTCAACCATCGCTTTTCTATTGATACGTTATACAGGGTCGAAGCAGGCACCGTCACCATGGATTCCGCAGATCGGGGAGACGGACAGGCCTGAGCAGCAAAGAACAGAGGTTAAGTATGGCAAGAGAAACAGACAGCAGCATGGATACTGTGTTCGACCAGGGGACACCGCCCCTGGAGGAGGCCGGATCCTTAAAGGATACCTCCCAGACAGGTTCTTATACAGCTGACAATATCCAGATCCTGGAGGGCCTGGAGGCGGTCCGCAAGCGTCCCGGCATGTATATTGGGACCACTTCCTCCCGGGGACTCCACCATCTGGTCTATGAAATTGTGGATAACTCCGTGGATGAGGCCCTGGCCGGCTACTGCAGCCATATCGAGGTCACGGTCAATCCCGATGAGTCCGTCACGGTCACGGACAACGGCCGCGGCATTCCGGTAGGCATCAACCACAAGTCCGGCAAGAACGCCGTCGAGGTGGTCTTTACCATTCTGCACGCGGGCGGCAAGTTCGGCGGCGGCGGATACAAGGTATCAGGCGGTCTTCACGGCGTGGGCGCTTCGGTCGTCAACGCCCTGTCCGAATGGCTGGAGGTCCGGGTCTCCAAGGACGGCCATGTCTACCGCCAGCGCTATGAGCGGGGCATCAGCAGGACTCCCCTGGAGATCATCGGGGACTGTCCGGCAGAGAAGACCGGCACCAGCGTCACCTTCCTTCCCGATCCCCTGATCTTCAAGGAGACCAGGATCTTTGACTATGACATCCTCAGACAGAGGCTCAGGGAAATGGCTTTCCTGACCAAGGGACTTCGGATCACCCTGACCGACCTCCGTCCCAGAGTGGATTCCGAGGGCAGGCTGGAAGATAAGCCCAGGACCCATACCTTCTGCTATGAAGGCGGCATCCAGGAATTCGTCACCTACCTGAACCGGGGCAAGAAGCCTCTCTATGACAAGGTCATGTATTTTGAGGGGACCCGGAACGGCGTCTATGTGGAAGTGGCCATGCAGCACAACGACTCCTATACGGATTCGGAATACTGCTTCGTCAACAACATCAACACTCCTGAGGGCGGTATGCACCTGGTGGGCTTCCGCAATGCCCTGACCAAGACCTTCAACGAGTACGGCAGAAAGAACAAAATCCTCAAGGATTCCGAGCCCAACCTGTCGGGCGAGGATATCCGGGAGGGCATCACCGCCATCATCAGCATCAAGATCGAGGATCCCCAGTTCGAGGGCCAGACCAAGCAGAAGCTTGGCAACGTGGAGGCCAGAGGCGCCACGGATTCGGTGGTCTCCGAACAGCTCCGCTATTTCCTGGAGCAGAATCCTTCCGTCGCCAAGACCATCATCGAAAAGTCCGTGGCTTCCCAGAGAGCCAGAGAGGCCGCCCGCAAGGCCAGAGAGATGTCCAGGCGCAAGTCCGCTCTGGATTCCATGAGCCTGCCCGGCAAGCTGGCGGACTGTTCCGAAAAGGATCCTTCCAAGTGCGAGATCTTCCTGGTGGAGGGCGATTCGGCAGGCGGGTCCGCCAAGTCGGCCAGGAGCCGGGCGACCCAGGCCATCCTGCCCCTGAGGGGCAAGATCCTCAACGTGGAAAAGGCCAGAGAGGACAGGATCTATGCCAACGAGGAGATCCGGGCCATGATCACTGCCTTCGGCACCGGCATCCATGACGAATTCGATATTACCAAGCTCCGCTATCACAAGATCATCATCATGACCGATGCCGACGTGGACGGCGCCCACATCGATACCCTGATGCTGACCTTCCTTTACAGGTTCATGCCCGAGCTGATCAAGCAGGGCCATGTCTATCTGGCCATGCCTCCCCTCTACAAGCTGGAGAAGAACCGCAGGGTCTGGTACGCCTACAGCGATGAGGAGCTCAGCCAGATCCTCAATGAGGTGGGCAGGGACCAGAACAACCGGATCCAGCGCTATAAGGGACTGGGCGAGATGGATCCCGAGCAGCTCTGGGAGACCACCATGGATCCTGAAAGAAGGATCCTCCGCCGGGTCCAGATCAATACGGAATCCGAGTCCGAGGTGGACCTGATCTTTACCGTCCTCATGGGCGACAAGGTCGAGCCCAGACGGGAATTCATTGAGGAGAACGCCAAGTTCGTAAGGAACCTTGATATCTGATACGGCTATATTGGAGTAAACGAATGGAAGAAACGATTTTTGACAGAATACAGGACGTTGACCTCCAGAAGACAATGGAGACCTCCTATATTGATTACGCCATGAGCGTCATCGCCTCCAGAGCGCTGCCGGATGTCAGGGACGGCCTGAAGCCGGTCCAGAGACGGATCCTCTATGCCATGAGCGAGCTCAACAACGGACCGGACAAGCCCCACCGCAAGTGCGCCCGTATCGTCGGCGATACCATGGGCAAATACCATCCCCACGGCGACAGTTCCATCTACGGGTCTCTGGTCAACATGGCCCAGCCCTGGTCCATGCGCTATACCCTTGTGGACGGACACGGGAACTTCGGGTCTGTGGACGGCGACGGAGCGGCGGCCATGCGTTATACCGAGGCCAGGCTGACCAAGATCTCCATGGAAATGCTGGCGGATATCGGCAAGGATACCGTGACCTTTGTCCCCAACTTTGATGAAACGGAAAAGGAACCCTCGGTCCTGCCCGCCAGGTATCCCAACCTTCTGGTCAACGGAACCACGGGCATAGCCGTCGGCATGGCGACCAATATCCCGCCCCATAACCTCCGGGAGGTGGTGGAGGCCGTGACCCTCATGATCAACAACAAGATCCATGAGGACAGGGACACGGAAATCGATGAGCTCCTTCCCATCGTCAAGGCTCCTGATTTCCCCACCGGCGGCATCATCATGGGAACGGCAGGCGCCACGGAGGCCTACAGGACCGGCCGGGGCAAGGTCGTGACCAGGGCCGTGACGGCCATCGAGTCCATGAACGCCGGCAAGAGCCGGATCGTGGTCACCGAGCTTCCCTACCTGGTCAACAAGGCCAACCTGATCCAGAAGATCGCCGAGCTGGTCAAGACCAAAAAGATCGAAGGCATCACAGACCTTCGGGATGAATCCGACCGGGAAGGCATGCGGATCGTCATCGAGCTCCGCCATGACGCCAATCCCAACATCATCCTGAACCAGCTCTATAAGCATACCCAGCTCCAGGATTCCTTCGGCATCATCATGCTGGCCCTGGTCAACCGGGAGCCCAAAGTCCTGAACCTTCGGGACATGCTGGTCTATTACATCCGCCACCAGGAGGATGTGGTGACCCGCAGGACCCGCTATGACCTCAATAAGGCAGAGGAGAGGGACCATATCCTCCAGGGCCTGCTCATTGCCCTGGAAAACATCGACGAGGTGGTGGATATCATCCGCCATTCCTCCAATGTACAGGAGGCCAAGGCCAGGCTGACGGAGCGGTTCGGTCTGGATGATATCCAGGCCCAGGCCATCGTGGATATGCGCCTGCGGGCCCTGACAGGTCTGGAAAGAGACAAGCTCCAGAACGAGCATGAAGAACTCCTGAAAAGGATCAGCTACCTGAAGTCCATCCTGGAGGACCAGAAGCTCCTTCTGGGCGTCATCCGGGATGAGATGAACGAGATCGCCGACCGGTTCGGTGATGACAGAAGGTCCAGGATCGAAATGGACGCCGCCGAATTTGTGGCGGAGGACCTGATCCCCAATGTCAATACAGTCATTGCCAGGACCTCTCTGGGCTATATCAAGCGGATGACCGTGGACAGCTTCAAAGTCCAGAACCGGGGCGGCCGCGGCATCAAGGGCATGAACAAGCTGGAGGGCGACTTCATTGAAGACCTGCTCATGACCAGGACCCATGATACCATCATGTTCTTTACCAGCCTGGGACGGGTCTACAGCATGAAGGCCTATAAGATCCCGGAGGCCTCCAGGACCTCCCGGGGCATAGCCATCATCAATCTGCTGGAGCTGGCTCCCGGAGAGAGGATCACGGCCGTCATTCCCATCATGGACAGGACGGAAGGATCCAATCTCTTCATGGTCACCAGAAAGGGCATTGTCAAAAAGACGCCCCTTTCCGAATACGGCAACATCCGCAAGAGCGGCATCATCGGCATGGGACTTCGGGAAGACGATGAGCTGATCGAGGTCAAGCAGACCACCAGTGACAGCGAATGCTTCCTGGTCACCAAAAAGGGCATGTGCATCCGATTCAGGGAGACGGACGTCCGCAGGACCGGCAGGACCTCCATGGGCGTCATCGGCATGACCCTGGATGAGGATGATGAGATCGTCGGCATGCAGCTCATGAGCCAGGGCGATTCCCTCCTCTTTGCCAGTGAGAACGGAATGGGCAAGCGGACGGATATGCGGCAGTTCAAGGTCCAGAACCGGGGCGGCAAGGGCGTCAAGTGCTATAAGATCACGGAAAAGACCGGATATCTGATCGGCGTCAAGGCCGTGACGGATGACCATGAGGTCATGATGATCAACTCCGCCGGCATTATCATCCAGCTTCGCTGCAGCGAGTTCAATATGATCGGAAGGATCGCTTCCGGCGTCAAGATGATGAACCTGGACGAGGGCGTCAAGGTCGTGCAGATCGCCAAGGTCCGGGACGCTGTGGAAGGAGATGACGGGTCGGAGCCGGAGGAGGTTCCGGAGGATACCGCCGAAGAATAAGCAGAAAACAGGCATGAAGAAAGGCTTCAGATCCGCGAGGGTCTGAAGCCTTTTGCAGGTAAAGGAAACTGATCAGGGAAGGGAAAACCCCAGCTCATGCATGGGGATCAGGCTCCCGTCCGTCAGGCTGTAGGCGTAAAAGAAGGGGTCGTCCGCCCCGCTCTGGTTCTTTACCAGAAATTTGATGAAGATCCGGGTGGTCTGGCCTTTGGAATTCAGGACAAAGCCCTGGACCTCCGTGCTTCTCAGGGCGTTTTCCGCCCGGACGGAAGGGTTCTGCTCCAGAAAGAGCCGGCCTGCCTTCTGGCTCAGCTCCGCCCCGTTCAGGCCAGCCCTTTCCAGGGCCTCCTGGCTGGTGACGACATGGCCGGTCTCATTGTCATAGACCAGGGAGTAGAGGGTATATTCCGTCAGTCCGTCCCGGGTCTCGCAGCTGATCAGGGTGGCCTGGAGGAGAGAGTCATTGATGCTGGCCACATAGGTCTGCAGGGTCATATCCCTGTCGGGGTCGGCTCCGGCCGCCATGTAGCGGTCCTCCAGATCCAGGACGATTTCGTTGAGCTGGTCCGCTTCCGAGGGCGTTTCCGAGGATTTGACAAAATGGGGCACCTTCATTTCCTGGTCGCCCCGGGTGCCCAGGGAAACGATATCCAGGGTGACAGGGTCCGGTTCCCGGGCCCCGCAGGCGCTCATAAACGCCAGCAGGACTGCCAGAAGGGGGATTTTCAGAAGTCCGGTGATTGCGCGCAAATGTTTTTTCCTAAACATGTACCGTTCATCCTTTATTATGACTGATCCTGCGGTAAGAGGGGCATGCTGCAGGTACAGGGTCCAATTGCTACATCGATTATACCAAATGCTTCAAAGTATGGTAGAATTATATACTGCCTGATTTTGAACAGAACATCCGCAGATTCGATTACAGGAGTTTAAGATAGAATGAGACTCAGAAATATACCCGGCGCCCGTGACATCATCGCTGAAAGTCCCTGGATCGTTCAGGATCCGGAAGAAAAGAAGGGCTGCTGGAAGGAAGTATTTGGAAACGACAAACCTATCCATCTGGAGATCGGGACCGGCAAGGGAAGGTTCATCCTCCAGCTGGCCCTGGAAAATCCGGACATCAACTATATAGGACTGGAAAAATACTCCAGCGTCCTGATCCGGGCCCTGGAAAAACAGGACGAAGCCCTTCTTCCCAATCTTTTCTTTATCCGGGGAGACGCGGAGCTGATCACGGCCTATTTCGCGGAGGGAGAGATCGACAGGATCTATCTCAATTTCTCCGATCCCTGGCCCAAAAAACGCTATGCCAAAAGAAGACTTCCTTCAGGCGCCTACCTGTCCCGCTACAACGTGATCCTTTCCGAGGGCGGCCGGATCGAATTCAAGACCGACAACCGGATGCTTTTTGACTACGCGGTGGACGAAGTCCCCGCCAGCCCCTTTCAGATCGCGGAGATCACCTATGACCTGCATGCGGATCCTGTCATGGGGGCCGGCAATATCATGACCGAGTACGAGGAGCGGTTCTCTGCCAAGGGCAACAAGATCTGCAAGTACATCCTGGTCAGAAAGGAAACAAAGGAAGGGACCCCGAATGAAGAAGAATAGGAAAAGGGGCCTGATGAAAACAGGAGGGATCTGGATCCTGACCCTTCTGATGGCCCTGTGGACGGTCTGTCCGGCCCTGGCCGCCCAGACTCCTTCTCAGGAGGGGGCAGCGGAGGAAGCGGCGGCCGGGGAGACTTCGGAGTCTTCCGCAGGTTCCACTGCCGCCGCTGCCGCGGAAGAATGGCCCGAGGGCCCTGCCGTCAGCGCAGGGGCCGCCATTCTGGTGGAAGCGGATTCCGGCGCCATCCTTTACAGCCTCAACATGCATGACAGGCATTATCCTGCCAGCATCACCAAGATCCTGACGGCCCTGATCGCCTATGAGAACCTGGAGCCCTCTTCCATGATCCGTCTGACCGACGAAGCGGTCTACAGCGTTCCCTGGGACGGGACCAACATCGGCATGGATACGGGAGAATCCATCACCATGGAGCAGGCCCTCTACGCCTGCCTGACAGCCTCTGCCAACGAGGTCTCCAACGGACTGGCCGAAGCCGTATCGGGAAGCCTGTCCGCCTTCGCTGCCAGAATGAATGAAAAGGCCGCCTCTCTGGGCTGCCAGGATTCCAACTTTGTCAACGCCAACGGCCTGTTCAATGAGAACCATTATACCTCTGCCTATGACATGGCTCAGATCGCCAGGGCCTTTTTTTCCTATGACGATCTCTGCATGGTATCGGGCACGGTCCAGTACCACTTCAAGGCCACCCAGACCCAGCCGGATGAATTCTGGATCCGGACCCGCCACAAGATGCTGACGGGAGAGGTCCCCTACGAAGGCGTGGTCGGCGGCAAGACAGGCTATACGGATGAGGCCAGGAACACCCTGGTGACCTGCGCCAGGCGCGGGAACATGAAGCTGATCTGCGTCGTTCTGGAGGAGGAGCCCGGCGTCCAGTTCGAGGATACCGCAAAGCTCTTTGACTATGGCTTTGACAACTTCGTCAAGATCCCCGTCAGGGATCTGGAGAACGGGACTGTCAATCCGGAGGCCGGCTTTATGACCAAGGGCCGGGATGTATACGGGTCCAGCGTGACCCCTCTTTCCATTGATTCCGATGCCTCCGTGGTCCTGCCCGCAGGGGCCGATGCGGAAAGCCTCCGGTCTGCCATTGTTGGCGCGGATACCTATGTCAATATAAAAAAGACCCTGGCAAAGACCAATGAGATCCGTCTTTCCGGAATCACCGATCCTGATACCCAGGAGGTACCGGCAGAGGAAGAGCGGAAAGAGGAAGAAACGGAAACGTCCACGGAAACATCCGCGGAGCCTGACGCGTCCGCGGATCCGTCAGCAGCGGATACATCCGCGTCCGCGGAAGAGGCAGCGGAGGGAGAGACCCTGGCCCGGACCGCGGATACCGGCGAGACGGCCGCTCCGGCCGCCCAGGTCCCCTATGACGCTGCGGCCGCCGTCAGGTCCTATACCATGGGCGCGGTCCGCTACCGCTACGGAGACAGAGTGGTAGGCTACGCGGATATCATCTTCCAGGATTCCTCCGCCGCGGAAAGGGAGAACCGGGAACACCAGGGCTATGAGCCCTCCGGGAACCGGAGCATGCTCGGGAACCTGGTCCATTTTGGCGCGGGAGGGACCCTGTATCTGAATATCACGGGGATCCTGATCCTGATCCTGGTCCTGGCGGCTGCCGCGATCACGGTCATCATGATCACGTCCTACCGGGATTATAAAAAACGCATGAAGCAGCGCCGGAAACGCCGGAGGAGAAGAAAATCCAGAAAGGCTGCAGGAAGGCGGACAAATGAATAAAAAGGAAGTAAGCGGGCAGAAAAAAGAGATGCCCAGGCTCCTCCTGCGGGCGGGCTGCGCCCTGCTCCTGGCAGCGGTCCTGTATCCCGCGGCCCCTGCCAGGGCCCGGGAGGGAGTCCTGGCCCATCCGGACCATACCATAGCGGAGGGCGTTTCCATAGGCGGAGAGGATGTCTCCGGCATGACGGAAGAGGAGGCCCTCGCCTATCTGGAAGACCTGGCCCGGGAGGCGGGCGGCCAGACCCTGACCCTGCAGGGGGAGGAAGAGGACCAGAAAAAGGACTTCCGCATGGAGGATCTGGGCTATGCCTGGACCAATCCGGAGGTCATTGACGAGGCCGGGAGCCTGGGGCACGGGAAGAATATCCTGACCAGGTTCCGGGAGACCTCAGATCTGGTCCGGGAGCCCAGAGACTTTTCCATGGGCTTTGATTTTGACCGGGAGGCCATTCTTTCCGTCATTCAAAAGGACTGCGCCTCCTTCGACCAGGACGTTGTCAACGGAAGGATCGAAAGAAAAGAGGAGGGGGCCGTCTATGTTCCGGGCCAGCCCGGATATGAAGTGAAGGCGGAAGCCTCCGCGGACCGGGTCTACGCCTACCTGACAAGTGACTGGGACGGAAGGTCCCCCGCCGTCAGAAAGCTGGAGATCGAGGTCACTCCCTACAAGGGAACGGAAGAGGAGATCGGCATGTGCACGGACCTCCTGGGCCGCTACACCACCTATTTCTCCCAGGGAGACTATTCCAGGTGCCGGAACATAGAGAACGGCTGCTCTCTGGCCTCGGATGAGATCCTGATGCCGGGCGATACCTTTTCGGTCCTGGACCACCTGACTCCCTTCGAGGAAAGCAACGGCTACTATTACGCCGGCTCCTATCTCAACAATGAAGTCGTCCAGAGCCTGGGCGGCGGCATCTGCCAGGTCTCCACGACCCTCTACAATGCCGTGATCCGGGCGGAGCTGGAGGTCCTGGAGAGGAAGAACCATTCCCTGATGGTCGGCTATGTGGAGCCCTCCATGGACGCGGCCATAGCCGAATCGGCCGGCATGGATATGAAGTTCAAAAATGACCTGAACTATCCTGTCTATATCTGGGGCCAGGCCGGAGGCGGCGCCATTACCTTTGAGATCTACGGAAAAGAGGAAAGGAGCAGCGACCGGGAGATCAGCTTTTACAGCCAGGTCCTGAGCTGGACCTATCCCAACAAGACCTATGAGCCGGTCTCTTCCATGTCCCTGGGCTCCAGGAGCACGGAGAGCGGCCATACAGGCTGCAGGGCCCAGCTGATCAAGGTCGTAAAGGAAAAGGGAGAGGTGGTCTCCAGCGAAGTCTTCAATGACAGCAACTACGCCATGACCCCCACCAAGATCAAGATCGGGACCGGCGGGAACAATTCCTCCGGCCTTATCAGCGCCATCCGGTCGGGAAACGAAGGAAGCATTTCCTCTCAGATCAGCAAGATCAAAAACAAGAACAAGAAAAAGAAATAAGACTATGAAGCTCAGGACCGGCAAGATCGGCAGGACAGTCCTGGACCGATCCGTCTACAAAAGAATAGAGTCCCCCCTCAGGGGAGAGGACGGGATCCCGGCGGACCCTGAAGGACGGGTGGCCGTGACCGCGGACCCTGTTACCCTGGGAGGCAGCCGGGCCGGAGAGCTGAGCGTATACGCCGCCATCGGAGACCTGGCCTCCCTGGGAGCCAGACCGACCCGTTTCATGCCGGTCATCCTTCTGCCTGAGGACAGTGAGGAGAGCCTTCTCCGGGAGATCATGGACCAGATCCAGAGGGTCTGCCGGACAGAAGGAATCCGGATCTCAGGCGGACATACCGAGGTGACCCGGGCTGTCAGTCAGCCCCTGGTGATCGGGACCGGGATCGGAACCGTCTTTGCTCCCAGAAGGCCGGACCTTTTCGGACCGGGAGATTCGGTCCTTATGACCAAATGGGCCGGCCTGGAGGGCACCTACATCCTCTCCATGGACAGGGAAAAGGTCCTGAAGGACCGGTTCCCGGTGGCCATGGTGGAAAGGACAAGGAAGTATTATGAATGGCTGAGCGTGACCCGTGACGCGGCTGCCGCAGCCATGTCCGGTGACTGTCTGATGCATGACTGCTCGGACGGCGGCATCTTTGCCGCCCTCTGGAGCCTGGCTGACATCACAGGTACCGGACTTTCCATAGACCTGGCCCGGATCCCCTTAAGGCAGGAGACCATTGAATACAGCGAGTATCTGGGCCTGCATCCTTACAGGATGGCATCGGGCGGGAGCCTGCTTGTCGTGACCTCCCATCCGGAGGCTGCCCTGGCCTGCCTGCGGGAGGCCGGGATCCCGGCAGTCCGGATCGGACAGCTGACAGAGGGAAAGGCAAGGGTCCTGGTGAACGGAGACGATACCAGCTGCCTGGACCTTCCCGGCCCGGATGCCCTGACCGGCGTACTGTAAACCAAGATAGAGAGAGAGGATTGAAATACAATGACAACACTGACAACACTGGACGAACATGTTCTTGCCATTATTGAAAAGAACAGCAGGATCAATACCAAGGAACTGGCCATCCTTCTGGGAACGGAAGAGAAGGAGATCCGGGATTCCCTGGTCCGCCTGGAGGAGAACGGCGTAATCTGCGGCTACCATACCATGGTGGACTGGGACAAGACCGGCGTGGAAAAGGTCACGGCCCTGATCGAGGTCAGAGTCACTCCCCAGAGGGGCAAGGGCTTTGATGAGATCGCGGAAAGGATTTACAAGTATCCCGAGGTCAACAGTGTCTATCTGATTTCCGGCGGCTATGATCTTCTGGTCTCTCTGGAGGGCAAGAGCCTCAAGCAGGTCTCCTCCTTCGTGACCAACAAGCTGTCCACTCTGGATACGGTCATTGGGACCACCACCCACTTTATCCTGAAAAAGTATAAGGATCATGGAACGATCATGACCCGCAAGCATGAAGATCAGAGGGAGATGATTACGCCGTGAGTGAAAATAAGAAAAAACAGGTCCTGTCTGAAAAGTGCCTGGGGATCCAGCCTTCCGGGATCCGGAAATTCTTCGATATCGTCAGTGAGATGAAGGATGCCATTTCCCTGGGCGTTGGAGAACCGGACTTCGATACCCCCTGGCATATCCGGGATGAGGGCATTTATTCCCTGGAAAAGGGCCGTACCTTCTATACTTCCAATTCGGGCCTCAAGGAGCTCCGGGAAGAGATCGCCCGCTATATGAAGAGGACCCAGGGCATCGACTATGATCCCATCAGGGAGGTCTTTATCACTGTGGGCGGAAGCGAGGCCATTGACCTCATGTTCCGGGCCATGATCAATGAAGGAGACGAGGTCCTCCTGCCCCAGCCCTCCTATGTATCCTACCTGCCCTGTACGGTCCTGGCGGACGGCGTTCCCGTGGTCATCGACCTGAAGGAGGAAAAAGAGTTCCGTCTGACAGCCGCCGAGCTGGAGGAAAAGATCACCGACCGGTCCAAGATCCTGGTCCTGCCCTTCCCCAACAACCCGACCGGATCCATCATGACCAGGGAAGACCTGGAGGAGATCGCCAGGGTCTGCATCGAGCACGACCTGTATGTCCTTTCCGATGAGATCTACGGGGAGCTGACCTACGGGTCGACCCACGTCAGCATTGCCTCCCTGCCCGGCATGCGGGAGAGGACCATTGTCGTCAACGGCTTCTCCAAGGCCTATGCCATGACCGGCTGGCGCCTGGGCTATGCCTGCGGTCCGGAGGAGATCATCGCCCAGATGGTCAAGATCCACCAGTTCGCCATCATGTGCGCCCCCACCACTTCCCAGTACGCGGCCGTGGAAGCCCTGCGCAACGGAGATGAGGATGTGGCCATGATGCGGGAGGCCTATAACCAGAGGAGACGGTTCGTGGTCTTCAAGCTCAGAGAAATGGGCCTTCCCTGCTTTGAGCCCAGGGGAGCCTTCTATGTCTTCCCCTGCATCCGGGAATTCGGGATGACCAGTGAAGAATTTGCCACCAGGCTCCTGAAGGAGGAAAAGGTCGCCATCGTGCCCGGGACCGCCTTCGGAGACAGCGGAGAAGGGTTCCTCAGGATATCCTACGCCTATTCCCTGGACAACCTCAGGAAGGCCCTGGGCCGTCTGTCCCGCTTCGTGGACAGGCTGAGAGAGGCGGAAGGCTGAGGATGGCCGGAGGCTGAAAAAGAGCCGCGCTGAAAACAGAAATAAGAAAAAGACCGGGAGCCCCGGACGCGGAAAGAACTGCCGCGTCGGGGCTCCCCGGTCTTTTCATGCCGGAGTTTCCTCTTCAGGACTTTCTCCTTCGGGAGGCGGATCCTGTCTGGCCTTTTTCAGGGTAAAGATGAATTCGCTTCCTACTCCCTCGGTGGAGATCAGGCTGATGGTCTCGTCATGGGCCCTGATGATCTCCCGGACAATGGAAAGGCCAAGGCCCGTTCCCTTCTTGTCCTTTCCTCTGGACAGGTCCGATTTATAGAACCGCTCCCAGATCATCTTCTGGTCCTCCCGGGGGATGCCGATGCCGTAATCCTTGACGGAGATCAGGACCTTGTTCTTCTTTTCCGTGGTCTCGATCAGGATCTGGGACCCGTTCCTGCTGAATTTCAGAGCGTTGTCGATCAGGTTGTAGAGGACCTGCTGAATCTTTTCCTGATCGGCGCTGACATAGAGGGTCTCGCCCGACAGGATCAGGGAGAATCGGATATCCCTGGACCGGCAGACCTGCTCGAAGGAGGAGCAGACATCCCGGATGGTCTGGTTGATGTCAAAGTCCGTATACTGGAGGAGCATGCCTCTGGTATTCAGGTTGTTGAGGGCCAGAAGGCCGTTGGTCAGCTTGGTCAGCCGCTCGGTCTCCTTGAGCACGACCTGGAGATAATGGGGGAACCTTTCCGGGGGGATCGTGCCGTCCAGCATGGCTTCCAGAAAGCCCCGGATGGAGGTCAGGGGAGACCGGAAATCGTGGGAGACATTGGCGATGAATTTCTTCTGGTCATCCTCGCTCCTGGCGATCTGGGAGGCCATGTACTGGAGAGAGGCGGACAGATAGCCCAGCTCATCGTCGCTCTCCACGCCCAGCTTGTAATGCATGTTGCCGGAGGCGTACTGCTCGGTGGCGTGGATGATCTTGGTCAGGGGCCGGTAGACCACCTCGGTAAAGACCACCAGGATCATGATGGACAGGAGAAAGAGGAAGAGAAGCTCCATGTAGGAGATGTTGAGGAGGGAATCCGCCTCCTTTTCCATCCGGGACAGGGGATAGTGGATCAGGACATAGCCCCGGACCTTGTAGGTCTCGGTGATGGGAGCGATGACGGTAAGCTGAGGCTCCTGAAAGCTGTCATGGAAGGTCCCGGTCATGTAAAAGCTCCCCTCCGCTTCCGTGGGATCGAAGCCTCCGATGACGATCTCGGAGTCGGGATCGGCCGGGCGGGCAGAAGAGACCACCAGACGGCCGGAGGGGTTCAGGATCCAGATCTCCGCCTGGTTGTAGGCGGAAAAGACAGCCAGCTCCTTCTGGACGGTGTCCAGAGAGGTCTCGGAATTGTAAAGGTCGGACGCAAAGGATCCGGCGATCTCTGTCGCTTCCCGATAGAGGTCGCCGGCGTACTTGCGGCGGGTATGTTCGCTGGTCAGACGGGAGACAAAGGTGGCCACCGTCAGAAAGCCCAGAAGTCCGAAGAAAATCCAGGCCAGGACCAGTTTGAAATACAGTGTCTTACGCATGGGAACCTCCATGCCGGCCCGGTCCCCGGATCAGGGCTGGGTCCTGACATCAAATTTGTAGCCGACGCCCCAGATGGTGGAGATCTTCCAGTTGGCGTTGTCCCTGAGCTTTTCCCGGAGACGCTTGATATGGACGTCCACGGTCCTGGTGTCGCCCGCGTAGTCGTAGCCCCAGATCTGGTCCAGGAGCTGTTCCCTGGTGAAGACCCGGCCCGGTGAGGAGGCCAGGAAATATAAAAGCTCCAGCTCCTTGGGAGGCATGTCTATATGTCTGCCCATGTAGGTGACGGAATAGTTGGTCAGGGAGATGACCAGGTCGGGATAGACGACGGTCTTTTCATCCGCGGCCGGGGCCGGCTCGGAGGGAGCGGCCTTATGGTAGCGGCGGAGGACGGCCTTGATCCTGGCGATCAGCTCCTTGGGATCAAAGGGCTTTTCCATGTAGTCGTCCGCGCCCATCTCCAGGCCCAGGACCTTGTCGAAGATCTCGCCCTTGGCCGAAAGCATGATGATGGGGACGTCCTTTTTGGACCGGATCTCCCGGCAGACCTGGTAGCCGTCCATGCCGGGCAGCATCAGGTCCAGGAGGATCAGGTCCGGGTTCCAGAGCCCGGTCAGGCGCAGGGCCTCCTCGCCGTCTCCGGCGACCCGGGTCTCATAGCATTCCTTCATCAGATAGAGACTGATCAGTTCCGCAATGTTGCTGTCATCGTCTACAATCAGTATTTTCTGTCTGTTGCTCATTCTTTACTCCCATATCAGCGTTCCGGTCCGGTCAGGACTTTTTCAGAACGACAATGGTTACGCCGGCATCGCCTTCTCCGAATTCTCCGGCCCGGAAGGAAACTATGCCCTTGGCCTTGCGCAGGTACTGCTGGACGGCCTTTCTGAGGGCTCCCGTTCCCTTGCCGTGCACGATCCGGACACTCTCCAGGTGGGCCATGCGGGCTTCGTCCAGGTACTTGTCCAGCTCCCGGATGGCTTCATCCGTGGTCATGCCCAGAAGCATGAGCTCGGGACGCATGGAAGCGGAGCCTGACAGGTCGATCTGCCGGGCCTCCTTTCCCTCCTGCATGGCAAAGGCCTTCTTCATGCTGGACCTGCCCCGCTGTTCGGCAACGGGCTGGCCGAAGGCGTCCTCATGGATCAGGACCAGGTCATCGACCCTGGCCTGGGAGACCATGATGCCGCACTGGACCTTGACCTTATTGCCCCTGGGAGCCTGGACGACGACGCCGGTCAGGCCCATGGAGATGATCCGGACCTTGTCCCCCACATGGAGGTCTTCCGGTCTCAGCCGGCTCTTTAAGGGCTGGGGCTCTTCTTTTTTCCTGGAAAGCTTTTTGTTCTTGCCGGAGACGCCTTCCCTCAGAGAGGACCTGGTCCTCTCCATGGCGGACATATCTCCCTGGCCGCCCATCTTCCGGAGGTCGGAAATGGCCTGGTCGGCTGTCTGCTTGGCTTCCTGGAGGATGTCCCGGGCCTCTTCGTTGGCCCTGCGGAGGATGGCTTCCCTTTCCTCTTCCAGCCTCTTTTCCCTTTTTCTGAGCTCTGCTTCCTTTTTCTCCAGCTCCTCCCGGAGGCGCTTTGTCTGGAGGGTCAGGCTCTCTGCCTGGCGGCGGCTGGTCTCCAGGTCGGAGAGAACGTCTTCAAAGCTCTGGGTCTCCTGGCTCAGCTGCTCCCTGGCCGATTCAATGATGTCCTCAGGCAGGCCCAGCTTGCGGGAAATGGCAAAGGCATTGGATTTTCCGGGAACGCCTATGGAAAGATGATAGGTGGGCTGAAGGGTCTCCACGTCGAACTGGCAGCTGGCATTGACGATGCCGTCTGTCCGGAGGGCATAGACCTTGAGCTCGGAATAGTGGGTGGTGGCCAGGGTCCGTATGCCCCGCGCGTGCATGTAGTCCAGGATGGAGATGGCCAGGGCCGCGCCTTCCGTAGGATCCGTGCCGGCGCCCAGCTCGTCAAAGAGGCACAGGCAGTCGGAATCCGCCTGACGGATGATCTCCACGATGGCGGACATGTGGGCAGAGAAGGTGGAAAGGTTCTGCTCAATGCTCTGCTCATCCCCGATGTCGGCGAAGATCTCCCGGAAGAAGGCCAGCTCGCTCCGGTCGCCTGCCGGTATGTGGAGGCCGGCCATGCCCATGAGCTCAAAGAGGCCCACGGTCTTTAAGGTCACGGTCTTGCCGCCCGTATTGGGGCCCGTGATGATGATCATGTCATAGGT
The DNA here is from genome assembly GCA_946626215.1 of uncultured Lachnospiraceae bacterium. GTDB lineage: Bacteria > Bacillota > Clostridia > Lachnospirales > Lachnospiraceae > CAG-791. The sequence goes on from CAMOUD010000006.1 coordinate 35,151, forward strand.
GTCGCCCATGGAGATATCGATGGGCACCACCTTTTTGGGATCGATCAGGGGGTGGCGGCCCCGGTGGATATCGATATAGCGCCGGTCATTGAAGACGGGCCGGGTGGCGTTCATGTCCATGGCCAGGGAGGCCCTGGCAAAGATGAAGTCCAGCTCGGTCATGTTGACCGCGTTGTCCCTGAGCTCCATCAGATGGTCTCCGGCGGAGGCGGAAAGGTCTGCCAGGATCTTCTCGATCTCCTTCTTTTCCCGGATCATGAGTTCCCGGAGCTCATTGTTGAGGTTCACGACGGCGGTGGGCTCGATGAAGAGGGTCATGCCGCTGGAGGACTGGTCATGAACAATGCCGGGGACCTGGCCCTTGTAGTCGCTGCGGACCGGGATGCAGTAGCGGTCTCCGCGCATGGTAATGACGCTGTCCTGGAGATAGGCAGCGTAGGTGACATTGACCATCTTGTTGAGGACCTGGTGGATCCGGCCGTTGATGCCTCCCATTTCCCTCCGGATCTTTCTGAGCTCGGAGCTGGCCTCATCGGCGATCTCCTCCTCGGAAAGGATGCAGCGCCGGATCTCGGAGACCAGGGAAGGGATGGGGCAGAGACAGTCGAAGAGGTCAAAAAGGACATAGTTCTCCGCGTCCTCTGTCAGGCCGTATTCCCGGACCCTGCGGACGTTCTCCAGGAAGGAAGCCAGCTGGAGGAGCTCGGCGGGGGACAGGGAGGCCTCTACGGCCAGGGCGCTGAAGAGAAAGGAGAAGTCCCGGTTGCTGCCAAAGGAGATGGACCCGCTCCGGAAGAGGTATCCCAGCGCGTCCTCTGTTTCAGCCTGGGCCCTTTCAATATCCGACAGGCTGTCCATGGGGACCAGGTTCCTGCACCTGTCCCTGCCGGGAGGGGACCCGGCGCGGTCTGTCAGAAGGGCAATGATCTTATTAAATTCTGCTACATGGAGTACTTTGGTATTCATGGTTACCAGTATACCACAAGACAGGGCAAACGTTCGATTTCACTTGCGGGGAACTTCCGGAAGGCCCTGGTTTTCAGTCTGTGAGCAGCTGACGAGGATGGAAAAATCCGGGGGCAGAAGGTATACTGGAGAGAGCCTTCCAGACCGCTGCCCGCATTCAGACAGGGCGGCCCTGACCTGAATGCCCGGGAGATTATAAGAATGGATGATAATAAAAAAAGGGCCGGGACCGGCCCCGTTCAGGAAAACAGAAAGGGAAATCTGCCGGAGAATGAGACCAGCACCCAGATTTCCGATTTTATGTATGAGCAGATCAAGCAGAGGCCGGCGGACCGGCAGAAGCTGGTCCGGACCATCCTGCTGACGGCCGGCCTGGCAGCGGTCTTCGGCCTGATCGCCTGTATCTGCTTTGTGCTTGCGGAACCTCTGATCAACTCCGCCCTGGTCTCCCAGGAGTCCTCGGAGGCCATTTCCTTCGGAGGAGAGGTAACAGAGGAGATCCCTCCGGAGGATCTGATCGCCGATGATTCGGAAATCGCCGCCATGGCTGCCAGCAGGACCCAGGAGGAGATCCGGGCCGCCGTGGAGGAGGTCCTGAAGCAGGAGAACCTGACAGCCGGCCAGTACGGACAGATCTATGAAGCGCTGGACCAGATCGCGAAAGGAGCCTCCCGGTCCGTGGTGGAGGTCTCCGGCATTACCTCGGACCAGAACTGGTGGGGGGATACCTATGAGAACAGCCGGGGCACGGCGGGCTTTATTGCCGCCCAGTCTGATTCCCAGATCCTGGTCCTGGCCCAGGTCAGGAAGATCTCTGACGCATCCAGCATCCGGATCACCTTCTGCAGCGGGGAGTCGGCGGATGCCCAGCTCCTCAGGACAGATTCCGTGACCGGCTACGGGATCCTCAGCGTGTCCAAAAGCGACCTGAAGGAGGATACCCGGGAGACCATCCAGACGGCCTCTCTGGGCGTCTCCGGAGAGAAACTGACGGGCCATCCTGTCATTGCCTTGGGCAGGCCCAGCGGGGTGGCGGGCTCCGTCATCTACGGCATCGTATCCGGCCGGGAGCCCCTGGACATCACCGACAGCGGCTATGTGAACCTGGTGACGGATATGTACGGATCCTCGGAGGCCAGCGGGGTCCTGGTGGATCTGAACGGAAAGGTTGTCGGAATCATAGATTCTGATTATAATAGGGCAGATATGCCCGGTATCCTCTGCGGGATCGGCATCAGCGAGCTCAGGTCCATGATCACGGCCCTTGTGGGCGGAGAGACCAGGGCCCTGCTGGGCATCCACGGCCAGGATATTCCGGAGGAGATCCAGAAGAGAGAGAACCTGCCGGCAGGCGTTTATGTCAGCCAGGTGGAGATGGACTCCCCTGCCATGACAGCGGGCATCGTGCCCGGCGATATCCTGTACGCCGTGGGAGAAAATGCCTTCACCGGGATCTCCGCCCTGACAGAGGCCCTGTTCGAGGCTTCGCCGGGAGATACCGTACTATTGAAATACTATCGGGCCATCGGGGACAGCTTTGAGGAGATGTCCGTCCAGGTGACCCTGGAATAAGAGATGGAATAAGAAAGAGAGATAAGAACCAGATGCGTTATATCAAAGATCTGAAAGAAGGAATGAACGTCAACGATATCTACCTGTGCCGGAAAAAACAGTCCCTGGTGACCCGGAACGGAAAGTCCTATGATTCCCTGATCCTGGCGGACAAGACCGGGACCATCGACGCCAAGATCTGGGACCCGGGCAGCATGGGAATCGATGATTTTGACGAGCTGGACTATATCCATGTGGGCGGCGAGGTGACCTCCTTCCAGGGCCATCTTCAGATGAACGTAAGGCGGCTCCGCCGCTGCCGGGAAAATGAGTACAGGCCGGAGGACTATGTACCGGTCTCCTCCAGGGACAGGGACGTCATGTTCGAGGAGATCCTGAAATATATCCAGTCCGTCCAGAACCCCCATCTGAACAGGCTCCTCCAGTCCTTCTTTGTGGAGGATCCGGATTTTGTCAAAGCCTTCTGCTCCTCCTCGGCAGCCAAGTCGGTCCACCACGGCTTTGTCGGCGGGCTTCTGGAGCATACCCTGAATGTGACCAGCCTCTGCGCCTTCTACTGCAGGCTCTATCCGGTCCTCAACCGGGACCTTCTGCTGACCGTGGCCATGCTCCACGACATCGGAAAGGTCCGGGAGCTTTCCAGCTTCCCCAGGAACGACTATACCGATGAAGGCCAGCTGATCGGCCACATCATTATCGGCTGCGAAATGATCGGGGAGAGGATCCGGGAGATTCCGGACTTTCCTCCTGTCCTGGCCTCGGAGGTGAGGCACTGCATCCTTGCCCATCACGGGGAACTGGAATACGGTTCTCCCAAAAAGCCTGCCCTGATCGAGGCAGCTGCCCTGAATTTCGCGGACAATACGGACGCCAAGCTGGAAATCTTCAAGGAAGTCCTGGAGAACGCCTCCGACGACGGATGGCTGGGCTATCAGGGACTTCTGGAGACCAATGTCCGCAGGACCATCATGGAGTAAATACAATGAGAACAAGACCCGATTTTCCCTTTGGAAAGAATGATGAAATCGTCATAGACATTACGGATCTTGGCAGCAGCGGAGAAGGAATCGGAAAGATCGCCGTCGGAGAGGATGCTGATAAGGCCCCCTCCGGCGGCTTTGCCTTTTTCATCAAGGACGCTCTGCCGGGAGACAGGATCCGGGCAAAGATCACCAAGCTGGCCAGAGGCTACGGCTTTGCCAGGCTCATGGAGGTCATAAAGCCTTCTCCCCAGAGAGTGGAGCCCCGGTGTCCTCTGGCCAGACGGTGCGGAGGCTGTCAGATCCAGGAAATGGAGTATCAGAGCCAGCTGGCCTATAAGACCGGCAAAGTCCGGGAGGACCTGATCCGTCTGGGCGGCCTGGAACCGGCCCTGGTGGATTCCTGCCTGCATCCGGCCGTCGGCATGGAAGAGCCCTTCCGCTACCGCAACAAGGAGCAGGTCCCTGTGGGAAAGGACCGGGAAGGCCGGGTTGTGACCGGCTTCTACGCGGGCAGGACCCACAGCATCATCCCCATGGAGGACTGTCTGCTGGGCAGGCAGGAGAATGCCGGCATCATCCGGGCCGTCAAGGCCTGGATGGAAGAGAACCGGGTCTCCCCCTATGAGGAAGGCAGCGGCAGGGGCCTCATCCGTCATATCCTGATCCGGAACGGGATCTATTCCGGCCAGGTCATGGTTTGTCTGGTGGCCAATGCCGATAAGCTGCCTGCCGAAAAGGCTCTGGCAAGGTCTCTTATGCGGGAACCCGGCGTATGCAGCCTGATCCTCAATACCAACCGGGAAAAGACCAATGTGATCCTGGGGAAAAAGAACCGGACCCTGGCAGGAAAGGACGCCATCGAGGACCGGCTCTATATCCAGGAGACCCGGTATGAGGGAGCAGGAAGTCCCGTTTTCCATCCCACGGAAGACTATGTACGCTTTGGTATTTCTCCCCTGTCCTTCTACCAGGTCAATCCCCGGCAGACGGAAAAGCTTTATTCCCTGGTCCTGCATTTCGCGGGCCTGACCGGGAAGGAGGTCATCTGGGACCTCTACTGCGGAGTCGGCACCATCTCCCTTTTCCTGGCCCGCTACGCAGGAAGGGTCTACGGGGTGGAGATCGTGCCGGAAGCCATCCGGGACGCCAGGGACAATGCCGAAAGGAACCATATCACCAACGCGGAATTCTTTGTAGGAAAAGCGGAAGAGGTCCTGCCGGCCTATGTCCGGGACCAGGAGAAGAAGGGAGGGATCGGCAGGGTAGACCTGATTACCGTGGATCCGCCCAGAAAGGGCTGCGACAGGGTCTGTCTGGATACGATCCTGGAGATCGGTCCTGACAAAGTCATCTATGTCAGCTGCGATCCCGCCACCCTGGCCAGGGACCTGAAGATCCTGACGGAGGGAGGTTATGAGATCCGGGCCGTGCAGCCGGTGGATCAGTTTGCGCAGACGGTACA
>CAMOUD010000007.1 GCA_946626215.1 uncultured Lachnospiraceae bacterium
CGCGGGCATCGCACCCGCTAGATAGGTCGCCCTTATCTGGGCGCACCGCAAAAAAAGACAGCTCACGCTGACTGCTCAGTCAGCGCGGACTGTCTTTTCTAGTCTCCGGGAAGGGACCCTCTTTTTTTCTCTTCCAGCCGTTTCTTTCTTCTCTCCTCCGCCTTATCCATCAGGCCCAGGACCAGGTCCTTCTTCCAGACCACCAGGCCGATGAGGCCGCACTGGACCACCAGGGAGATGATGGTAAAGAGGTACTGGCCCCGGATCAGGAAGCTTCCCGCCAGGCAGGAACAGAGGATCTGGATCCAGGAGCCCTGGGCCACGGACCTGGCAAAGTCCCTTGTCCTGAGATTGGTATTGGCCGCGATATAGGGGATGATCCCGTTGGGGATGGCAGGGATCATGCAGGCGATGGTCACCATGAAGCGGGGATTCTGGGAATTGAGCTTGTCCAGGAGCCAGACGGTCTTGCCGCTCATGGAAACGTTCTCCAGCTTTTTCCGCCGGCCCCGCCGGTCGCCCCGGGTGGCCATGTAAAAGATGATGGCGTTGGCGGACACAAAACCCACATAGCAGATCAGGAAAGCCTTCCACCAGCCGTAGATCAGGCCGGCCGCCACCTGGATGGCCATTCCGGGCAGGACGATGGAAAAGACCTGGATCTCCGCCATCATAAAGACGCACAGGACCCCCTTCCAGCCGCTCTGCTCCGCCAGATAGGCCGTGATCTGGGCCTCGTCTCCCTGCCGCAGGAGGGGGATCAGGCCGGGCAGGGTGGGCCCGAAGGCTTCCCAGAGCATGAAGGCCATGACCAGGACCACCAGGACCGGTCCCATCTTATTCTTCAGTTTGTATAAGAGAGAGTTCTCTTTGATTTCCATAGGGCATTACAGACCTTCTGCCGTGATTTTCCTATCAAGATACCCAAAATCAGCTCTTTCGTCAATGGACAATCTGGCCAAACCATTCAAAGGCGGCGATGCCGGCGTAGAGGACGGGCTGATGGAGCATGTAGATCAGAAGGGAATGGCGGCCCAGGAATTCCAGGCCCGGGATCCGGACCCTGAAAAAGCCGCTCCTGATAAAGCCGGTCTGCTGACAGGTCCTGCAGAGGAAGAAGCCGGCCAGGTAGAGGAAGATCCAGGGCAGGAGGGAAAAATAGTCCGTGGAGAAAAAGCCCGGGAAGGGAAAGCCCAGGAAGGCGGTCCCGTAGTTGGCGTACCAGGAGGACGGCAGGGGCAGGAGACGGAGCTTCCAGATCCCGATAAAGCCGCTGTTCACATACCGGGTCATGATAAAGAGGATCATGCAGGCCAGGACCATCTCCGCGGAGGGGATCTTTTCCAGCAGGCCTCTCAGGAGGCCCGTCAGGATCATGGCCGCCCCGATCATGGTCAGGACGCCGCAGATCACGATGTCCTCGGGCAGGAAGGCCCAGGTCACCAGGGTCACCAGGGCGCCGCAGAGGGAGACCTGGAGGCCCCTCAGGACCGGCCTGGAGGACAGGGGGACGCAGAAGCCCGACAGGAGGATGAAGGTCCAGCAGATGCTCTGCTGCCAGACAAAGGCGCCCCGGCCGCCGTACCAGGGCCACCGGACCCCCGCGATATAGACCAGGTCCCAGGCCCCGTGATAGGCGATCATGCTGATCAGGGTCAGGCCCCGGAGGCTGTCCAGGAGCCCCAGGCGGCTCCCCCTTTTTTTCTTCGCTTGTTTCCCGTTTGCTGCCATTGCTGTAAGCTTCCTTCCTCTTTCTTTCCCCTTCCTGCCTGAAACATGGTACACTGTAAGCAGCAGCAACCCGTATTCCGAAAGAGAGGCAGTCATGGAAATTGAACGCAAATGGATGGTGAAGGGCTGGCCGGAGACAGAGCTTCCTCTTCTGCACGAGCAGTCCATGCGCCAGGGCTATATCTCTGTCCGTCCCACGGTCCGGATCCGCGAGGAGGCCAGAAAGGGCGGCCCCACCCAGTATATACTCTGCTTTAAATCCGGCACCGGCCTTGTCCGGAAGGAGATCGAGATCGAGATCGAAAAGGATACCTTCGACCAGCTGGAGGACCTGATCGGCCTTCCCCTGATCCCCAAGACCCGCCGCACCTATATCCTGCCGGACGACCTCCATCTGGAGGTCAACCACGTGGACGCGGGGCTCCCGGGCGAATTCTGGTACGCCGAGATCGAGTATGATTCCGAGGACCAGGCCAGGAACTGGAATCCCAGGTCCGCCGGTCTGGAGGACTACCTGACCGATGACGTCACCTCCGAGCCCAGCCAGACCATGGGCGCCTATTGGCTCATGACCAGGGTCCATCCCTACAACTGAAGGACCCCTTCCTAAAAATGTCCCCCCTGCCGCGCGAGCGGTAAGGGGGGTCTTTTTGTCCCTTATCTGTATCTGGCCATCTGACGGACCTTCTCCATGTCCTTAAAGGCCACGGGGATCTTTACGCTCTCTGTCCGGACGCCGGTATCCTCGTCCAGGACCTTCGCGGTCAGCTCGAACCAGCGCCTTGTGACCTCCACGGCCCTGATCTCCTCGATCAGGAGCTTCTGGAAGGTGGGCGTAACGCCGGTCAGCCTTCTGCAGCGGTTGTAGACGATCTTCCGGTCATAGACCTCCACGAAGGATTCCTTCAGGAGGCGGACCTGTCCCTGCTTGAGGAAGAAGGCCGTGGAAAAGATAAAGACGCTGGGAATGCCGAAGGCCACTACGGCGATCAGGAAAAGGTAGTAGACAAAGGGCGGGAGCTTTGTCAGGTCAAAGCCCGCGTTGATCACGGCCAGGGCCAGGGCTGCCAGGACCAGGCCCCAGATGGTGACGGAGATCAGCTTCCCGTAGATCCAGCCGGCTCCCTCGTCATAGACATGCCCGTCAAAGGCCAGGATGTGGTTGAGCTCGTCTCTTCTGATGACTCGTTTTTTTGCCATATATTTCCTTTCCGGATCCTCCCTCAGCGGTCATCCCCGGGGAGCCTGTCATAAATCTCTGTCATGCGGCGGATCCTGCCGGCCAGGTCTTCCGTCAGCTGGCCCCTGACCAGGCGCCATTTCCAGTTGTCGCCCAGGGTGGAGGGGGTATTGATCCTGGCCTCATTGGTCAGGCCCAGCCAGTCCTGGAGAGGGATGATGGCCGTGTCGGCGGAGCTCATCATGGCCGCCCGGATGAAGTCCAGGACCGTCAGGTCCTGGGGCTCCCTGCCCAGGTATTCGGCCGCGAAGTCTCTGGCCCAGGGCTGGAGGTTGCCCAGCCAGCCGGCCGTGGTCTCATTGTCGTGGGTCCCGGTATAGACGACGCTGTTGGGCGTATAGTGGCCCGGCAGGTACATGTTGGAGGGGCCGGATTCAAAGGCGAACTGAAGGACCTTCATGCCCGGATAGCCCACATCCGCGAGCAGCTGGTGGACGGAGGGGGTCAGATAGCCCAGGTCCTCCGCGATGATCTCCAGGTCTCCCAGTTCCCTTCGGAGGGCGTCAAAGAGATCCATGCCGGGCCCCTTCTCCCACTCCCCGTGGAGGGCGTTGTCCGCCCCGTAAGGGATGGTATAGTAGGCGTCAAAGCCCCGGAAGTGGTCGATCCTGAGCACATCCAGCGTCCGGAAGGCATGGCGGATCCTGTCGATCCACCAGCGGTAGCCGGTCTCCTTATGGTAGGACCAGCGGTAGATGGGATTGCCCCAGAGCTGGCCCGTAGCGGAGAAGGCGTCGGGCGGGCAGCCGGCCACCACGGTGGGGAAGCCCTTCTCATCGAATTCAAACAGCTCGGGATGGCTCCAGGCGTCGGCAGAGTCGGCCGCCACATAGATGGGGATATCCCCGATGATCCGGATCCCCCTCTCATTGGCGTACTTCTTCAGGTCTCTCCACTGGCAGGAAAAGAGATACTGCTGGAACATGACGAACCGGATCTCGTCCTTCAGGGCCTCTCCGGCGGCCGAAAGGGCCTCGGGGTCCCTCAGGCGGAGGCTCTCCTCCCACTCTGTCCAGGGCCTGCCGCCCTCCCTGGCCTTGATGGCCGTATACAGGGCGTAGTCATGGATCCAGGACGCGTTTTCCCGGATAAAGGCTTCAAAGGCTTCCCGCTCTCCGTCATAGGAGGTGTCCGCGAAATCCCCCTGGGGCCGGGACGCGAAGGGAGACCCTTCAAAGGCCCTCCTGAGAAGGGGGAAGCGTCCGGCATAGATCCTGCCGTAATCCGTATAGGCAGGATCGTCCGTGAAGCCGCTTTCCCTGGCGTCGGCCGCCGAGATATAGCCCTTCAGGATCAGGGCCTCCAGATCGATCAGGTAGGGGTTGCCGGCAAAGGTCGAAAAGGACTGATAGGGGGAATCCCCATAGCCGGTCTGGCCCAGGGGAAGGATCTGCCAGTAGGTCTGGCCGGCCCTGTTCAGGAAATCGACAAAGCTGTAGGCTTCTTTGGAAAAGCAGCCGATCCCATATTCGGAAGCAAGACTGGTGATCGGAAGAAGAATGCCGCTTCTGCGCTTCATATCCGTTTCCTCCTGCGATAGACAAAGAATAACCGGTTTTACGTACAGAAAAACTGGAAAAACGGCCGGACATGCCGGCCGCTATCCATCATAGCACGAAATGTTTCCCTTTGCACACGGTATACAAAAGTTTCCGCCTTTAGACAACCTCAGATGCTCTGAATGGTCACCGTAAAGGAAAGGGGCCTGTCAGAAGGGATCATGTAGGCAGGAAGGGGCGTGGCACCCCAGCTGTCATCCCCGCCCACGCCCATCTGCCTCAGGCAGCAGCGGACGATGGTCCTGCAGACAGGGGGAAGCTCATAGGCGTGGGCCGCCTCCTCCAGCTGGTCCGGCGTATAGGGAATGGCGGAAAAGCACATGCCCTCCGGAAGGCTGCAGGAAAAGCGCAGGCCCCGGCCGGAAGCGTCGGTGACCTCGGCCCAGCGGACCCCGGTCCGGTTCCCCGTTTCCTGGGGCACCAGGTAGGGCTCCAGGCAGGAGCGGGCGTCGGTCTCATAGACGCCCAGACGGGCCCCCTCCCTCCGGTCCTCATAGTTCTCGGAGGGTCCCAGTCCGTAGTAGCGGATCCGGGACAGGTCCGCGGGCAGGGTGAAGAGGAAGCCGAATTCAGGCAGGTCCGGCAGGCCCTCCACAGGCTCATAGTCCAGGGTCAGGGACCAGGACCCGTCCGGCCTGAACCGGTAGGTCATGGCCGCGGAGGCGGCAGGCATGGTGGGCAGGTAGCGGAGGGTCCGGATCAGGATATCCTCTCCGTCTGCCCGGGGCACCGGCCGGAGGGTCCCCTCCGCGGCCGCCCGGGCCGTTTCCTCCGCTCCCAGGGGCAGGGCCGTATTGTAGAGGCTGGCCAGCTTCCACTGGGCCAGGCGCCGGGGCATCTGACAGCCCAGGTCATTGGAGACAGGCGCCCGCCAGAAGCAGGGCCTGGGAGCCTTGAGGATCCGCTCGATGCCGCCCGGCCGCCAGGAGGTCAGGCAGCCCTCCAGATAGGAGTAGAGGAAGTCCCCGTGAACGCCCCGGATGCCGATATTGTAATCCCCCTGGATGACCTGAAGGGGGGCAGGAGCGGGATCTGCGGAAGCGGCCGCGGCCTCCTCTGTCCGCAGGACGGCCTGGGCAAAGGCGGTCTCATGGCCGGCCGGGGCCCAGGAGGTATCCTCCTTCAGGAAGAAGGACAGGGTCAGGGCGTACTCACCGGGCTCCCCTGCCGGAACGGGAGGCAGGAGGACCTCCGTCTTCTCCAGAGGCGGGCAGGCGATGGAAAGAGGACAGGAGAAGACCTCCTTTCCCTCCAGGGAGGCGGTCAGCCTGGCCCCGAAGGCGGAGACGTCCGTAAAGAGATGGCGGTTGTCGATCTCAGCCCGGCCCAGGATCTGTCCGTCCTTTCGCTCCAGGGAAAGGTCCGTCCGGATCCTCCGGTAGTTGTAGCGGACCTCGTCCATCTTGGCGTAGGGCCGCCTGTCGGCGGTCATGATCCCGTCGCCGCTGAAGGCGTAATCGGTGGGCCGCTCGCCCATATCTCCGCCGTAGGCCATGTAGTCCCTGCCGAAGGGATCCTTTGCCCGGATGGCCTGGTCCACGAAGTCCCAGATGAAGCCGCCCTGGTAGCGCCTCTCCCGGGTCTGGAGATCGGTGTAGAGGTGCATGCCGCCGATGGAGTTGCCCATGGCGTGGGTATACTCGCAGCAGATGAAGGGCTTTTCGGGGTTCTCCGCCAGGAAGGCCTCGATGGCCGCGGCCGAAGGATACATCTGGCTTTCCATGTCGGAGGTATCCGGATAGGACCTGTCATGGAAGATGCTCTCATAGTGGATGGGCCGGTCGGGATCCAGGCGGCGGACCTCCTCCTTCATGGCGTGGATCACGGACCCGCCGAAGGACTCGTTGCCCAGGGACCAGATCAGGATGGAGGGATGGTTGAAGTCCCGGGTCACGCAGGAAAAGATCCGGTCCAGCAGGAGGGGCTCCCACTCCCTGTGGTCCCCGGGGATGATGTCCTCCCTGCGCTGGAAGCCGGCCTCGTAGAGGTTCCAGGAGCCGTGGGATTCCATGTTGTTCTCGGCGATCATGTAGAGGCCGTATTCATCGCAGAGCCGGTAGATCCAGGGGCCGTTGGGGTAGTGGCAGGTCCGGACCGCGTTGATATTGTTCCGCTTCATGGTGAGGACATCCGCCAGGGCCTCCTCATAGCCGATGGCCCGGCCCCGGTCGCAGGAGAACTCATGGCGGTTGACGCCGCAGAACTCGATCCGCTTTCCGTTCAGGCAGAGGATCCCGTCCAGGATCTCGAACCGCCGGAAGCCCGTCTTTTCCCGGACGACCTCCAGGGCCCTTCCCTCTCCGTCCCGGACGGTCAGGGCAAGGTCATAGAGGACGGGGCTCTCCGCGCTCCAGAGGACGGGGGCCTCCACAGGAGAGGCAAAGGAGACCCTGCCCTCCGCGGCCGGGACAGTTCCGGAAAGGACCAGTTCCTCCTCCAGATACAGGGCTGCCTCGATGGTCCCGCCCTTCGCCTCTCCCATCAGGTCCATCTCCAGGGAAAGGGTCCCCTCCGTCAGGTCGGGGGCGGGCAGGGCCTTTACCTTCAGGTCCCGGATATGGAGGGCGGGCACGGTATAGAGAAAGACGTCCCGGAAGATGCCGGAGAACCGGTAGAAGTCCTGGTCCTCCATCCAGGAGGAGGCGGTCCACTTGAAGACCTCCAGGGCCAGCTTGTTCTCTCCCTTCTTCAGCCAGGGAGTCAGGTCAAAGTCGGAGGGAGTAAAGGAATCCTCGCTGTATCCCACGTAGGCGCCGTTGAGCCAGAGAGCAAAGCCCGACTCCACGCCCTGGAAGGAGGCAAAGACCTTCTCTCCCTCCAGGAAGGCGGGCAGGGTGAAATACTTCACATACAGGCCTACGGGGTTATAGTCCTGGGGGATCTCTCCGGGCAGGATATCCTCCCGGCCGTCCCAGGGATACTGGTAGTTGACATAGGCCGGCCTGTCATAGCCTTCCATCTGGATATGGGCCGGGACCGGGATCTCCTTCCAGCCATGACAGTCCGTCTCCTCCCTCTCAAAGCCGGCGGGAACGGCGGTCCTGTTCTCGGCATAGGAGAACTTCCAGAGACCGTTCAGGGACCAGACAAAGCCGGTCTCCTCCCGCTTCTGGGAAGAGGCCTGCCAGGCCGGACCGGGGGCCAGCTCAGGCCGGAAGTAAAAATGGTCGGAATGGGCCGGCAGGACATTCTCCTTGAAGACCAGGGGATCGGCCGGTATGGTCTCCTCAAAGAAGGAGGGCCGGTCTCCTCCTGCCCAGGCAAGGACCGCTCCGGCCCGGTCCGGGAAGAAGGCGGAAGCAAAGGTCTCCAGTTTTTCCCTCAGGCCGGAAAGAGAGCCCGCGATCAGGTCCTCTCCCCCCTGCTTTTTCCAGGCGTTCACCCTGGACCGGAACCGGGACAGGGTCCTTTCGGAAACGGGCTGGTTGGTAGCGTGGGCGGTATGGAGGGCTGTCTGGAAGCGGAGGTCGAACATGCAGGAGTCCACCAGTTCTTTATCCGTCAGGCCCATGCACTCCTTGAGGAGGAGGGCCCCTACCAGGACGTTGACAGGCACGTTGGGCCGGGGTGACCGGCTGCTGTAGAGGACGGCGAAGCCGGACTCATCGATATAGGGAAACAGGTCGTCCCCGAAAGATCTGGCCCAGGAGGCGTCCAGGGCCTTTTTCTCCCGGTCGTTCAAGGGCATGAGGGCGTCCCTGAAGCCCAGCTGTTCATAGGAATTCGTCGAAAATGACATAGCTTTCTTCCTTTCCGCTCTGATGATCCCAATGGAACAAATCTGAAAAAAGGCGGCTCTCTGCCGCCTGCCTCCAGTATACCACATCCCGTCCGGAAAGACAGAAATCTCCGTCGGCTCGCGCCGGCGGAGATCCCTGCCAAAGACAAAACGAATAAGAGAAAATTTAATAAAGGGGCCTTAGTTCATTAAGCAAGAGCCTTGCCCAGGGCTTCGCAGTCAGCGATGCCGTCATCATCAGGCTCGCCGTTCACGGCCAGGCTGTCCGCGGCGATCACCGCGCCGGACTCTCTTGCTTCATCCTCCCAGGTCCGGAGCCACTCGCCGTCGCCCCAGCCATAGGAACCAAACAGTGCTACTTTCTTGCCGGCCAGGGCGCCTCTGACGTCATCCCATGCGGGCTGGACTTCGCCCTCTTCCAGCTGCTCGGCGCCCATGGCAGGGCATCCAAGCGCCAGCGCGTCGTAGGACGCTGCCGCGTCTGCTGTCAGATCGCCGAAACCAAGAACGTCGACGTCAGCGCCGGCTGCCTTCGCGCCGTCCGCCACCGCGTTCGCCATAGCCTCGGTATTGCCTGTGCCGCTCCAGAAAACAACTGCTACTTTGCTCATTTTTGTTTACCTCGCTCTTTTCAGTATTCCGTGTCCGAACGGAAGCCGGACCATCGAAAGGGAGGAAAGTTTCCTTTCGTCCGGTGGGTTAGCTTTTTCTAACTGAGGTTATATTACACTAACTCTCTTCCCCGGTCAAGCCTTTTTTAAGAATAATTCTCAAAAAAATACCCGGGCGCTTTTCCGGCGGCCGGGATCCGGCCCGTCAAAGACCGGATCTGCCTGAAATCCATTAATAAAAAAAGCTCCCCCGGGGCCGTTCCGGCCGCGGGGGGAGCCTGCGCGTTCTTTGTCCGCCTCTCAATACCAGGGCTTTTCCATGGGGCGGCCGTTCAGGATGACCTCTGTCAGGGTCCCTGCCGCATAGACCAGCTTCAGGGAAAAGAAGGGGGCCTCCTCCCTGAGGAGCCGGAAGAAGACCAGGTCTCCCTCCCAGAGGTTGAGGGAAGGGATCTTTTCCCTGTCCACCCATTCCAGGTCTCCCTCGGCGCAGGGGACCGGGTCCCCCTCCCAGGCCGAGGCCGTAAAGAGGGACATGTATTCCGTATAGTCTCCCTCCACAAAGGTCACCAGGCCCCGGTAGCGGTAGTCCGTCAGGGTAAAGCCCGTCTCTTCCCGGGTCTCCCGGAGGATGCAGTCCTCCGGGCTTTCGCCGGCCTCGAAGCGGCCGCCGATGCCCAGCCACTTGTCTTTATTGATATCCTGCTTCTTGACCGTCCGGTGCAGCATCAGATACCGGCCTTCGTCCTCCAGGTAGCAGAGGGTGCTCAGCTGGACCATATCTTCTTCCTCCTAATAATAGCCTGTGACCCCGAATTTCTTTTCCCCTTCCTTCAGGGGGATGTCCTCCACCCGGGTCTCCCGGATCTGGATCCACCGGTTGTTCCCCAGAAGGGCAAAGAACTGCCGGACTGCCGCCTCGCCCCCCTGGACCTCGGCCTCCACCGACCCGTCCGCCAGGTTCCGCACCCAGCCGGTCAGGCCCAGCTGGGAGGCTGCGTTCTGGGCCTGGTAGCGGAAGCCCACGCCCTGGACCCTGCCCATGAAGAGGATGTGCCTGCGGACGATCCTCCTGTCCTCCTCCGTCAGGGGCTCCGGAAAGGGAACGGCCTCCGCCTCGGGCTCAGGCTCGGGCGGATTGTAGGTCTCCCTCATCTTCCGGTACCAGTTCCGGATCCGGCGGATCAGGCCTCCCAGGACATCGTTCTTTTCCGCCTCTCCGGAAGGGATCAGCCGCAGCTGCTTCCAGTTCCGGAGGACCATGAGAAGGGCCAGGGCCAGCATGACCAGGCCCGCCTCTCTCCCGTACAGAAGAAAGACGGGGACAGAGAAGAGAAGGGGAATGGCGGCGCCGCCCACGCAGAGGTACCCGGTCAGAAGGACCAGGAGGGCGCCCGCCAGCAGACAGATCAGTCCGTACACATGGCGGACCAGGAAGACGGTCATGCAGGTGGTGGCCACTCCCTTGCCCCCCTTGAAGCCGTTCCAGAAGGGAAAGTCGTGGCCCAGGGTCACGCCCAGGCCCGCGTACAGAAGGGCCAGGACCCCCAGGTCCTCATGAAAGAGATGCCAGGCCAGGGCGGAAGCAAGGAGACACTTGCCCAGGTCTCCCGCCAGGACCAGAAGGCCCGGCCCGATCCCCAGGTGGGCCGTCACGTTGGCCATGCCGGGGTTGCCGCTGGTGCCCAGGTCCGCGGCAGGCTTTCCTGTTTTTTTCCGTATGATCAGCTCTGCTGTCAGGAAGGTCCCGGGCAGGTATCCGATCAGCAGGCAAAGCAGTCTTTCTGTCATATCTCTCTTCCTCCGAAGCCCATTATACATGGCTTTTTTCTTTCCGTCACCTGTGCTATACTGTTTTCGAATATACATTCGATATCTGACCGGAAAGGAGACCCATGTACAGACTGATCCACTGCGCCGATCTACATCTGGATTCCAGCCTCCGGGGCATCCTCCCGCCCCGGGAGGCCGCCGTCCGCCGCCAGGAGCTGACGGCCGCCTTCCTGTCCCTGGTGGACTCCGCCGTCTCCCTGGAGGCGGACGCGGTCCTGATCGCCGGGGACCTCTTTGATACGGAAAGGGTCTCCGCGGCCGCGGCTTCGGCCGTCTCCGCCGCCCTCCGGGACCATCCGGAGATCCTCTTCTTCTATCTGCAGGGCAACCATGACCAGGGGTCCTTTACCGGGTCCCTGGAGGAGATCCCCGACAACCTTGTCCTCTTCGACCACAGCTTCCGCCGCTTCCGGCTGGCCCCGGGCCTGGTCCTGACAGGGGCGGAGCTTCCCCCTCCCCCGGGCCGGGAGGAGGCCTTCTGGGACTCCCTGGTCCTGGACCCTTCCGACTACAACATCGTGGCCCTCCACGGCCAGCTGGTCAAAGGCCGGACGGCCTCCGGTCCCCTGCACATTCCTGCCGGCGCCCTCTCCGGCCGGGGCATCGACTACCTGGCCCTGGGCCATATCCACAGCCACAGGGCGGGCCGCCTGGACGCCAGGGGGATCTGGTGCTATCCCGGCTGCCTGGAGGCCAGGGGCTTTGACGAGACCGGCCGGCACGGCTTCGTGGTCCTGGACATAGACCCGGACCTCCGGAAGGCGGAAAGGCGGTTCGCGGAGTCCGGCGGCAGAAGGGCCCTGGAGGTCAGCTCCGACCTGACGGGCCTGACAGACAGCGCCTCCATGGAGAGGGCCATCCGGGAGAGCCTGGACAGGGAGGGGGCCCGGCCGGAGGACCTGGTCCACGTGGTCCTGGAGGGAGACCTTCCCTATGACTGCGAGATGAGCCCGGACCTCCTGCGGGCCAGGCTCTCCTCCCTTTACTACCTGGTCCGGCTTACCGACCGGACCCGCTTTGCCGTTGACTACAGCCGAAGCGCCGGCGATCCTTCCCTCCGGGGCGAATTCATCCGCCTGGTCAGGGCCGATGATTCCCTGACCGAAGAGGAGAAGGCTGCCGTGATCCGCTGCGGGATCCTGGCCCTTGAGGGCGAAGAGGTGTGACCATGCGGCTTCTTTCCTGCCACATCGAGAACTTCGGAAAACTGCATCAGAAAGAGATCCGCTTCGATCCTTCCCTCCATGTGACGGCGGCGGAGAACGGGTGGGGCAAGTCCACCCTGGCCGCCTTCATCCGGGTCATGTTCTATGGCTTTGACGGAGAGGGCCGCCGGGATCCGGTACGGAACGAACGCCTCCGCTATGCCCCCTGGCAGGGCGGCCCCTACGGGGGGACCCTGTCCTTTACGGCGGGCGGCAGGGCCTACCGGGCCGAGCGGACCTTCGGGACCAGGAAGAGCGGGGACAGCTTTGTCCTCATCGACCTCCGGACCGGCCTTGCCTCCGACGCCTTTTCCGAGGACCTGGGCCGGGACCTTTTCGGCATCGACCAGGCCTCCTTCCGGAGGACCCTCTTCATCGGCCAGAGGACCCGCCAGGCTGAGCCCACGGGGGACATCCGGGCCCGGATCGGCCGGGACCTGCCGGAGGCCGGGGACCTGGCCGCCTGCGACAGGGCCCTCCCCATGCTGGAAAAAAAGAAAAAGGCCCTGGCCCCCGACCGGGCCTCCTCTCCCATCCGAAGGTGCAGGGAGGAGACCGCGGCCCTGCATGCCCGGGCCGCCTCCCTGGAGAGCCTCCGGGAAAGGGAGGCCGGGGAGCGGGCAAAGGTCCTTTCCCTGGAGGAAGACCTGGCCGCGGCCCGCAGGGACCTGGAGGGCCTGGAAAAGGCCATGGCGGAAGGTCCCCCGGCCGGTCCCGTGGAAGGGACCGAAGGACGGATCCGGCGTCTGGAAGAAGTCCTGGCCAGGGAGGAAGAGCGCCTCTCCCTCCTGGAAGGGCAGCAGGAAGAAGCCCGGGAGGGACCGGAAGAGGCAGTGCCCCCTCCCTTCCCGGCAGCCGCCCTGATCTGCCTGGCCGCCGCCCTGGTCCTCTTTCTTCTGGACCAGCGCCTTCTCTCGGCTCTCTGCCTGGGAGCCGGCATCCCGGCCCTCCTCCTGGCCTTCCGGGACCTCAGGAAGAAAAAGGAAGACAGGGACGGCCTCCCTGCCTCCGATGAGGAGCTCCGGCGCCGGGAAGAGCGGGTCCTGGCCCTCAGGGAGAAGCTGGCCCGCCTGAAGGCCCGGCAGGCCCCTGCCGGGGAAGATCCCGCTTCCCTTGCCGCCTCCTTCGGGGCCCTCTCCCGGAGGATCCTGGCCCTGGAGACCTCCCTGGACCGGGAAAGGAGCCGGCTGGAGAGCCTTGTCTCCATGCGGGAGGAGGCGGAGGAAGCGGCCGTCTCCTATGAAAAAAGCTGCAGGGAGCTTTCCTCCCTGCAGCAGCAGTACAAGATCCTGGATAAGGCCCTGGTCCACCTGACCGAAGCCAGAGACCGGTTCCAGGCCCGGTGCGCGGCCCCCTTCGAGACCGCCTTTGCCTCCTATTACGGGGCCCTTTCCGGCGGGGAGCCCTCCTCCTTCGAGACCGACGCCGCCCTCTCCGTTTCCATGCGGGAGGGGGGACAGGTCCGGGACGAAGGCCTTCTCAGCGAAGGGACCCGGGACCTGGTCGCCCTCTGCCGGCGCCTGGCCATGGCGGACGCCATGTACGGCGGCCTGGACAGGCCCTTCCTGGTCCTGGACGATCCCTTTGCCGACCTGGACGATGACTCCGTCCGGGCAGGCCTTGCCCTGGTCCGGCAGCTGGCCCAGGACCGGCAGGTCCTCTATTTCACCTGCCATTACAGCCGGATCCCCTGATCAGCCCCTGTCCGTCCCCTTCAGGAGGCGGCGGATGGTGGAGTTCAGGACCCGGATGTCCAGAGGCTTGGTGATGTGGGCGTTCATGCCGGCCTGGAAGGACCGTTCGATGTCCTCCGCGAAGGTATTGGCCGTCATGGCCAGGATCGGAATGGCGGCCGCGTCCTCCCTGTCCATCATCCGGATCTGGCGGGTGGCCTCATAGCCATCCATGATGGGCATGGCCACATCCATCAGGATCATATCGTAGTAGCCCGGACGGGAATTGCGGAACATGGCTACGGCTGCCAGGCCGTTGCCCGCGATCTCTACCCGGGCTCCTTCCATTTCCAGGAGCTCCTTGAGGATGTCCGCGTTGATCATGTTGTCCTCGGCCGCCAGGAAGTGGAGGCCTACCAGAGGAGATTCCCTGTCATCGGCGTTCTGGTGCCGGCCGCCCGCGAAGCTCAGTTCCTTGTCCTCGATGATCCGGCGCAGGGCGGAGACATAGAAGGGCTTGGCCAGAAGGGCCAGGACTCCGGCCTTCCGGGCCTGCTCGGTCAGGGGATCCGTTTCGGCCGCCATAAGAAAGAGGGCAGGCATATCCACCCAGGCCATGGTCTGGATGCTCCTGGCCACGTCCAGGCCGCTCATGCCCTGGATGTTCATGTCCAGAAGGACGATGTCATAGACCTTGCCGTCCATCCGGGCCTGCTCGATCAGCTGAAGGCCGCCGTAGCCGCTGGTGGTGCAGACGGTCTCGATGCCGATGCCTTCCATCAGGTCCTGGATCCTGGCGGATTCCATGATGTTCTCGTCAATGACCAGGATCCGGCTGATGCCCCTGTCCTTCCAGAAGTCATCATTGCCCTGTTCAATGGTCTGCAGGCGGATGGTCACCATAAAGACCGATCCCTTGCCGGGCTGGCTCGCGACCTGGATCTGGCCGTCCATGAGTTCCACCAGCTTCTTGGTGACCGCGAGGCCCAGGCCCGTGCCTATGCTCGTCGTACGCCTGCCGGCCCCGAAGGGCTCGTAGAGGGACCGGAGGGTCTCATCGGACATGCCGATGCCGTCGTCTCTGACCTCGAATACGATATCCGTAAATTCAGGATCGGGCGTTTCCACCGTCCTGACAGTGAATTCCACATGGCCGCCGGCCCGGGTATAGGTCACGGCGTTGGTGATCAGGTTCATGAGGACCTCGCGGATCCGGCCCCGGTCGCCCAGGAAGACGTCCCGGGAGACTCCCTCGGAAGCGGCCGTAAAGGAAATGTTCCGGCCTGCCGCCAGGGTCCTGGAGACGCCGCAGATGTCCTCCGTCAGGCTCTGGAGAGAGAATTCGCTCATATCCAGGGAATGGTTCCCTCCGTGGGCCCGGCTCATCTCCAGCACGTGGTTCAGAAGGCTCATGAGGGTCTGGCAGGAAATGCTGATGTTGCCGGCGTATTCCAGGACCTTCTCGGGATTGTAGGGATTCTTTCTGAGCAGGGTCACATAGCCGGTAATGGAGCTGATGGGGACCCGGAAATCATGGGACATGGAGGCCAGGACGTCGCTCTTGGCCTGGCTGGACCCCTCCACCACGTCCAGGATCTCCCGGACCCTCTGGCCCAGCTGGTCCTCCGTGGTCTTGTCCAGCATGAAGAGGATATAGGAGTCCCTGTCTCCCAGCCGGGTATGCATGAGGCTGATCTGATAGAGAATCACCTCTCCCGTCTTCTGGTGACGGAATTCCCCCATCCTTTCAATGCCCTCACCGACGCCGATGGACATCATGTCCTCCACGGTCACGGCGGCGTCCGGCGAGGATGTGCAGGCAAAGAGGACCCGGCAGTCCTGCATCAGGGCCGTCCTGTCCAGGCCCAGGGCCTCCTCCACGTTGTCGGTGAAAAAGTCCGCCGAAAACCCTCTGCCGGAAAAGATACCGATCAGGTTCCTGGAGCCGCCCACAAGGGTATCGAACATCCGCTCTCTGTACCGGATCTCCTCTTCCGCTTCCCGGAGCATGGCCTTGAGCCGCGCGTTCTCCCGGATCAGCGCCCGGATCTGTCTGTCAGAAAGATTTACCATTTTTTCAGCCCTTCCGTGTCTGGTGGAGCCAGACAAAGTCTCTTCCTCTGCCGGATTTCCCGCCTGTGCCGCGCCGGCACAGACTTTCATGTTTTATTATAGCGAAGTATCCTGTAAATAGCAATTGACGGCTCTGACACCCAGGTCGCCGCCCAGGAGCCGGACCAGCCTTCTTCTGGCTCCGGAAATGACCTGGTCCGCCTTGCCCGGCTCTCCCGCCTGCCGGTGGGCCCGGGACAGACGAAGGAGGGTGATCCCCAGGGCCATCTCCTCATAGTTCCCGCTCAGCCTGAGCCGGCGGACGCTCTCCTCATAGACCCCGACCGCCTCTCCGGCTCTTCCGGCCGCCATAAGGCACCTGGCAAGGTCATGCTCGGCCCGAAGGAGCACATCGGGATAGAGGGAACCGAAGCCCTCCAGGGAATCCCTGAGGACCTCCGCCTCCTCCAGGCCTTCCTGCCCCCTGTCTTCTGTCAGCAGGGCCAGGACCAGGAGGTGCCTGGCGTGGAGCTGGGCCGTGGAGTCGGGCTCTGTCCCCTTCCAGTCTCCTGCCAGCTCTCCGCAGATCCGGACCAGACGGGGATCCTCCTCCTGAAAGAGCCTGTAGAGGCTCTCGGAGAGAAGGACGAACTCCTCCTCATAGACAGAGGCCTCATGGCCCATGCCCTTTCCGGCTGCCCGCCGGCAGTCGGCGCGGACTCTTTCCGCCGCCTTCAGGACCAGGCCGGCGTCCGCCCTGCCCCTTGCCTTTTCCACTTTTTCCAGCGTTCTGTCCCGGAACAGGTCCATGGCTCCCCTCCTGAAAAAAACAGGCAGTGAAAGAGGTCCCTTCACTGCCTGTATGGTTTTCCTCAGCCTCCGAACAGAGGTGTACTGAAATACCGCTCTCCGGTATCGGGAAGAACGGTCACGACCCGCTTGCCGGGTCCCAGCTCTCTGGCCAGGTCCAGAGCCACCTTGACGTTGGTGCCGCTGGAGATGCCGCAGAGGATGCCCTCTTTTCTGGCCAGGTCCTGGGTCACCCGCATGGCTTCGGAGTCCGTCACGATCTGGATCCGGGAATAGATCCGGGTATCCAGGATATCGGGGATCAGGCCGTCGCCGATGCCCATCTGGAGATGGGTCCCGATGCTGCCTCCGGAAAGGATGGCGGCGTGCTCAGGTTCACAGGCGCAGATCAGGATGTCGGGATTGGCCTCCTTCAGGACCATGCCGATGCCGGTGATGGTGCCGCCGGTGCCGACGCCCGAACAGAAGGCGTCAATGGGGCCGTCCACCTGCTCCAGGATCTCCCGGCCCGTATGCTTTAAGTGGGCCAGGATGTTGTCGGTATTGGAGAACTGGTTGGGCATGAAGACCCTGGGGTCCTCCCTGGCCATCTTTTCCGCCAGGGCGATGCAGTCCTCGATGCACTTGCCGATGTTGCCGGCGTCATGAATCAGCTTTACCTCGGCTCCGTACTGGGAGACCAGGTAGCGGCGCTCGATGGATACGGAATCGGGCATGATGATGATGGTCCGGTAGCCCTTTACGGCGCCGACCAGAGCCAGTCCGATGCCCTGGTTGCCGCTGGTGGGCTCCACGATGACGGAATCCTCTCTCAGGTCTCCCCTGGCTTCCGCCTCCTCGATCATCTGCAGGGCGGTCCTGGTCTTGATGGATCCGCCGATGTTCATGCCTTCATATTTTACAAGGACCTCCGCGTCCTGAGGACCGGTCAGTCTGTTGAGGCGGATCATGGGGGTCTGGCCCACCGCCTCCAGTACGCTGCTGTAGATCATTCTTTTCTTCCGCTTTCTCTTAGGATGAATGCCCTGCCGGGGACCGGCAGAGGCACTCATACATTATAAAAGAGAGCGGACGTTCCTGCAACAAGATCTGACATATGATCAGACTTCCGAAGGGCTTCAGACATTCTTTACAAAGAGGCAGCGGATGGCGTTCAGGACGCAGAGGACCATGACGCCCACGTCCGCGAAGATGGCCAGCCACATGCCGGCGACTCCCAGGGCCCCCAGGAGGAGGCAGAGGAGCTTGACGCCGATGGCGAAGTAAATATTCTCCCGGACGATCCGGAGGCACTTGCGGGCGATCCGGATGGCCTTGGCGATCTTGCGGGGATCGTCGTCCATGAGGACCACGTCCGCCGCTTCAATGGCCGCGTCGGACCCCAGGGCTCCCATGGCGACTCCGATGTCCGCCCGGGCCAGGACAGGGGCGTCGTTGATACCGTCTCCCACAAAGGCCACCCGGTTCCTCTCGCCGGACCCGGCCAGGAGCTCTTCCACCCTGGCCACCTTGTCCTGGGGCAGGAGCTCGGCGAAGACCTCGGTGATCCCCACCCGGTCCGCCACGGCCCTGGCGGTACCCGCCAGGTCTCCCGTCAGCATGACGATCCGCCGGACGCCCGCCTTCTTCAGGTCGGCCACGGCCTGGGCCGCCCCGTCCTTGATCTCGTCCTCAATGACGATGTGGCCCGCGTAGGCATCGTCCACCGCCACGTGGACCACGGTCCCCGCGGAATGGCATTCGATCTCGGAAACGCCCAGCTTTTCCATGAGCCTGGCGTTGCCGCAGGCCACCATCCGCTCGTCCACCCGGGCCCTGACGCCGTGGCCGCTGATCTCCTCCACGTCCCGGACCCTGGCAGGGTCCGTCTTCTTCCCGTAGGCGGCCTGGAGGCTCATGCTGATGGGATGGGAGGAGTGGCTTTCGGCATGGGCCGCGTAGTCCAGCAGGGCCTCCTCTCCCATGGAGGCGTGATGGATCCCGGTCACGGCAAAGCTGCCCCGGGTCAGGGTCCCGGTCTTGTCCAGGACCACGGTCTTTACGTCCGCCAGGGTCTCCATGTAGTTGGAGCCCTTGATCAGGATGCCCGCGCTGCCGGCTCCTCCCAGGCCTCCGAAGAAGCTTAAGGGGATGGAGACCACGATGGCGCAGGGGCAGGAAATGACCAGGAATGTCAGGGCCCGGTAGATCCAGTCGGTAAAGAGGGGATCCATGCCGAGGGCCAGGCGGACCAGGGGCGGGACCAGGGCCAGGGCCAGGGCGCCGTAGCAGACGGCAGGCGTATAGACCCTGGCGAACCGGGTAATGAACTGCTCGGACCTGGACTTGCGGGAGCTGGCGTTCTCCACCAGGTCCAGGATCTTCGAGGCTGTGGATTCCTCGAACTCCCTGGTGGTCCGGATCCGGAGGACGCCGGACATGTTGATGGAGCCGGACAGGACCTCATCGCCCTCCCGGACGGTCCGGGGCCTGCTCTCGCCGGTCAGGGCCGCCGTATCCAGAGAGGAGGTCCCCTCCAGGACCAGGCCGTCGATGGGGACCTTTTCCCCGGGATTCACGACAATGACCGATCCCGTTTCCACGTCGTCGGGGTCGGTCTTTTCCACGCCGTCCTCCGTTTCCAGGTTGGCGTAGTCCGGCCGGATATCCATCAGGTCCGTGATGGACCTGCGGCTTTTGCCCACGGCGTAGGACTGGAAAAGCTCGCCGATCTGGTAGAACCACATGACGGCCACGCCTTCCGTATACTCGCCCAGGGCCATGGCGCCGATGGTGGCCACGGCCATCAGGAAATTCTCGTCAAAGACCTGCCGGTTCCGGATCCCCCTGAAGGCCTTTCTGAGAATGTCATAGCCCACGATCAGGTAGGGGACCAGAAAGCAGGCAAAGCGGACCAGGGGATGTCCCTCCAGGGGCAGGAAAAAGATCAGGGCCATGAGAAGGCCTGCGGCTATGACCCGGATCAGGAGATTCTTCTGTTTCTTGTTCATGATCATATTCTCCGTACAGAAGGGCCATGTGAGCGCGGATCTCTCCGGCTGTCCTCACACGGCCCCTTCCCGTCAGCTTCTTTATTACAGGAAGATCTCGCAGTCGTCTTCCACGATCTTGCAGTTTTTGATGACCGCTTCCATAACGGCAGCCTCATCGGCCCCTTCCTCGAATTCCACCTTCATCTTGAGAGCCATAAAGTTGACTGTGGCGGACTTGACGCCGGGGGTCTTGTTGGCCGCTTCTTCCATCTTGGCGGCGCAGTTGGCGCAGTCCACATCGATCTTATAGGTTCTTTTCATGACAGATCCTCCTCTGTACGCAAATCCTGTCTGCGGTTCTTATATCAAACGATTGAACACTTATTCATATGTTTGATTATATTCTAGCACTTCTTTTCTGCCTGTCAACGGCCATTTCCGGATTCTCCGGTCTTTTTCCCTTCCTTTTTCAGGTTCATTCCTCCACATGCTCCATGCCCTGGTCGATGATGGTCCGGACATGGTCGTCTGCCAGGAAGTAATAGACCTGCCTGCCCTCTCTCCGGCTCCTGACCAGCCTGGCCTGCTTGAGGATCTTAAGCTGGTGGGAGACCGCCGACTGGGTCATGCCCAGGAGCTCGGCCAGGTCGCAGACGCAGATCTCCTCGTCATTCAGGGCATAGAGGATCCGGATCCTGGTGGAATCCCCGAAGACCTTGAAAAGCTCCGCCAGGTCATAGAGCCTGTCCTCATCCGGCATATGGGCGCTGACCATCCTCACCTTGTCAGCATGCACCTCCGTGCATTCACAGTGTTCCACGTCATTGATGGCCATAGATTCTCTCCTCATTCCCACTATTGAATAATTGTTCATATATTTATGTTATCATTTCTTCCCTCGTTGTCAATACGGACATGGAAAAAGGCCGCCTGTATCCGCCCTGCCGGTTCTCCGGGGAGGGCTGATACAGGCGGATAGATAACCGGGGACCGGTATGCTATAGTAGTAACATCAGGTCCCGGGCGGACAGCCATGTACCGGGCGGGACCGGATGAAGGGACAGACGGCGAAAAGGAGCGGAAACGATGCAGAAAGATATCTTCATTTCCTACCGCAGCGACGGCGTGGGCAGCAACTTTGCCTCCAGACTGGCAAATGACCTGAAAAGATCGGGATACAGCGTGTATTTCAATCCGGACGAGACCAGGACCGGCGATTTTCCCGAACGGCTCCGACAGGCCATCACAGACTGCCATGATTTCATCTGCATCGTGACGGACAGCTATATCGACCGGCTCATTTCCAACGAAAAGATCTGCTGGATCCGGGATGAACTGCTCTGCGCGAAGAAGTACGACAAGAACATCATCCCTCTTCTGGTCAACGGGGCCGTCATGCCCAAAGACGCCTCCGCCCTCCCGGAGGAACTCCGGTTCTTTGCGACCAAGCAGGCCTATGTCTTCCCGGACCAGTATATTTTTTCCCCCTTCCACTTCCTCTGCCAGACCATGGAATCCAAAAATGACGGAGGCAGCGGCTTCAGGGACGTATACAATTCCAACGAGTCCTTTGATCCCGACAGGACTCTGGAGGATATCCTGGCATCGGCCCAGAAGGGAGATCTCCGGGCGATGATGACCGCGGGGATCTATTATTATTACGGAATCTCGGGAGGCAAGAATGAACGGATGGCCGCCCGCTGGTTCAAAAAGGTCTCCCAGGCAGGCGGCGAATACGCGGCCATAGCGGATACCTTCATAGCCAGAATGTACTATGCCGGGAGCATGCCCAGGGAGCCCCAGTCCTATAGATCCAGCTATCAGTACCATGTCCGGGCGTCCAAAGAGAACCTCTACTCTGCCGGCCAGGTCGGCTTCATGCAGTCGATCGGGAGCGGATGCGACTATGACTACGACCGGGTGGAGTCCTACTATCTGCCCATCCTGGACCAGCTGGACAATCCCCGAAAGGATACCCTGTGCCAGTTCTATATGGATCACGGAGAATTCAAAAAGGCAGCCGCCCTCTATCAGGAGATGGCGGACACCTACCCCAGGGCCGCCTATCAGCTGGGCCTTTTATATAAGCGGGGCGTCCTGAGCACGCCTTACAGGCCTGACTATGCCAGGGCGGCCGTGTATTTCCAGAAGGCCCTGGACGACGGGCTTTCCGACGCGGCCTATGATCTGGGCACCCTCTATTTCAATCCCGCCGGCGATTTCAAAAAGGATTTTGCCCGGGCGCAGAAATACTACCTCATCGCCGCGGACAAGGGGAACCTGAACGCCATGTACATGCTGGGCTACATGTTCTTCTACGGACATGTGGAAAAGGACCTGCCAAGGTCCATCCAGTATTTCGAGCTGGCCGCCGGCCAGGGACACGTGCTGTCGGCCTCCAACCTGGCCCTGCTCTACCAGATCCCTGAGGTCCATAACTACGAAAAGGCCTTCCGATACGGCAAATTCGCGGCGGAACGCGGAGATATTCCCTCGGAATTTGTCCTGGGGACCCTGTATCTTGCCGGCAGGGGATGTGAAGCGGACCCGGATAAGGCCTGGATCTGCTTTCAGCATGCCGCGGAAAACGGATCTCCCGAAGCGGAGCTCCTTCTCCGGCAGATGGAAACGCTGGGCCTCTAGGGTATCCGCCGCCTGCCGGACGCTCCTCATACGCAGCGCAGAGACCGCCTCATCCGGGGCGGTCTTTTCTCTTCTCTTCCTTTCCCTTCTTTCCCGGCCTTCTCCCCGGGGGCAGGCGCGGCGAAGCTCAGCCTGACTTGCTCCATGAAAAAATTCCGTGAAAAAAGGGACTGTGAAGATATCTTCACAGTCCCCGATGAGCAGGCCTTTGATCAGCCGACTCTCTTTGTGATGATCTTGGCAGGGCACTTCTGCGCGCAGAGGCCGCAGGACCTGCACTTCTCGTAATCGATCTGAGCAAGGTTGTTGGTCACGCTGATGGCGTCGAAGTGGCACTGCTTGACGCAGAGGCTGCAGCCGAGGCAGCCGGCGTCGCACTGCTGCTTGACCAGGACGCCCTTCTCCGTGTTGCGGCACTGGACCGCGTACTTGGATCTGTCAGGCATGATGTCGATCAGGTGCTGGGGGCAGGCAGCCGCGCACTTGCCGCAGCCGACGCACTTCTCGCGGTTGACCACGGCCACGCCGTTCACCACATGGATGGCGTCGAACTCACAGGCCTGGACGCACTCGCCGAAGCCGAGGCAGCCCTGCTGACAGGCCTTGCCGCCCGCGCCGGGAACGGCCTGGGCCGCTGAACAGGAAGGGATGCCCACATAGGTACCGTTCCTCTTGGCCGCGTCGCAGGTGCCCGCGCAGCGGACAAAGGCGACCTTCTTCTCGATGGCGCCGGCTTCCACGCCCATGATGCCGGAGATCTTGTCGGCAACGGGAGCGCCGCCTACCGGGCAGGCGTTGACAGGGGCTTCGCCCTTGGCGATGGCTGCCGCGCAGCCGTCGCATCCGGGATAGCCGCAGGCGCCGCAGTTGTTGCCGGGCAGGGCCTCACGGACCGCCGACTCCCTGGGGTCCACCTCGACCGCGAACTTGCGGCCCGCGAAGACGAGGAAGGCACCGATGACAACGCCGATGATGGCCAGCAGGATAATCGTAATAACCAGTAATGCTGTTCCGCTCATATGACTGCGCCTCCTTTAACCCAGACTGGAGAAGCCAAAGAAAGCAATGCCCATCAGTGCTGCGCAGAACAGGACCAGAGGGCCGCCCTTGATCGGCTCCGGAATGTCATTGTCGGCGATCTTTTCCCGGATGCCCGCCAGAAGGACGATGGCGATAGTATAGCCAACGGCCGTGCCGAAGCCGGAGAAAACGCTTTCAATGAAGTTATAACCGTCAGTTACGTTGTTGAGGGCCACGCCCAGAACGGCACAGTTGGTGGTGATCAGGGGCAGATAGATGCCCAGGGCCGTATAAAGGGCGGGGGAGGTCTTCTTGAGGAACATTTCCACGATCTGGACCAGGGCCGCGATGACCAGGATGAAGACGATGGTCTGCAGGTAATCCAGGTTCAGGGGATGCAGGATAAAGGTATAGAGCATATAGGCGACCGCGGAGGCGATGGTGATGACGAAGATGACCGCGCCGCCCAGGCTGGCCGAGGTCTTGATCTTGTTGGACACGCCCAGGAAGGAGCAGATGCCCAGGAACTGGCTCAGGACTACGTTATGGATAAAGGCCGCCGAAATAATGATCATAAAGAGGCTCATGCTTTCTTATCCTCCTTTCCGGCACAGGCAGGGTCGCTGCCGGGAACGCCGCAGCCGGGACATCCGTCGCAGCCCTCGGTGATTTCATTGGCTCTGGTCTTGATGTGGAAGGCGTTCATGACCATGATGATCAGGCCCAGGACCAGGAAGGCGCCGGGCGCCTTGACCAGAACGTCGATGGGGGGATAGAAGGAAGGCATGATCTGGATGCCCGCCAGGGTCCCCGCGCCGAACAGCTCACGGAAGGCCGACAGCAGGATCAGGCCGATGGTAAAGCCCAGGCCCATGCCGACGCCGTCCATGAAGGAGGCGAAGGGCGGGTTCTTGGAAGCGTAGGCTTCCGCGCGGCCCAGGATGATGCAGTTCACGACGATCAGAGGGATATAGACTCCCAGAGAGGCGTTGAGCTCTACGAAGTAGGCCTGCATGATCAGCTGGACAACGGTAACGAAGGACGCCACGATGACGATGAAGGCGGGAAGCCTGACCTCATCGGGGATGATCTTCCGGACCAGGGAAATGACCAGGTTGGAAACGACCAGGACGGCGGTGGTGGAAAGGCCCATGCCCACCGCGTTGGTCACGGAAGTCGTAACAGCCAGAGCCGGGCACATGCCCAGCATCATGATAAAGACGGGGTTCTCGGTGGAGATACCGTTCCTAATGCGTTCAACAGCAACGTTTTCCTGTTTATTCACGTCTCACACCCCCTTTACTGCATGATCACGTTCCGGTAGTAGTCGAGCGCCGCGTTGACCGCGTTGACGACCGCGCCGGAGGTGGTGGAAGCACCGGATACGGAGTCGATCTCGTTGTCAGCGGAGGAGCCGCCCTGCTTGAGCAGGACGAAGGATTCGACTTCCTTGTCCGCGAACTGTGCCTTCCAGGAATCTTCATTGACCAGCATGCCCATGCCGGCGGTCTCGTTCAGGGTCGTGAAGGAGATGCCCAGGAGCTTTCCTTCCGTATCCATGCCGACTGCCATGGTGATCTCGCCGTCATAGCCTTCCATACTGGTGGCGCTGATGCCGTAGCCGACGGTATTGCCGGACTCGTCCACGCCCACGGCCACTTCATTGATGTAGGCCTTGCCGAAGGCCCCTTCGCCGTAGACCTCGCCGCCCAGCTCTTCCACCTTAGCGGTCAGGGCGTCGTCATAGACGATCTCGGCCGCGCCGGGAATGACCTCCTTGTAGGCCTGGAGCTTGGCCATCATCTGGTTGTACTCGATCTGGTCCTTGGTCATGGTGTAGACACCGGCCAGGGCGCCGCCGGCGATGGCGGTGATCAGGCACAGGACAACGGCGGAGCGGGGCACGGAAAATCCCTTCTTCTGAGGCGCGTCAAGGTCCACGGTCTGGCCCTTTTTCCCAACGCCCCAGGGCTGGGGAATGATGTACTTGTCGAGGAGCGGCACCACCAGGTTGGCGATGATGATGGCGTAGGACATGCCGTCCGCCATGCCGCTGTAGAAGCGGAAGAGGGCGGCCAGAGCGCCGATCAGGGCGCCGTAGATCAGCTGGCCCGTGGTGGTCATGGGGCTGGTGACGGGATCGGTCGCCATGAAGAAGGCGCCCAGGATCAGGCCGCCGCCGCAGATATGGGTCAGCAGGAACATGGGATCAAAGCCGTGGCCGGCAAAGAGGCCCATGACTACGGTAAAGACCGCCACGATGGAAACCGGGATCTCCCAGGTGATGGTACCGGTATACAGAAGGAAGAGGCCGCCGATCAGAAGGGCCGCGATGCTGACGCCCGTATGTCCCATGGCAAAGCCCAGGAACATGTCCCTCACGCTGACGGCTTCCCCGTTCGCCAGGGCTGCCAGAGGCGTCGCGCCGGAAACGGCGTCATAGGAATAGTCGGTCATGACCTTGCCGAAGGAGATCAGCAGGAAGGCACGGCCGGCCAGGGCCGGGTTCATGAAGTTCTGGCCCAGTCCGCCGAAGAAGCACTTGGTGAAGAGGATCGCGAACACGGAGCCCAGGATGGGGACGTAAAGCGGTACATGGGGCGGGATGACCAGGGCCAGGAGAAGGCCGGTGACAACAGCGGAAAAATCTCTCAGGCTGTTCTTCCTGCGGCAGACCATGTTGAAGCAGTACTCGGTCAGGCAGGCGGCAGCGACGGAGGCGATCACCACGGCCAGGGTATAGAGGCCGAAGTGGAAGACGCCGAAGATGGTGGCCGGCAGGAGGGAAAGGATGACGTAGAGCATCTCCCTGCCTGTATTGTGGCTGGACCTGAAATGAGGCGATGAGGATACGTTCAGCATGTTGTTCATTTGCTCGCCTCCTTTGCCATCTTAGCCCGGTTGTATGCCATCGCGCGGGGCTTGAAGAGTTTGAACATGGGTACCAGCGGCTGTTTGGCCGGGCAGGTATAGGTACAGCAGCCGCACTGGATACAGTCCAGGCCGTGGAGGGCGATGAACCTCTCCAGGTCGCCTCTCTTGGCTGCTTCCATCATGAGCTGGGGAGAAAGGCCCAGCGGGCAGGACCGGATGCAGCGGCCGCAGCGGATGCAGTTGGTCTGCTGGGCCTCGGCCAGCTCGACCTCATCCACGGTCATGCAGTAGAGGGCGTTGTTCTGCTTGGTCAGCGGGATATCGGTCCTGGGAATGGCAGCGCCCATCATGGGACCGCCCAGGAGTATCTTCCTGGTCTCCTCCTTCAGACCGCCTGCCGCCTCCAGGACCTCCTGGGCGGAGGTGCCGATGCGGACCAGGAAGTTGCCGGGATTGACCGCGCCCTCGCCGGTCACGGTCACGCCTCTTTCCATCAGGGGCTC
Organism: uncultured Lachnospiraceae bacterium; assembly: GCA_946626215.1. Classification (GTDB taxonomy): domain Bacteria; phylum Bacillota; class Clostridia; order Lachnospirales; family Lachnospiraceae; genus CAG-791. The sequence goes on from CAMOUD010000007.1 coordinate 26,466, forward strand.
GTTGAAGCAGACAGCCCTGTAGATGGCGGCCAGGGTCCAGACGTTGTCCACGATGCAGCCCAGGGAAGCGGGCAGGGCAGCGGATTCCATGTAATAGCCGGTGACCGCGTGGACAAGGTTCCTTTCAGAACCCTGGGGATATCTGACCTGCAGGGGCAGGACGGAGAACCTCTCGTCCCCCTGGATGGCCTTCTGAATGGCCGCGATGGCCTCGGGCTTGTTCTCCTCGATGCAGATCACGGCTTTGGCGTTGGGGAAGAGACGGAGGACGCAGCGCATGCCTTCCACCACCCATTCGGGCTTCTCCCGCATGAGCCTGTCATCACAGGTGATGCCGGGCTCGCACTCGGCGCCGTTGGCTACGATATAGCGGATCGCGGAAGGATCCTTGGGAGCCAGCTTGACATGGGTCGGGAAGCCGGCGCCGCCCAGGCCCACAATGCCCGCCATCTTGATCCTGTCCAGGATCTGGGCATTGGTCAGGCCGGCGGGATCTTCTTCCACGCCGACGCCTTCTTTAACGCGGTATTCCCCGTCATTGGTGATTACGATGCATTCTGCCGGCACGGCGGCATAGGTCCTGCGGTGCTCGATGGCCTTGACCTTGCCGGATACGGTGGCATAGATATTGGCGGAAACAAAACCGTCTGCTTCCGCGATCAGCTGACCTGCCTCCACCAGATCGCCGCGCCTGACGACGGGCCTGGCAGGCTTGCCGATGTGCTGACTGATCGGATAGACCATTTCGCCCTTGGGCTGAAGGGTCACGAAGGGCTTATCCGCAGACAGCTCTTTGTTGGGATTGGGATGGACGCCACCCCTGAATCTGTAGCTCATGTGTGTTTTCCCCTCTGTTGAATGACTCACTTCCCCCTCCGGAGAATAAAAAGACCCGGCGGCCCGCCCGGACTGCAGTCCTTGCATGCGGATCGTCAGGTCATTTGATTCTTTCGAAAGGGGTAATCCGCGAACGGAAGGAGATCTCCGGTCCCGGAACACAAAAATCCCGCTTCCGGACACTCATCCGTTAAACAGAATAGCATCGAAAGCGGGGTTAGTCACGGCTTACTTAATTAGGGCTGCCGATTGTTCAGCTTTTCATACACTTGTCTCCATGTTGCATTCACGGATCATACTGCTCTGTAAACCTCCAGAGGATGTCCCTGTATCTGGCAGGGTCCGACTGCATGGACTCCGCGTGACCGGCGCCGGGGAAGAGATGGCGCTCGGCGATGTCCCCCGCCGCCTCCAGGATCCTCAGGCTGTGGTCAGGGGTAATGAAGTCATCCTCCTCTCCGTGGATGAGGCAGAGAGGGGTCCGGACTTCCGGATCCTTAAAGGTATCGATGGGCCTGGCCTCAGAAAAGGCGTAGCCGAAGAAGGCCCGGCAGCCCAGGTCGGCCAGCCAGACGGCTCCCGCCGGGATCCTGCTTGCCTTCAGGCCGATCTCCAGGACCGGAACGATCTCGGCAAAGGGACAGTCCGCCACAGCGAACTGGACCTGGGGATGGTAGCGCAGGGCCGTAATGACCGTGGAGGCTCCCAGGGATTCCCCGTGAAGCCCGATATGGATGTCCTTTCCGAACCGGTCCCTGGCGTCCAGGATGACCTGGATCAGGTCCTGGCTTTCCTTCAGTCCGTAGGTGCAGGGGGCCGGTTCATTCTCCCCGTGTCCCCTCTGGTCATAGACGATGCAGTGGTAGCCCATGTCGTGGTAGGCGGATACATATTTCAGGCTCCCGTAGCGGTTGAGGCTGTAGCCGTGGACCAGGATCACATAGTGGTCCGTTTCCTCCTCTGCCCGGATCAGGGCCGCATGGAGCTTATAGCCGTCGGGAGCCGTGACCTGATAGGGCTCCATGGGCAGGTCCGCGTAGGGGGCCAGGGCCAGGGACTCCTTCTTCAGCTCCTCCTGCCGGGTCTCCTCCAGAGTATAGCGGGGACCCCGGGCCGCGTGGGCCGCCAGGGCGTAGCAGGCGCCGGCCGCCGCCGCCATGGCCGCGGGCATGGCAAGCCATGTCTTTCTCATAGTGTTTTCCTTATCCTTCCTGATGTCCGGCCCCTGCCAGCATCCTGGCCATCAGGGCGGGGCCATTGTCCCTGAGCCATTTTTCTCTGTCTCTGTAATCCGGCAGGACCTTTTCCACCTCCCGCCAGAAGCGGGGAGAATGGTTCATCTCCTTCCGGTGGCAGAGCTCATGTACGATCACATAATCCCGGATCTCCTCCGGCACCAGCATGAGAAGGCAGTTGAAGTTCAGATTCCCTCTGGCTGAGCAGGAGCCCCACCGGGTCTTCTGGTTGCGGATCGTGATCCGTCCGTAGGTCACGCCCATGACGGAGGCAAAGTAGGCGGTCCTGGGCGGTATGACCGCCAGGGCCCGGTCCGCCAGGGCCCGGACCTCCTCCATGGAGAGGGGCTTTGCCCCTCCCTTCGGAAGGGCCTTCTTCCTGTGCGCCTCGATCCAGTCCTCCTTTTCCTTAATAAAGGAGGCGATCACGGAGGAGGGCAGGCGCCGGGGCGCCCGGACCAGGACATTCCCGTCCGGCATGATCTCCAGAGCCAGGCTCTTCCGGCTGCTCCTTTTGATAAAAACCCTGTAGTCCCCCATGCGTCAGGCTCACTCCATCATTTCCATCAGGCGGAGGATCTCCCTGCTTCCGGCAGTCAGGGCCTCCTCCAGGCTCCTCTCCCTTCCCAGGATGGCCAGGACCTTTTCGGAAAGAAAGCTTTCTTCCCTCTCCCGCGCCGCTTCAGTCCGGGGACTGTCTCCCAGGCCCGCGGACAGGGATCCCAGAAAGCCGCAGGCGGCCTCTCCCGCTTCTCCCCGGGGCGTTCCCTTTCTCCGGGCGAAATCCCCTTCAAAGGAATCCACGGTCCGGGCGGCAGACAGGGCCGCTGCCCGGCCTTCCTCTCCCCCGTAGTCCGCCTCCTCCAGGATGCGGAAGAGGTTGGACAGAAGGGCTTCCCCGCCGGGATCGGCCAGGACCGGGACAGCCTCCCTGAGGGCAGGGGGCATTTCCCCCGCCTCCGAGATCCAGGCCGTCAGGTCTCCGGGGGAGACCCTGTCAGGCAGAAGGAAGGAAAGGGGCTCCATGCCCATCCTCCCGGGTACTGTCAGGCCAAGCTCCGGGGCGTTTTCCTCCAGGAACTTGAGGACGATCAGAAGCGCGGCGGCCGCGGCCGCGTCCCCTCCGTCCGTCCTGCCGGCAGTATACTCTCTCAGCCACCTGCCGATCCTGTCCCCCCGGCCTCCGGCGGAGGGATGGACAGTCCTTCCCTCCTCCTCCGAAAGGCACTCCTCCAGGGCCTTCTGGCCTCTTTCCATCTCATGGAGGAGCCTGCGTCTTTCTCCTGCCAGGACCTTCAGGCGCTCCAGGAGCTCGCCGCGGTCCAGGTCTGCTTCCGACAACTTGATGATCATGATGTCTGTCCTATTTTCCTGTTCCGGGAGCCCCGTGACAGGCTGCCGCCGTCTTTCCGCTCCCGCAGGGACAGGGATCTCCGGGAAAGACCTTCCATTCCCGGTTCCCGATCCCGATCTTCATGATGCTCAGTTCAGAGGCAGGCGACCATTTCAGGTCCGGGTCCCTGCCGGCGGCCTGCCGCAGGACCAGATAGGCCCGGCGGGTACCGGGCATGATCAGGCGGACGCAGGCCGGGGAACTTTTTTCCTCGAAGGCCTCCGTCTCCAGCCGGGTATGGCCCCGGAGGGACAGAAGCCTCGTGTCTGCCGCGGCCTCCCGCAGCCTCCTCAGAAAGAGGGGGATGTCCCTGTCCCTGGTAAAGACCAGCCGGTTCCCGGCCAGCTCCAGGACCAGGCTCCTGTAATCCTCATCCTCGGTCAGCCTGGCCCAGATCTCATAGACCAGCTCCGAAACGGCCGTCTCGTCCATGGGCTGGGTCTCCTTCAGGAAGTCCCGGAAGGCCTGCCAGGCGGAGGACCGGAGGGTATAGAGCCCGTTCCAGTGCTCCTCGATCTCCTCGTAGGAGGGCTCGTAATACAGGCTCCCCTCCTGGGACCGGAGAAGGTCTCCGCAGGTCTCCCTGTCCCCGAATCGGTCAAAAAGAAGAAAGCCTGCCGTCAGGGTGCAGTCCTTCAGGTCCTGGGGGATCTCCGCGAAGAGGGTCCGGACCCTGTCCTCGGACATGATATAGAGGGGGTGCCTGCGGCCCATCCTGACAAAGAGGTCCATGGGCAGGACCCCGTAGCAGGTCTCGCAGAAATAGAGGCACCGCATGAGCCAGGAGATCCGCCGCCTGTAGTAGTGGAAGGCCCTGTCCGCGCAGTTCCGATAAGCCGCGGCCGCGTCCTCGGGGATCGAGATCCTTCCGTCCTCCCGGGACCAGAAGAGATAGTCCAGGTCATGGAGCCGCATGAGGTCCATGTACTCGCTCCGGGCCGGCACATAGGGGCAGGCCATGGCCTTCTCGAAGATCCGGATCTGTTCGTCCGTCAGGATCCCCATCCGTTTCCGGAAGACCTCCGGATCCAGGAGCCATCCCGCGATCCGGCCTGCCAGATCCTTCAGGGAGAGTCCTTCAGTGCCGGTCAGGCCCAGGCTGTCGGCGTAGGCAGCCAGCTCGTCTCTTGTGTATTTTTCCAGATTGGCGGCAAGCCTGGACACGGCCCTCACCTCCCTCTTCAGCGGACCCGGATGGTGCCGGGAAGGAACCTCCCTGTCTTTTTCTGTTCCTTGTCTTCGATTTCCAGGATCGTCCAGCCGAAGCCGTTGATGATCCTGGTCCCCGAAGAATGGATGGTCTCTCTTTTGAAATCCCAGGTATAGGTCCTGTGGACATGCCCGTGGATCATGTAGGCGGGCTTTCTTCTTTCCAGAAAGCGGTTGAAGCAGGCAAAGCCCCGGTGGGGCAGGTCGTCCATGTCTCCCCAGCCCCTGGCGGGGGCGTGGGTCAGCAGGATATCCAGGCCTCCCGAAAGCCCGGTCATGGCCAGGGCCCGCAGGACCCTGCGGGACATCTGGCCCTCCGTGTACATGCAGGAGGAATCCTTGTATTTCAGGGACCCTCCCAGGCCCAGGATCCGGATCCCCTTATAGACCGCGACTTTGTCCTCTATGCAGACGCAGCCCTCGGGCGGATGCTCCAGATACTCCGTATCATGGTTCCCACGGACATAGAGAAGGGGCAGGTTGGTCATCGTCACCAGAAAATCCAGGTAGCGGCGATCCAGGTCTCCGGCCGAAAGGATCAGTTCCACGCCTTCCAGCCTGGCGGGGTCGTAGAAGTCCCAGAGGGCTCTGGCCTCTTCGTCGGCTACGATCAGGATCTTCATTTTTCCCTTCCTCCCCCGTCTTCCGGGACAACGCCGCTGATCTTCACGCTGGAGCGCTTCTCCTCCCGGAGCCTGTCTCCGGTAAGGATCCTGCCGTCCACGTTGTCAGCCAGCCAGTTCATGGTAATGATCTGTCTGCCGGTCAGGCGCGGCGCGTTCTCGGCCAGGACCAGCCCTTTCTGGCTGCGCAGCTCTCCGTCAAAGGGAGAGATGGAGCCGGAGGTGATGCCCTTTCTCAGGATATTGACGAGCTTCCTTACGCTGTAGGGAAGGTGGTCGGACATGACGACGTCAATGACGCCGTTGGCCATGCCGTACCAGTAGTTGAGGGCCCTGTCGTCCCGGTCCAGGCCCCTTGCCTTATAGGACCCGTCCAGGATGGACTGGACGATCATCCTGTAATAGGTGCCCCAGTCCCAGATGGGAGCGGCCAGGTTCTCCCGGGTCCCGTCCTCCCGGACCCGGTAGACGCCGTAGCGTCTTTCGGGATCGCTGGGCCTGACCAGGTCCGGCCCGGAGATCACACGGATCCCGTCCCTCAGGAATTCCTTTTCCCAGGCATAGTCATCGCCGCCTTCCTCGATGTCGGTGGACCAGCGCAGGCAGATCCTGCACTGGGGATCCACCAGGGAAGCGCCGATGGCAAAGGCGTTGATGCCGGCGATGATCCCGTAAAGGGGATAATCGGCCTGGTAGCCGATCCGGTGGTCCTTGGCCTGGGTCGCCGCCAGGGCTCCCATGAGGAACTTGGCCTCATGCATCCGGGCATAGTAGGTCCGGACGGCCTTGGAGGACAGGTTGACCGAGCAGTTGAGGATCTTCAGCTCGGGGTGGGCGTAGGCGGCCCGGAGGGCGCCGGGCATCAGGGAGGGCGAGGTCGTAAAGACAATGGCCTCCTTGTCGGCCGCGGCCGCGTCCACGGCCTTCAGGACATCCGCCTCGGTCCTGCAGTTCGGGAAGGCCATGGTCTCCACCAGGCCCCCGTAGTAGGATTCCAGGCTCTTCCTGCCCAGCTCATGGCCGAAGATCCAGCCGGAGTCTTCCGGCTCCCTCTCATAGAGGAAGGCGGCCCGGAGGGGATTGGCCTTGGAATAGCCGCTGCCGGTCAGCAGGGTCATCAGCTCCCCGGCCGCCGCCTGGGCCGGCCTGGGCCTTCCCAGCTGCTCCGGAGCGTCCACCAGGGAAATGGCCTCCTCCCCGCCCTTTCTGACCAGGATCTCCCGGCGCAGGTCGGAGATCCTGCGGGCGATCAGGTCCTTGCCGTCAAAGGGCAGGGTCTCCAGCGGATAGACGCTGATATAGGTCAGGAAGGCGTCTCCTGTCTCCACGCCCTTGTCCCTCTCCCGGGATTCAAAGACCTCGGCGAAGCGGCGGAAGCCGTCCCGCAGGAGCTCCCTCTTTTCATCGGGCCAGGGGGTCTTCAGGTCCATGCCGGCCAGCTCGGCCAGCTGGGCATAGGATCCCCTCTTTGTAAAGACGATCTCAAAGAATTCCGTGACCCTGAAAAAGTCCAGGAATTCCCAGTAGATCTCCACTCTCTCGCTGCCGTCCCGGACCGGCATGATCCGGGTGACATTGCCGGTGATGGAAAAGGCCCCCGTATAGGACATGACAGAGACCCTCTTGTTGCCCTCCTCCACATAGAAGCGGTTCAGGTACTCATAGACCTTGATGGGTTCCCGGATCCCGTCCTCCAGCTGGGAATCATAGAGCCTGGACCACTTGACGGCAAATTCCGAATTCGGCTCCAGCAGAGGCATGAAGTTGGAAGCAAAGGCATTCTGCCTGCCCCGGGTCCTGGTCCCCGCGATCAGGGACAGGGGGACCTCCCGGATCCCCAGAGGGAACTCGGCCCCCGCGTCCTTCAGGTCCAGGAAATCCTCCAGGGCCGGCAGGTAGGGATCCTCTCCTTTCGCCAGCGCGGCCCTCCTGGCTCTTTCTCCTCTTTTTTTCGCGTTTACATAATCGTCTATCACGTCTTTTCCTCCATGGGGAAAACGCGCGGATCTGTTTTCCTTCCGATGTCTGACTTATGTTGCCGCCCCTGCCTCCAGGAAGGCAAAGGGATCCTCGTCCGCCAGGAAGTGCATGAGCTGGTAGGCGCACATGATGGCCACCTTCTCCTCCCGGAGGATCCGGCGGACCTCCTCCCGGTCGGCCAGGACGACCTCGATCTCCTCTCCCTCGTCCAGGTAGCGGGCGGATACCTGCCCCTGGGCGTAGCCGTAGACCGTAGCGCAGGATTCATCGGTCATGCCCACCGTGGTGAACCTGGCCTCCTGGTACATGGGATCCGCGTGGAGGGGCGTAAAGACCAGCCCCGTTTCCTCATGCATCTCCCGGGCCGCCGCCTCCTTCCAGTCCTCTCCCTCTTCCACCAGACCGGCCGGAAACTCATAGACAAAGTCGTTGATGGGATAGCGGTACTGGCGGATCAGGACCACTTTGTCACGGCCGGGCCCGTACAGGCTGTAAATGATGACCCCGTCGGGCCGGTTCTTCCCGGTGCTGATCTTCAGGTCCTCGATCTTCTCCGCCCGGGAGGACACGTAGTAGCGGGTGTCATGGCCCTTGTTGTTGACCGCCTCCAGCTCGAACATGTTGAGGAAGCGGTTATGGGTCATCATGCGGATCTTCTTGATGATAGCCATGGATTTCCAGCCTTTCTCTCCGGTCCCCGCGGGCCCGGACTGTATGAATACCTTACGAATAGTATATAACGACCGGCATGCCTTCTTCCACATAGCTGTAGAAGGTGGGGGCCACGCTGACAGGCAGGTTGATGCAGCCGTGGGATCCGTTGGACCGGTAGATGCTGCCGCCGAAGCTGCTGCGCCAGTCCGCGTCGTGGAAGCCGCAGTTGGAATAAAAGGGCATCCAGTAGTTGACGTGGGATTCGTATTCCGGCTCTCCGTTGAGCTGGATCCGGCCGGTCAGGTTGACGTCCGTGGTCTTGTACATGATCTGGTAGAGGCCCGTGGGCGTCCCCCTTTTGGCGGTGGGCAAGCCTGATACGCAGTCGGTCTCCAGGACCATGACCCCGTTCTTATAGATCCAGACATGCTGGCGGGACAGGTCGGCCTCGATATAGGAGCCGCCCACGCCGCCGTTGGCAGGGCCCGCCTCCCTGGTGAAGTAGACGGGCTCTCTCTCTGTCTTTTCACAGTTCTCCAGCTCTTTGGCCAGCTGCTTCTTTTCCTCATACTTATTGACGGAATAGCCGTAGTCGCCTCCGCCCACCGTGATGGTCCCGATGCCCGTGGCCTGGAACTGGCGGCTGTCGGAGACGGTATTGACATTCATGGCGATCTGGTCCACCCAGACGGCGATGTTATGGGCCCAGACCTCATCGTCCTTATAGTAGCGGCCGTTCTCATCCTGGGAGAGCCAGGTCTTCAGGATCGATCCGTCCAGATGCATGGGATCGTCCCCCTCGGGCACGATATAGGTGATGTCCGCCCCGATCAGCCTGTTGAGCCTGTCCACCTCTTCCGTCAGGTCCTTGTTGTCCCTGTAGATCTTCGGATGCTGATAGGCTCCCTCCACCTCCTCGGCATGGACATAGGTCCAGGATTTTCCGATGGCGTCCACGACAGCATCGGCTATGGGGGCGGGATCCATCATGTTGCCCTCGGTCTCGGGGACGATGGCGAAGGCCTTGTCCTCCAGGACCATGTAGGCGTCCGTGGGCGCCTTCATATTCTCCTTCTGGAGCTCGGGCAGGGCCAGGACCGCCTCTCTGGCCTTGTCGGGATCAAAGTCCGTGGCCTCCTCCACCTTGTGGTCATTGGTCCTGAAATAGCCCATGAACCAGTACCTGGGATCCTGGTCTTCCAGGATCTTCGTGACGCTGTCGCCGGGCACGAAATGGTAGTCGACCTGGGACCCGTCGATGGTCTCGCTCTTCCCGTCCCGGAAGGTGACGCTGATCTCATAGACATTGACCTTTTCGGCGATGGCCTCCTCGACCTCGGCCGGTGTCATGCCCTCAGCGTCCATACCGTTGATGGTGGTCCCCTTTATGAAGGTCTTCTTCGCCTCAAAATAGCCCCAGGCATAGAAAGCGCCGCCGGCCCCGATGACTGCCAGCAGAAGGATGACCAGGGGCAGGACCCAGAACCTTTTCTTTTTCTCCGGCGGACCGGCGGAGGCGGAGGGATCGGGCCTTACAGGATCCTCTCCGGGCCCGGGCACAAAGGCAGCCGGTCTTTCCTCTTCCTCCGTCCCGGTCTCTGCCTTCTCTTCCTCCGGGCCGGAGGATGCTGTCACAGCCTCCTCTTCCTCCCCGGCAGGCGCTTCCCCCGCGGCTGCCGGAGCCGGCGCGGGAGGCAGGTCCTCGTCATCCGTCACATCGGGTTCCCGGGAAAGGATGCTCTCCTCAGCCCCCGGCTTGTAGAAGCCGCTGTCCTGTTCGGGATCCGCGTCTCCCGCCGCGTAGGCGGGCAGGTTCTTTTTATCTTCCGTGTCCATCATATTCGTCTCTTTTCTGATCGATAGAATCAATACATGACTGCTGTCATTGTATCCTGGTTGATGGTGATATCGGCGTCCAGAAGACCGATCAGGTCCTCCACGCTCAGCCATCTGCCGGAGATGGTCCCGTTGTTCGTACCGGCAGGAGGCCTGGACAGAACTAGACGAAGGCCGTCCCGTTCCGCCTGAAGCTCACTGAAGCTGTAATCTCCGCCCTCGGCGTCCGCCACCTTCAGGCGGGCCTGCCAGCCTGTGCCGCTGATCCGCCAGGAGGCCTCGAAGGGAGAGGACTCATAGCTGCCGCCCATGGCCCGGACCATGTCCCGGAAGACGCCGGCGTTCTCATAGGAATAGGGAAAGTCCTCACTGTCCTGACAGGGGTCGGCATTCCGCATCCAGTAGGTCCCGGTCTTTTTATCATAATAGAGCCTGAACCGGGAGTCCCCCGATACGTCCCTGGTCCCGATCATGACAATGTCCAGGAAGGGGGCCGGATATTTTTTGGCCAGGTCTTCCGACAGGGTATAGACCCTCTGCCGGTTCCATTTGGCCTTGTCCACGTAGCCGTTCTCCACAGCCTCCTCCACGGCCTCCGCGGAAAGCCTGGTCTGGGCCGAGGTGGACAGGCGGAGGGTACAGATCTCATAGTCCCGGAGATGGCTGCTCTGCTTCCATCCCTCTCCCCTTTCTCCCGCCAGGGAGTGGTCCGGCTTCATATAAATGTGGACCAGGGCGGAATAGCGCTGGGCGCTCCCGATGCCGGCGTAGAGCCGGTCGGCTCCCAGGCGGACGATCCGGTCCAGCTTGGAGATCAGCCGGCCCGCTTCCCTGAAATCCTCCACGTCGTTCAGGAAGAGGTGGAAAAGATAGGACGCGCTCTCCCCCGAAGGCAGGGACCCGGATCCGATCAGTCTGGCGTCCAGCGGGGAATCGGAAAAGAGCTCCTCGATCTCTTTTCTCCTGGCGCCTACGGCGCTCTGGACATAGGAATCGGTCAGGGTCTTCTCGGCCCTTTTCAGAAAGCCGCCGGCCCTGACATGCATGACGCAGCCGGCCGTGACCCGGAAGCTGAGCCCCGATCCGTCCGTAAAGGTATAGGTAAAAAGCTCGGTCCCGTCCCGGAGGGCCCGGCTATCGGTCTTTTCCAGGGAAAAGCCTTGTCCGTAGACATCCTCCACGTAGCGGACGATCTCTTCTTTTGTATAGTAAGCAGGCGTTCCCTGACAGCCGGCGCAGACAAGCACCGCCGCCAGAAGGGCCAGCAGACAGAAAAACCGCTTCACAAAACAGTCCTCTTTTCTGTTCCGAAAACTCTCATTCGGCCGCGAAGTAGGCGTCGATCCCGTCGGCGATGCCGCCCGCCATGACGGCCTGGAAATCCCGGTCCTGCATCATCCGGTCCTGGTCGGGGTTGGTCATATAGCCCATCTCCAGGATGGTCACGGGGACCTGGGCCCAGTTGATGCCCGACATGGAATCCGTTTCCCAGACATACTCCCGGCGGATGCCGGTGGCCTGGATGTAGGCGTCCAGAACGCAGTCCGACAGGCGTCTGGAAGCCGCGTACAGCTGGCCGTTGTAGGGATTGGAGGGCGTCTGGCAGATGGTCATGGCCCCTGTCACGGAATGGTCATCCGATCCGTTGGCATGGATCCGGACCAGGATATCCGCTCCCGCGTCGTTGGCCAGGGCCGCCCGTTCCGAATTGCTGATGTTCACGTCATTGGTCTCCCGGACCATGATGACGCTGTAGCCCCTTTCCTCCAGGATGTCCCGGAGCAGAAGGGAGATATCCAGGGTCAGCTGGTATTCAGGCACCCCTGTGGATACGCCTGAGGTCCCGCCGGCCACCTTGGCCTTGGTCTCTGAAGCGCCGGGCCCTATGGGCTCCCGGTCAAAATTCCCCTGGGCCTGATGGCCCGCGTCGATGGCCACCAGACGGCCTGTCCCCGGCAGGACTTCCGCCGCCTGGGTCGTCCCGGCCGCTGCCGCCTCTTCGGTGGAGGCCGCCGCCGCTGATTCCTCCGTGGAAGCAGCTGCCGCCTCCTCCGTGGAAGCCGCTGCCGCTTCCCCGGTCACTGCCTCCGCCGCCTCTTCGGTGGTCCCTGCCTGGGCCCCCTCCTCCGGGGCCTCATCCTTTTTGCCGCAGGCCGAGACCAGGACCAGGAGGACCAGGATCAGGGCCGTCAGTTTGCTGATCGTATGCCTGTGAATCATCTAAGCCGTTTCTTCCTTATTGAAATACTGAATTGAAATACGAATAAAAACAGATATTAAAAAATCCCCGGGAAGATGAAAGGATCAGAGCCGCTCCGGCCTGTCAGGCCCTGCAGACATCGACCCAGCCAAGGCTCCCGCTGATCCTTTCCAGTTCCTCCGGGCTCAGGCGGACCGCTGAATTGGGACTGCCTCCCGCGGGATAGACCGTATCATACTGCTTCAGGCTCACGTCCAGGTAGACGGCGACTCCCTCCTTCAGGGCAAAGGGGCAGACCCCGCCGGGCTCATGGCCCACACAGGCCTCCACCTGGTCCCAGGGGATCATCTTCGCCTTGGTATGGAACCGGTCCTTGAACTTGCGGTTGTCGACTCTGGCGTCTCCGGCCGCCAGGATCATGACGGGCTTTCCTTCCGCCAGAAAGGTCAGGCTCTTGGCGATCCGGCCGGGCTCTGTTCCCACTGCCTTTGCCGCCAGCTCCACTGTGGCCGAGGACTGGTCTGTGACGATCAGCCTGTCCTCCAGGCCGACAGAGCGCAGATAGTCTCTTACCTTATCGATCGTGCTCATAGCTGAAATCCTTTTTCCCTCAGATGCGCCATAAGGCCTGTGCAGCCCTCCAAGATATCGTCGTAGCAGGTGTCAAAGTCATCGGTATACCAGGGATCCGAGACATTTCCGGGCCGGCCCGTGTAGTCCAGGAGCCTGGAGCATTTCCTGTCCGGATCGCCCGAGAAAAGCCTGCGCATGTTCCGGAGATTGGCGTCATCCATTCCTATAATCATATCATATTTTCCATAGTCTGAACGGGTGACTTGGCGGGCCCTTTTGCCCTCGCAGGAAAGGCCGTGCTCCGCCAGCTTCCTCCTGGCCGGCGGATAGACCGGGTTCCCCCGCCCTCCCCAGATCTCCTCCGTACTGGTGGCGGCAGACTCGATATGGAAGAGGCCGGACACCCCTTCCTTCTC
>CAMOUD010000008.1 GCA_946626215.1 uncultured Lachnospiraceae bacterium
AGACTCCCACGGCAGAACAGCAAGCTCGTAGATTCAATCTACGAGAAGCTGACAGGCGGAACTGAGGGCGCGCCTGTACGACGCGCTGGTGGAACTGGAGGACAGAAGGAACAGATACTGGTGATCCGGCGCTTTCTCTGATCCGGTTTTGCGGGAAACAGCAGGATCCTGCCTCCCGGAAAGCCGGAAACGCGCAGGGTTTTCCGTGGAACGGCCTTTTTTTTGCAAGTCAGGCAATTTGCAGATGTATTCATGATTATTTAATGATATAGTAATAATTGTGTAACAATTATCGATTTTTGGCCCGGAGAGGAGATTCCGGGCGGATTCGGCAGATCCCTGCGCTGCCGGGAGAGAGAAATATATGAAAGCACTTGCCATGAGACTGACTGCCCTCTGCCTGGCCGGCCTGCTTGCCCTGACGCCGGCAGTTCAGGCCTTCGCGGCCCAGGAAGATACAGAGGAAGCCGGGGAGGATATCCTGACCGGGGAAACAGAGCCCGCCGGGGAACTGGACCTGGATGGGCCCCCCGAAGAAGAAGAAGACTGTTATGACGACCAGGGCCTGCTTCTGGAGGCTCTGGAAGAGGAAGAGGCCGCGGCCGGAGAAACGGCCGGAGAGGTGACGGAGGAGGCTCCTGAGGCCTCTGAGGAGGCGCCTGAGGCCCTTCCGGAGGAAGAGGAGGCCCGGGAGGAAGTCCCCGAAGAGGCCCCCTCCGGAGAGATCCTCCTGGAGGACGAGGTCCTGGAGGAAGCGGCCGATGAGGCCATCCTTCCCAGGCAGAACGCTTCCTCGGATGAGCTCTTCGAGCTCTATTTCGCCAGAGAGATGGACCAGTCCCTGGGCATTGCCGCCAGCCTTTCCCCTGCCAGGATGCAGTCTGTATCCCTGCGGGGCCGCCAGGCCCTGAATGAGACCCTGCGGGGCCTCTATGACCAGATCGCGCCGGCCATCCGGGACATCGCGGCGGGCAATGTCACCGATACCAGGATCCCCTGCTCCTTCAGCGTGACCTATACCGTGGAGGAACTTTCCGCCTATACGGACACGGACCTTTCCCAGGTGGACGCGGCCGCCGCTTCGGAGGCGTCTGCCCTGATCAAGCAGCTGGCCGGCTACAATACGGGAAGCCTGAAGCTCCTGACCAGCGCTCTCAAGGCGGATATGCCCTACGACCTCTACTGGGCCGCCACCACCCTGAGTTTTTCCCTGGGCACGGCCAGGACCACCAGAAAGACCCAGACCGCGGACGGGGAGAGAAAGGCGGTCTCCTATACCTTTGAGATCACCGGCCCCTTCTCCCTCCAGGTATCCAAAGACTACAGGCCGGAGGGAGACCCCGGCACGGAAGAAACGGACGCGTCCGGACAGGCCGTCATCCGCTATTACAGGACCGATCCCGAAAAGACCGGGGCGGCGGCTGCCACCACGGCGGCGGCCAGGGAGATCGCGGAAAAATACGCCTCTCTTCCGGACCTGGACAAGCTCCGCGCCTATGCCGAAGAGATCGTGAACCTGGTCTCCTACAATACGGAGGTCTCCGGCTGGTCCGGCGACCAGGCGGCCACGGACTACGGCGATCCCTGGCAGCTGATCTATGTCTTTGACGGCGACCCTGCCACCAACGTGGTCTGCGAGGGCTACGCCAAGGCCTTCAAGTACCTCTGCGACCTGTCCTCCTTTGAAGACAGCGCCCTGCAGGCGGCCACGGTCATGGGCTCGCTGAAGGGAGTCAACCACATGTGGAACCAGGTGGAGACCTCCAAAGGCAATTTCCTGGTGGACCTGACCAACGACGACCTGGACGCCGGGGCCGGCGCTGACCTTGGCGGGCGTCTTTTCCTGGTGGGAGACCGGGACGTGACCCCGGATACGGCCTGGAAGGGCAGCCCTGACGCCGGCTATACCGTGACCACGCCGGACAAGGCCCTGGCCTACTCCTATGACGACGACTGCCGGTCCATCTATTCCGAGGCCTTCCTGACCATCGGCCCCTTCGACCTGGTCCATGAGGATACGGACGAAGACGGCCTCTGCGACGCCTGCGGCCATGTCAGGGTGACAGGCGGGGACAAGTCCGCCTGCGCCTTCCCCTTTGAAGACACGCCCGACGCGGGCGGGGACGGCAGGGTCTCCATCCGGGACCTGGAGGGGAGGATCCTCTATCTGGGCCTGGCCGGAACGGACGCGGCCCTTTTTGACAACGAGAACTATCCCCATACCCTGTTCTGCCAGGATCTGGACGGAGAAAAGGTGACCTATCTCTTCGCCGGCTGGTATGAAGAGGCGGACGGGAACATGGTCCCCATGACCTCTCTTCCGGACGGGACAGAGACGGCCTACGCGGCCTTCGCGGACGCGGGGATCCTGTCCGTCAGGCTCCAGCTCATATACGGGGCGGACCTGACCAGCGAGAAGACCAGCATCCGGTTCCTGTCCACGGTGGACTCCCTCCACTATCAGGCGGCCGGCTTTGCCTTCACCATTGACAGGGACGGAGAGGTGACGGAAAAGGACGCGAGCTCGGCCACCGTATACGCCTCTCTCCAGGGAAGGACGGATGAAGGGAAGAAGACCTACGCGCCTGACCTCTTCAGTCCTGCCTCGGCCTATTTCTTTGCCTTTGTCCTCAGGGACATCCCGGAGGAAGACTACAACACATCCGTCACCGTGGTCCCCTACTGGGTAACGGAGGACGGGACCAGGGTCGAGGGCGCTTCCAGGACCCTGACGCCGGCCGAATTTCTGGCCCGGAATGACTGAGCGGGAGCGGAGATGAAACTGAAATATACATTTGTCCTCCAGCGGGTGGGAAAGGATACCATCGCGGCGGCAGTGGGAGAGGACGCCGGGGCCTACCCCAGCGTCATCAGACTGAACGCCACCGGGGCCAGGATCTTTGCCCTGGCTATGGAGGGCATGGACAAGGAAGAGATCGCCCGGGCCCTGGCCCGGGAGTACGGGATCAGCGAAAAGGAGGCCCTGGAGGCCGCGGACCGGTTCGAAGAGAGGATGCGGCAGGCGGGGATCCTGGAGGAAGAAGGATGATGGAAGAAAAGAAGAAAAAAGGACCCGGCGTTCCCTTTCCCGGCCTGTTCGAGGAGCCTGTTCTCCAGGTCGTGGAACTGGAAGTGGTGGATACCCTGACGGCGAGCCCTGAGGAAACAGACGGATATGACTGGGGAAAGATCGTTGGATAAGACTGAGCAGGAGAGCTTCCTGGTCAGGATCGCCGGCGTGACCCTCCTGGTCCGGCCGGCCTGTCCGGGCCTTCGTCCCTATTTCCGGGACTTTGAGACAGAAGAAGGCGAGCCTGCCTTTACGGCCGCTTCCGTGCCGGAAAGGCTGCGGAGGCTGGAAAAGAGCATCCGGCAGGCGGGAGACCCCCTGCCCTCTCCCAGGCAGATGGAGCTCCTGGGCCTCCATGAGTCCATCACGGAGGGGCTGCTGGCCAGGGACATCCTTCTGATGCACGGGTCCGCCCTGGCCGTGGACGGCAGGGCCTGTATCTTTTCGGCCCCTTCCGGGACCGGCAAGTCTACCCACGCCCGCCTGGTCCGGGAGCTTCTGGGAGACCGGGTCCTGATGATCAATGACGACAAGCCCTATCTGCGCTTTGATCCGGAGGAGATCATGGTCTGCGGCAGCCCCTGGATGGGCAAGCACCGGCTGGGAGCCCCTGTGGAAAGGCCCCTGACCGGCCTGGTCTTCCTGACCCGGGGAAAGACCGACTCCATCCGGCCCCTGGAGCCCCAGGAGGAGCTGCCCCTTCTCCTGACCCAGCTCTACCGGCCCCGGGAGGCGGAGCTCATGCAGAGGAGCCTGGTCCTGATCGACCGGTTGGTCCGGGAGATCCCCATGTACCGGATGGCCTGCACCATGGAGCCTGACGCCCCCCGCCTGTCCATGGAGACCCTCTTCGGGCCGGGGACCTGTCCTTCGTGAAATCGCTTTTGCCAAGCCGGCGGCGATACAGTATACTGGATATGGTTCCAATACAGACAGAAGACTTCTGCCGTGAAAAAAAGGAGGATATTATGCACTGCGTCCGTAAAGTGACCGATGATCTCTACTGGATCGGCGGCAATGACCACCGCCTGGCCCTTTTTGAAAACGTCCATCCCATCCCGGAGGGCGTTTCCTATAATTCCTACCTGCTCCTGGATGAGAAGACCGTCCTTTTTGATACCGCGGACTGGGATGTCTGCCGGCAGTTCCTGGAGAACCTGGAATATGTCCTGGACGGCCGTCCTCTGGACTATATCATCGTCAACCACATGGAGCCTGACCACGCCGCTTCCCTGGCCGAGGTGACCCTCCGCCACCCTGAGGCGGTCCTGATCTCCACGGCCAAGGCCTTCACCATGATGGGCCAGTTCGGCTTTGCCATGGAGAACAAGAGGGAGACGGTCAAGGAAAAGGATACGCGGTGCTTCGGAAAGCACACCGTGACCTTCATCATGGCCCCCATGGTCCACTGGCCCGAGGTCATGTTCACCTTTGATACCACCGACGGCATCCTCTTCTCCGCCGACGCCTTCGGTACCTTCGGCGCCCTGGACGGCCGCCTCTTCAACGACGAGGTCGACTTCGAGCGCGACTGGCTGGTGCCTGCCAGAAGGTACTACACCAACATCGTGGGCAAGTACGGCCGTCAGGTCCAGGCGGTCCTGAAAAAGGCCGGCGGCCTGGATATCAGAATGATCTGCCCCCTTCACGGCCCCGTCTGGAGGACCGATCTGGGCTGGTTCATCGACAAGCATGTCAAGTGGGCGACCTGCACCCCTGAGGAAAAGGGCGTCGTGATCGTCTACGGGTCCATGTACGGCAACACGGAAGCGGCGGCCCAGAAGCTGGCGGCCCTCCTGTGCGAAAAGGGCATGACCAATGTCAGGGTCTATGACGTTTCCGAGACCCATGTCTCCTACCTGATCGCCGAGGCCTTCCGCTTCAGCCATCTGGTCCTGGCCTCCGTGACCTACAACCTGGGCATCTTCCCGCCCATGAAGGACTTCATCCACGACATGCAGGCCCTGGAGTTCAAGGGCAGGACCGTAGGCCTTGTGGAGAACGGGACCTGGGCCATCAAGTCCGGCGCCCTCATGAAGGAAGAGCTGGAGAAGATGAAGGATATGACCATCCTGGACGGCCCTGTGACCGTGACCTCTTCCGTGAACGACGCTTCCGCCGCGGGCCTGGAGGCCCTGGCAGAGAGCCTGATCGCGTCCATGGGGGACTGAGCATCGTCTGAACCATGCCAATGGAAGGCGGCACCCTCCGGGTGCCGCTTTTTCCAATCCATCTGTGCCCTTTTAGTGTCAGAGCTGATGCTATCATGGCTCCGAATCATCACTATGGGCCTCTGTCGGCTTCTGAAAGCCTTTTCCGGCCCTGAAGAAATGTGAGGAATGAGCATGATGAGAAGAGCACAGAATCGTTTTGGAAGGATCAGAACCCTGGTCCTGGCCCTTTTCCTGGTCCTGGGCCTCCTGACCGGACCCTGCAGGGCCATGGCCTATGGGGAAGTGGAAACAGACAAAAAGGCGCAGCTGACCCTGAATTACGAGGTCCCCGGAGCCGAGTTCCGCCTTTACAAGGTCATGTCCATCGCTTCCAACGGGGAGCTGACGGTCCTTGAGCCCTATGCCAGCCAGGATGTGGTCCTGGAAGGCCTGGACGAGAAGGGCTGGAGCGACGCTGCCGGCACCTTGTACGCCATGCTGCCCCAGATGGGCGCGGAGGCGGACTATACCGGTGTGACGGACCAGGAGGGAAAGGCTGTCCTGACAGATCTGGAGGTCGGCCTCTACCTGGTGGCCGGCGAAGAGATGACTGTGGGCAGCACGACCTACCTGCCGGCTCCCTTCTTTACCTGCCTGCCCGGCAGTGAGGACGGAGACACATGGATCTATGAGGTGACTGCGGACGTCAAATATGTCAAATGGGACGTTCCGCCGGAGGAGAGAGAATTCTCCGTCTGCAAGAAGTGGAAGAACGATTCCGCTTCCTCCAGACCGGTCTCTGTGGATGTGGAGATCTACAGGGACGGGGTCCTGAAGGAGACCGTCACCCTGAATAAGGACAACAACTGGCGCTACAGCTGGAAGGCTGAGAATGACGGCGCTGCCTGGACGGCGGCTGAGAAGAAGGTCCCGGCCGGCTATAAGGTGACCATCGCCCCCTGGAATGAAAAGGACGGGATCGTGATCACCAATACCAGGAATACCACACCTCCCGGACCCGGCAGGCGGGTACCGCCCGGCAAGACCAGGACCGGCGACAGCGCGTCCATCCTGCTGCCCCTTCTGGGCCTGGCCTGCGGAGGCATCGGCCTGATCCTCCTCGGAATGAAGCTGAGGAGCAGCAGAAAATAAGAAATACGGGCGCCGCGGGATGCGGGCGTCAGGGGGAGACCGGAGGGCCTCCCCCTTTTTTTCCTGTTCATGCCGGTTCCCCGGCCCGGCAGCGGGAAGGCGCCGGGGCGGCTTTGACAGAAAGAGAGAGGTAGACGATGCTGAAAAAGAGAATGGGAGCCCTGCTGGCCCTGCTGGGCTTTGTCGTGGTCCTGGCAGCCGGAGCCTACGGAGGAAGGGTCTGGCAGAGAACGAGGACCATCCTCACCAGGAATGAGCGCCTGGCCGGCCTGACCCTGGAGGCCATGCCTGAAGAGATCCGGGAGGACTGGCCGGAGGAGGACGCCTTTGTGGGCGAGGCAGTCACGCCGGGCCTGTCCGGAGGCGATGCCCTGCCTGTGAACCGGGAGGGAGAGGAAGAAGAGGAGAAAAAGAACGAACTGGTAAAAGCCTCGGACCTCCTGCCGGATTTCCGTACCCTGGACCTGGAGGGGGAGCGTGTGATCGGCCTTCTGGAGGTCCCCTCCCGGAGCCTTTCCCTGGTCCTGACCGGCTCTTCCGCCGGCTCAGAGGATCTTGTCTCCCTGACCGATGACCTGCCTGACCCTTCGATCCCCTTTACCGTCACAGGGCCCAGGGCCCTTCTGGGCAGCCTTTCCTCCGCCGGGATCGGAGACAGGGTCTTTTTCACGGATCTGGAAGGGAGGCGCTATTCCTACGCCATTGAGGGGATCGTGATCTCCGATGCCGGCACGGAGCCCTTTGTCTCCGAAGAGACCGGCCGGGGCCGGGCCATGGAAGCCCTGATCCTGACCTACCAGGCCGTGGGGCGGCAGAGGGTCCTGATCTCCTGCGGCCGGATCCGGGACGGGGCCGCTGAAACGGATTAGAGCATGGCATCAAAAGGGAACCTGTGATACACTTAAGTGGAATACACACCGGATTCCCTCAGGAGAAAAGCGATGAAAGGCATCATTCTGGCCGGCGGCGCCGGTACCCGTTTATATCCTCTGACCATGGTCACTTCCAAGCAGCTCCTTCCTGTATACGATAAACCCATGATCTACTATCCCCTCTCGACCCTCATGCTGGCCAAGATCCGGGATATCCTGATCATTTCCACCCCTGTGGATACGCCCCGCTTCGAGGCCCTTCTGGGAGACGGCAGCCAGTTCGGCATCCATCTCTCCTACGCGGTCCAGCCCTCGCCCGACGGCCTGGCCCAGGCCTTCCTCATCGGAAAGGACTTCATCGGGGACGACGCCTGCGCCATGATCCTGGGCGACAACATTTATTACGGCAACGGCTTCGGCTATAAGCTGGGCGACGCCCGGAGGGCGGCGGAGGACCAGGGCAGGGCCACCGTCTTCTGCTACTTTGTCCGGGACCCTGAAAGATTCGGCATCGTAGAGCTGGACGATCAGGGAAAGCCGGTCTCCATCGTGGAAAAGCCCGAGCACCCGGCCAGCAACTATGCCGTCACGGGCCTTTACTTCTATCCGGCCGGTGTGGCCGAAAGGGCCGCCAGGGTCAAGCCTTCGCCCCGGGGCGAGCTGGAGATCACCACCCTCAACGACATGTATCTGGAGGATGGCCTCCTGGACGCCGAGATCCTGGGCAGGGGCTACGCCTGGATGGATACCGGGACCATGGAAAGCCTTCTGGAGGCTTCCGAATTCGTCCACATGATCGAAAAGAGCCAGGGCCTCAAGATCTCTGCCCCGGAGGAGATCGCCTTCCGGCATAAGTGGATCAGCCGCGAGGAGCTGCTCAGGTCTGCCGAGAAATACGGCAAATCGCCCTACGGCCATCATCTGGAGGCCGTGGCGGAAGCCAGGTTCATCAAGTAGGAAAGACAGAGAACAGAGAATTATGAACGGCTACGTCCCTATTACAGACCTTCATAATCATATCCTTCCCGGGATCGACGACGGGGCCAGGAACCCGGATCTGTCCCGGGCCCTTCTGCAGTCCGAAAAGGAACAGGGGACCGAACAGATCCTTTTTACGCCTCATTTCTATGCCAACCACATGGACTTCGAGGAATTCTTCAGGAACCGGGACGCTTCCTTCGCTTCCATGAAGGGGGTCATCCGGGACATGGGCTTCAAGACCAAGCTGGGGGCGGAGGTCCGCCTTCAGGAGAAGCTCTTTGAACTGGACCTGCCCCGGCTCCGGATGGGCAATACCCACTACCTCCTGCTGGAATGGCCTTTTGACGGCTCCTATCCGGTCTGGGGAGATGAGATCGTGGACCGGCTCCTCCGCCGGGGGATCCGCCCCCTCTTTGCCCATATCGAGCGCTATGATTTCTTTTTCCGCAATGAGGAGAACCTCCGCCATTTCATGGACAAGGGCTGCGTCTTCCACATCAACGCGGATACCGTATCCTACAAGAGGACCAGCGGCCAGGCCATCCATCTCCTGAAGGACGGCTTTGTCCACATGATCTGTTCGGACGCCCATGATCCCGGACGAAGACCGGTCCGCCTGGACCAGGCCTATGACTTCATAGAGGAGAAGGTGGGGCCTGAAGCGGTCTGGATGCTGCGTGAGAACGCGGACACCCTTTTCAACGACGGAGAGGTCCATACCCACAGGCGGCCTCCTGTCCGCAGGCGCCTTTTCGGCCTTTTCTGATGCCTCCTGACTGGCCTCCCGGGAACGGGAGGCAGTTTTTGGCTTTACTAAAACGGGGACATATTGTAGAATGTAAAAGAGTTATTGTCTGCAGCAAAGGGTTTAGTATGCGCTTTGGGACGCCGGATGCCGGCGCCTTTTTCAGCCGCCGCCTGCGGGCACGGAGGTATCTATGAAAATATGTCTGGTCGGCTCTTCAGGCGGACACCTGACACATTTATATATGCTGAAGCCCTTCTGGAGCAAACACGAGCGTTTCTGGGTCACCTTTGACAAGGAGGACGCCAGGAGCCTTCTGGGAGAGGAGCGGGTCTACTACTGCTATTATCCCACCAACCGCAGCGCCCGGGCCCTGGCCATCAATACCAAGCTGGCCCTGGACCTGATCAAAAAGGAAAAGCCGGACCTGATCATTTCATCCGGTGCCGCCGCAGCTGTGCCCTTCTTCTACATCGGCAAGCTCCGCGGAGCCAAGACCATCTACCTGGAAGTCTTCGACAGGATCGACAAGCCTACCATGACAGGCAGGATGGTCTATCCCATCACTGACCGCTTTATCGTAGAGTGGGAAGAGATGAAAAAAGTATACAAGGGAGCCATCAATCTGGGCAGCATCTTCTAGATTGACCCTCCTTTTACCGCGCCAAAGGAGCGAGTATGATTTTTGTAACTGTCGGCACACACGAGCAGCCCTTCAACCGGCTGATTCGTTATATAGACAAAATGAAGGAGAAAGGACTGATCAGGGAAGAGGTCGTGATCCAGACCGGATACAGCACCTACGAGCCTAAGTTCTGCAGCTGGTCCAGTCTCTATTCCTACGCGGATATGTGCCGGTATGTGGAAGAGGCCAGGATCGTGATCACCCACGGCGGCCCCTCCTCCTTTATCATGCCTCTGCAGGTCGGCAAGATCCCCATCGTGGTCCCCCGCCAGCGGCAGTTCGGCGAGCATGTCAATAACCATCAGCTGGAATTCTGCCGGGCCATTTCCCAGCGCAGCGGCAACATCATCGTCATCGAAGACATCCGGGACCTGAAGCAGGTCATCCGGACCTATGATAAGATCGTGGAGGCCATGCCGGTCGCCCACATCAGCAACAATGCCAGATTCAATGAGGAATTTGAAAGGGTCGTGGACGAGCTTTTCAAGGAAAAGGACGGAGGCAAGAAGGCTTCCGGCCTCAATCTGGCCCTGCGCGGCTTCATGGACGCCGTGATCAGGAAGAAGGAATCATAAAAGACCGTGAGGGATACGCGGTGCCGCAGCTGTCAGGTACGGCTGCGGCACCTTTTTATGAGAAGCCGGCCCGGAGGCCGGCCGGAGAAAAAACATGATCAAGAACGTAGCGCTTAAGAACCTGCTGACCAATACCGTCTTCCGGGGCATCTCCGCCGCCAGTGCCGCCATGCCCAAGTGGGACGACATGATCCTGATCTACTGCAACATGGGCTTTCGGGACAATGTCAAATATATCTATGACTACCTGATCGAACACGGCTACAACAGAAAGTACCGGATCATCCGGAGCCAGAACGAGCCCTATGAGGGAGAGGTCCCCAGGAACGTCCGGATCGTTTCCAACGCCGAGGCCATCCGCTATTTCTGCAGGGCCGGCCATGTCTTCTATTCCTTCGGCCGCCTGCCCATCATGCCGGGAAAGGGCCAGGTCACCATCCAGACCGGCCACGGCCAGCCCTTCAAGGGCTATGACGAGGCGGTCCGGACCAACAGGCGCCATAACGAATATACCTACGCCGTGGCCGCCAGCGAGTTCTTCCGCGGGCCGGTCCAGGGCCTCTTCAACGTGGATCCGGACCACGTCTGCATCTGCGGCCTGCCCAGGACCGACGCCATGTATTCGGAGGAGCCCCCCTATGAGACGGGCCTTTCCTGCCAAAAGACCATCCTCTGGATGCCGACCTTCCGCAAGTCCGCCCTCATGGGCTATACGGACGTCCAGGGAGAGGCCTCCCTGGTCCCCCTCTTTTCGAACGAGGAGCTGAAGGCCCTGAACGACAGGCTGAAGGAGACCGGGATCGGCCTCCTGATCAAGCTCCATCCCTCCCAGGACCTGGACGGCTACGAGGCCCTGGACCTGTCCAACATCCGCCTTCTGTCCCACGCCGCCTTCAACGCCCAGGGATGGGACCTCTACCGGCTCATGGGCCAGGTGGACGGCCTGATCACGGACTATTCCTCCGTCTTTATCGATTACCTTCTCATGGACAGGCCCCTGGCCTTTACCATGGACGACTTTGAGGACTATAAGGAGACCCGGGGCTTTTGCGTGCCCGAGCCCGAATCCCTGATGGCCGGCCACAAGATCCGTACGGCAGAGGACTTCCTGGCCTTCATAGAGGACATGGCAGCCGGCCGGGACCCCTGGCAGGAAGAGCGCCGGAGGGTCCGGGACCTGCTGAACGCCTGCCAGGACGGACAGAATACCAGGCGCCTCCTCCGGATCTCCGGCATCTACCTGACGGAGGAGGAAAGAGAGGCCTGCCGGGCGGAAAGGGCCAGGCAGGAGGCGGCCGCCGAAGCGGCCATGGCCGCGGCTCCCGGAGAGGCCGCCGAAGCGGAGGCAGCGGAAGGGACCGGAGAAGAGGAAGGGTCCGGGCAGGCAGCGGAGCCCGCGTCGCCCCGGGAGGCTTCCGGGGAGGCGGGCCACGGCAGGCTCCTGACGGCCGCCGAGCAGAGGAAGGTCATGTTCGAGATGCTCTGCTACCTGGACGACCTCTGCCGGGAACATGACATCCATTACTCCCTGGTGGGCGGGACCCTTCTGGGCGCTGTCCGCCATAAGGGCTTTATCCCCTGGGACGATGACATCGATATCTTCCTGCTCCGGCCCGAGTATGACCGCCTGGACGCCCTCCTGAGAAAGGAGACCCGCTACAGGTGGGTGACGGCGGATACGGACCCCGGCTATTTCTACAACTACGGGCGTCTGGTCAATCCCCATACCGTGGTCTATGACGACGAGCTGGAGGATCTGAAGGGCATGGGCATCTTCATCGATGTCTGCGTCGTGGACGGCCTGCCGGACAACAGGATCCTCCGGGAAGCCCATATCGCCAGGATGCGGGCCCTCTACCGGCTCCGCCGGTCCACCACCGCCCAGAAGGAGGCCTACGTGCCCAAAAACCCCGTGAAAAGGGCCCTGAAGGGGGCGGTCCGGTCCTATACCCTGGCCAGGGGCGCCGCCCACTGGGCAGAGGAGATCGGCCGGCTGGACAAGAGGTATCCCGTGGAAGGAGGCCGCTACGTCTGCAACCTGACCTGCGTGCCCGGCAGAAAGGAAATGCTGGAAAGGTCCTGCTTTGATTCCTATATCACTATGGAATTCGAGGGCAGGGACTTCATGGTCATGCGGGGCTGGGAAGACTGGCTGACCCAGGTCTACGGGAACTACATGGAGCTGCCCCCTCTGGAAAAGAGGGTCAGCCACCACTATGACCGGGCCTTCTGGCTGGAAGGTCAGGAAGATCTGTATTAAGAGCAGGAGCCTCAGGAGAAGCCAAGATGAGAAAGCTTTCAGCGGATGAGAGAAAACAGATATTTCTGGAGATGATGGACTATTTCGACCGGGTCTGCGGGGAGAACGGGATCCACTATTCCCTGACCGGCGGGACCCTCCTGGGGGCCGTCCGCCATAAGGGGTTTATCCCCTGGGACGACGACGTGGATATCTTCCTGGCCAGGCCCGAGTACAACAAGCTCCTGACGGTCTTTCCGGATGACGCCCGCTTTGTCTGGGACTCCAGGGAAAAGACGGCCGGCTATGAGTGGGCCTACGGGCGGCTCTATGATACCAGGACCATCCTGACGGACGCCGACGGCCTGCCCAGCGAGGGCAGGGGCCTCTATATCGACGTCTCTCCCGTGGACGGCCTGCCGGACAACCCCATCCTCCGGAAGGCCCATATGAAATATATGCGCTTCCTCTACCGGGGAAGACGGGCCGTCATCACCAATACGGAGTCGGAAGACTACTATAAGAAGGGGAAGCTGGCCGGCCGGGCCAAGAACGCCCTGGTCCATGCCACGGGCCTGGAGTTCTGGACCTCCCGCATGCACAGGGCCATGGACCGGTACCCCTTTGACGGGGGGACCTACATCGGCAACTTCACATCTCCCAAGGGAGACCGGGAGCTCCTCCACAGGACCTTCTTTGACTCCTATATCCGGATGGAATTCGAGGGCCGGTCCTATGAGGTGGCGGCGGGCTGGGAGGAATACCTGACCAGCATCTACGGCGACTATATGCAGCTGCCTCCCGAGGACCAGCGGGTCGGCGACCACTACGGGGATTCCACCTGCCTCCTGGAGGAGGGAGAGACAAGGGAGAGCGTCTACCGGAAGAGAAGAAGATACGTCCGCTGACAGCCCCGGCGCGCTGCCGGAGAGCCTGACAGGGGAAAGAAAGAATACGCACCAGAGGAAAGAAAAATGAGCAAGATCCTGACCATTTCCATCGCATCCTACAACGTGGCCGCCTATCTTCGGGGGACCCTGGACAGCCTGATCGATCCCCGGATCATGGAGGACCTGGAGGTCCTGATCGTCAACGACGGGTCCAGGGATGAGACGGCAGACATCGCCCGGGAATATGAAGCCCGCTTCCCCGGGACCTTCCGCCTGATCGACAAGGAGAACGGGGGCTACGGGACCACGGTCAACGCCAGCATGAAGGAGGCCAGGGGCAGGTACTTCAAGCTCCTGGACGGAGATGACTGGTACCGGACCGAGGGCCTGGTCAAGCTGGTGGGCTTTTTAAGGACCTGCGAGGCGGACCTGGTCCTGACCAAGAGGACCGAGGTGGTGGACGAGACGGGAGAGGAATTTCCCTCCACGGCCAGATGGGTCAGTCTCTACGGAAAGAAGTACAACCGGATGACCGTGGACCTGGCAGACCTGGAGCCCTTCATCTACGGCATGTGGGTGGCGGCCTACAGGACCTCCATGCTGCGGGAGCATCCCTTTACCCTGCCGGCCCATCAGCTCTATACGGACAGGCTCTATGTCTGCTATCCCCTTCCCTGGATCCGGACCGTGGCCTTCCTGACCACGGAGGTCTACCGCTACCGGATCGGCAGGGAGGAGCAGTCGGTCTCCAACGCTTCCCGGATGAAGCACATCGATGACCTGGAGAACGGCTTCGATATCCTTCTGGACTGGTACAGGGACCTGCCTGAGATCCCCGCGGTCAACGATGAATTTTTGAAGCTCAGGATTGCCCGCCACTACAACGGCCTCCTGGAGATCCTGATCATGCTCCCGGCCTCCCGGGCCAACATGAAAAAGATCCGGGAGATCGACCGGAAGATCAAGGAGATCTCTCCCGCCCTCTATAAGGTCTGCGGGCAGGAGAACCGGATGCTGCGCTCTTTCCGGCGCTTCGGCTACCATCTCTACTGGCTCCGCAAGCTGAAGAAGGCCCGCAACACGGTCTGATCCCGCCTGGCCGGCAAAAGACGTACAATAACAACCGCGCTTTCAGAAAGGAGGTCCCATGCGGCAAGGCAGCATACTGGAAATGAATCCCATGCTCCGGTTTCCGGTCCGGGACCTCTGCTTCTACGCTTCCTTCGGTCTTTATCTCTTTTTCGGGATCCTGAGCCAGAGCCTGTACCTGCACTTTTTTGAAGGGTTCCGCTACAGGATGATCATCGCCCTGGCCCTGGGCCTTCTGGTCCTCCATGAGGTCCAGTTCCTCCGTCTTCACGGGAGGGTTTCCCTGAGGACCTTCCTGACCTGCCTGCTCATGGCCGCGTGCGCCCTTTTTGCCCTTTCGGTGGCAAAGGGCATGCTCATGCTCTCGGCGGCCATCCTATTTGTCTATCTCTACGCCGCCCGGACCCTGTCCTATGAAAAGACGGCCGCCTTCGCGGCGGTGGTCATGGCCCTGGCCCTTTTCTTCGTGATCTTCTCCGCCTGGCGGGGATGGATCCCCGACTACATCCTGGAGATCAACAACCGGAGCCGGCACTGCCTGGGCTTCCGCTATACCCTCCTGCCCTCGGCCCTCCTGTCCCAGATCACGGCCCTGACCATCTGCGTCCGGAAGGAGAGGCTGACCCTTCAGGAGGGAGTCATCTGGGCCCTGGCCCACTATCTCATGTACCGCCAGACCATGTCCCGCCTGTCCTTTCTCATGGCCATGCTGGTCCTGGCGGCGGCCCTTATGATGAAGGCGGGCCTTTTCAGACCGGAGCGGCGTCCCGCCCTGACCCTGCTCATGGCCCTCTCCTTTGTGATCCTGGCAGGGGCGGCCTTTGTCCTGACCTGGACCTATGATCCCGCCTCCTCCTGGCAGGCGGCCCTCAACAAGGTCCTGACCGGCCGTCTTTACTACGGCCGGACCTCCCTGTCCCTCTACGGCTTCGGCCTCTTCCCCCGGAGGATCGAGTGGGTGGGGAACGGCCTGGACGCCAACGGGGAAGCTCTGACCGGCATCTACATGTACGTGGACTGCCTCTATATCCAGATCCTCCAGCGCTACGGGATCCTCTTTACCCTGGCCCTTTTAGGGCTGCTGACGGCCGCCGCCCTCCGGGTCCGTGCCCGGGGAAGGTGGTACATCCTCCTGGTCCTGACCTACATGGCCCTGACCTGCCTGGTGGACGACCTCTTCCTCTATCCCTTTTTCAACTGTATCTGGTTCATTCTTTCCGACGTCCTGGTGGGGCCGCCCATGGCCCTCAGGGAACCCGAGCAGGGCGCCGTTTCCCTTCTGTGAGGTGTCAAGAGCTTGAGCAAGCCTAAATCTCTGAAAAAGAATTTCATCATGAACGCCATCCTCACGATGTCGTCCTTTATTTTCCCCATGATCACCTTTCCCTACGTGTCCAGGATCCTCCTGGCCGACGGTACGGGAAAGGTCCAGTTCGCGACCTCGCTGATCTCCTACTTCACCATGTTCTCCCAGCTGGGCGTGCCCACCTACGGCATCCGGGCCGTGGCGGGGGTCCGGGATGATAAGGAAAAGCTTTCCCGGACCGTTCAGGAGCTCCTGATCCTGCGGGCCGTGACCACGGCCCTGGCCTACGCGGCCTTCTTTGTCATCCTCCTTACGGTGCCCCGGCTCCGGGAGGAGAGGCTCCTCTACCTGATCATGAGCGCCAACACCTTCCTGTCCTTCATCGGCATGGAATGGCTCTACAAGGGCCTGGAGCACTATTCCTACATCACCATCCGGCAGCTGATCGTCAAGTTCCTGTCCCTGATCCTCATGTTCGCCCTGGTCCATCAGAAGGCGGACTACGTGGTCTACGGGGCCATCGCCGTCTTTGCCGGCGCCGCCTCCAACATCTTCAACTTCATCCACGCCCGCCATTACGTGTCCATGAAGCCGGTGGGCCATTACAACGTCCGCAGGCATATCCGGCCGGTCCTGGTCTTTTTTGCCATGTCCTGCGCCACCATGATCTATACCCATCTGGATACGGTCATGCTGGGCTTCATGACCACGGACACGGACGTGGGCTACTACGGGGCAGCCGTCAAGATCAAGACCCTCCTGGTCTCCATCGTGACCAGCCTGGGCACGGTCCTCCTGCCCCGGGCCTCCTACTATGTCAAGCAGGGGAAGATGGAGGAGTTCAGGAGGGTCACCTCCAAGGCCCTCCGCTTTGCCATCCTCCTGTCCGCCCCCATGAGCCTCTACTTCATGATCTTTGCCCGCTACGGGATCCGGCTCCTTTCGGGCAACGGCTATGACGGGGCCATCGTGCCCATGATCATCATCATGCCCACCCTTCTCCTGATCGGCATGAGCAACATCACGGGCATGCAGATCCTGGTGCCCACGGGCCGGGAAAAGGTGGTCCTCTATTCGGAGATCGCCGGGGCCGTCGTGGACGTGATCATCAACGCCCTCCTGATCCCGGGCATGAAGTCCTCGGGCGCCGCCATCGGCACCCTGGTGGCGGAGGCCGTGGTCCTCTTCGTCCAGTACAGGGCGCTCCGGCCGGAGGTCAGGCCCATCCTGGGAGAGATCCGGTACGCCAGCTTCCTGCCCGCCATGGGCCTGGGCGTCCTGGCCTCTGTATGGACCGTCTTTGTGGATTTCGGGCCCGGTGAAATGGGCGCCTTCCTGACCCTTCTGGCTTCCGCCGTCTGCTTCTTCGGCGTTTACCTGGGCTTCCTCCTGCTGACAAAGGAGCCCCTGGCGACGGAAATCGTATTCGGAACCTTAAAGAGCATCCGGCAAAAGCTTTCGCGGAGAAAACAATGACCAGAAACTATGATGATGAAATCGTGCTGGACCTGAGGCGGATCGCCCTGGCCCTGCGGCGCTATATCCTGCCGGCCCTTCTGGCCATGGTCCTCCTGGGAGGCATGGGATTTGCCTACGGGACGGCCCGGCGCTATACCCGGTATACGGCCCGGGTCGACTTCTTCCTCTATGCCGACCGGGAGGGAAAAGTCCTCTACGGGGGGACCGAGGAGGAGGCCAAAGCGGCCGTCCAGGCCGGGACCACGGCCTTTGAGACCAGGGCCAGGACCTACGCGGACATCCTGACGGGCCCCGCCATGGCGCGGGCCATCCTTGACCGCCTGGACCTGGACATGGAGGCGGAGGACCTGGCAGACATGCTGGACATGGAGATCCCCGACGACTTCCAGGTCATGCGGATCCTGGTGGAGGGCCGGGACAGGGACATGGTCCTGGCCGCCGCGGACGCCCTGGCAGACCTGGCGCCGGGCATGATCCGGACCCGGGTCGGGGCCGGAGCCGTCAGAGCGGCGGAGGAGGCCGTCCTGACCTCGGAGACCGTTGGAGGCCGGAAACGGTTCCTTTTTGCCGGCATGGCCGCGGGCCTTCTTCTGGTCCTGGGAGCCGGCTGCTGGAAGGAACTGCTCTACAGGGGCTTCAGGACAGAAGAAGAGATCGACCGGACTCTGGGCCTTCCGGTCCTGGGCGCCCTGCCTGCCGGTGAGGAAGGCAGGCAGGAGGGCCTGCGCTACCTGCGCCTGTCCGTCCAGCGCCTTTTCCGGGAAAGCAGGAAGCCTCTCCGCAGAAAGAGGGGCAGGATCCTGGCCCTGGTCAGTCCCGACGCGGAGTCCGGGGCCGCCGGCCTGGCCGCCTCTCTGGCGGAGTCCCTGAGACAGGCGGGCATCCGGACCGCCCTGGTCACGGGAACGGAGGAGGACCCGGAGGCAGGGACCTACGCCCTGCCCGAACAGGATAAGGAGGCCGCCTTCTACAGCGGCCTGAAGGACGCGTATGAACTGATCCTGGCAGCGCCGGAGCCCCTTCTGGAGGCTCCCTGGGGGGCCGGGATCCTGGACCAGGCGGAAAAAGCCCTTCTGGTCATTGCCTATGACGGGACGGGAAGGAGACAGGCCAGGCAGGCCCTGGACCTGGCCCGGACCGGGACCTCGGGCATCCAGGGCCTTGTCCTGACAGGCCTTTCTCCGGACAAGGCCGGGGGAGACTCCCTGGAGCGGTTCCTGATGGGCGCCGCCGGAGAAAAGAGAGGGATTTCCGGTCTCTTCAGAGCCGGCAGAGGAAAAAAAGATGGAGAATAAACGGACGAATCGAAATATCCTGGCAGACCTGGGCGCGATCCGGGGACTGCTGATCCGGAGCCTGTCCCTGATCCTGGCGGCAGCCCTGGTCTCAGGCGGCCTCATGTATTTCCGCCTCCAGAGGGGCTTTACCCCCCTCTACCAGGCCTCGGCCTACCTGATGGTCTCCTCGGACAGCGCGCCGGAGGAAGAGGCCGATACCCTGGAGGTCCAGGACCAGGAGGCCTATATGAAGACCCTGATCGCCACCTACGCCAACCTGATCCGGGGCCAGACCCTCCTGAACCTGACCATAGGGACCCTGGACCTGGACTGGTCCTACGAGAAGCTCCTGGGCCGGTGCGAGGTGGCCTCCCTGGCAGGGACCCACATCATTGTGGTCAACGTGACGGACTCCGATCCTGAAAAGGCCCTGGACATCGCCAGGACCATCGTATCCCTGGCTCCCGGCGTCCTCATGGACATGGTGGGAGAGGGCTCGATCCGGGAGATCGAGCAGGCCTATGGAAAGCCCGCGGCCATCAATTCCGTCTCCAATATCAAGATCCTGGCGGCGGCTGTGGCCGGCGGCCTCCTGGCCTGCCTGGTCCTGGCCTGCCTGATCCTCTTCCGGAAGTCCTTCCAGACGGCGGCCCTGGCCGCCCGGCAGACGGGCCTGCCCGTCCTGGGGACCCTGCCCAAAGGGACAGGAGAGGAGAAGGAAAAGAGGGTCGAAGGCCTGCGCCTGGTCCTGTCCCGGATCCGGCACGCCCTGCCTCCCGCGGATCCTGAAGAGGGAAGAGTCGTCCTGGCGGCCGACGCGGCGGCAGGGGACGGAGCCCTGAAGACCTGCCAGAGCCTGGCGGCCCTGGGCGTCCGGGGCGGTCTCCGGGTCCTGGTGGCCGACGGGAACCTCCGGCGGTCCGGAAAGGCGAAGGAGGGAAAGGCGGCCGAGGGATTGACAGACCTTCTTTCCGCCCGCCGCAACAGCTGGCGGAACATGGTCCAGACAGGGGCAGGCGGGGACTTCCTTCCGGCCGGGACCCCGGTCCGCGGCGGAGCTGACCTCTGGCAGAGCCCGGAGGCGGCCCGGCTCTTTAAGGAGCTCCGCCGGGAGTACGACCTGGTCTTCCTGGTCCCGCCCGCGGCCTCGGCCTTCCCCGACGCGGCCGCCCAGGCCCCGCTGACGGACGGCGCCGTCTTTTTCCTGACCCTGGGCCAGACGGCCCGCAGGGACGCGGCCGCTGCCGTAGACCTGGTGGCCCCCATGGACTGTCCTCTTCTGGGCCTGGTCCTGACAGACCTCTGAAAAAAGGCGTCCGCGTTGCAAAGAAGCCCGATTTAGTATATGCTGACAAAGGCAGAACCGAAAACGCGCCCGGCCTTTTCCCCGCCGGGGTCTCATAAAGAAAGGAAACCGCATGAACACAGCAGTCATCATTGCCGGCGGATCCGGCAGCAGAATGGGACAGGACATCCCCAAGCAGTTCATTAACGTCTATGACAAGCCGATCCTGATCTATACCCTGGAGGGCTTCCAGCGCCATCCCCAGATCGACGCCATCCTGGTGGTCTGCATCGACGGCTGGCATGAGATCCTCAGGGCCTACGCCAAGCAGTTCAACATCGACAAGCTCAAATGGATCGTTTCCGGCGGCGGCAGCGGCCAGGAATCCATCCGGAACGGCGTCTTTGCCCTGGAGGGCATCTGCGGCCCCGACGACGTGGTCATCATCCACGACGGCATCCGGCCCCTGGTGGATGAGTCGGTCCTGTCCGACGTCATCGCCAAGGCCCAGAAGTACGGCAACGGCGTGACCAGCCTCCCCTACAATGAGCAGATCTTCGTGGTGAACGAGGACGATCCCACCACCACCACCCGCTTCATCCCCCGGGAGACCCTGCGCCGGGTCTCCACCCCCCAGGCCTATAAGTTCGGAAAGCTGGACTGGGCCTATCACGAGGCCTTTGAAAAGGAGATCGGCATCTACGGGTCCCACTATACCAACACCATGATGGTGGAGCTGGGAGAGACCCTTCACTTCGCGGCGGGCTCCGACAAGAACATCAAGCTGACCACCAAGGATGACCTGGAAATGTTCAAGGGCTATCTCAAACGGGAAAAGGAAAACTGGTTAAAGTGATGAAAGTATACGAGAACAGCAAGTATCAGGAAGATATCAGAAGGATCGCGGGCCTTCCCCTCCCCTGGGACAAGCTTCAGGGAAGCTCCGTCCTTCTTTCCGGCGCCACCGGTCTGGTAGGGTCCTTCCTGGTGGACGTCATCATGGAAAAGAACGCCGCGGACGGCCTCTCCTGCCAGGTCTACGCCCTGGGCAGGAACGCGGAAAAGGCAAAGAACCGCTTCGGCAACCACTGGGACAGCCCCCTCTTTACCTTTATTCCCTACGATATCAACAAGCCCTTCGTCAGGGATGACATCGGGGATGTGGGCTATGTCCTCCACCTGGCCTCCAACACCCACCCGGTGGCCTACGCCACCGATCCCATCGGGACCATTACCACCAACATCATCGGGACCGCCAACATGCTGGACTTCGCCTTTGCCCATAAGGCCGTCCGCAGCGCCTTTGCCTCCTCCAATGAGATCTACGGGGAGAACCGGGGCGATACCGAGAAGTTCGACGAGTCCTACTGCGGCTATATCGACTGCAACACCATGCGGGCCGGCTATCCGGAATCCAAGCGCTGCGGCGAGGCCCTCTGCCAGGCCTATATCCGGCAGAAGGGCATGGACATCGTGGTGCCCCGCCTGACCAGGTCCTACGGCCCCACCATGCTCATGTCGGACACCAAGGCCATCAGCCAGTTCATCCGCAAGGGCATCGCCGGGGAGGACATCGTCCTGAAGAGCGCCGGGACCCAGTACTATTCCTATACCTATGTGGCAGACGCCGTCTCCGGCCTCCTGACCGTCCTCCTGAAGGGAGAATGCGGCCTGGCCTACAACATCGCGGACGACGCCTCCGACATCATGCTCAAGGACCTGGCGGCCATCATCGCAGGCAAGGCCGGCAGGAAGGTGGTCTTCGAGCTTCCCGACGAGGTGGAGGCGGCCGGCTACAGCCGGGCCACCAAGGCCCGCCTGGAAGGAGCCAGGCTCAAGGCCCTGGGCTGGGAGCCCTTCTATGATATCCGGTCCGGCCTGGAGAGGACCCTGGATATCCTGGGAGAGATGCAGGCCTGAGAGAGCGGATGACCTGCCGCCGGCCTGGTCCGGTCTGAAAAAAGCGTCAGGCACAGAATAGAAACGAAAAGAAAGAAGGCCCCGCGGCCCGTCCCTGGAAGGATGGACCGCGGGGCATTTTCGTGTCTTCCGGACCGCCTTTACAGGCTGACCAGTTTTTTCAGGTAAGGGATCTTTGAGAGGACAAAGGCAAGGATGGAAGAGCCCAGGAGGAGGACGGCGAAGCAGAGGCACTGGCTCCTGGCCCCGGACAGGGAGTGGCTGATCAGGTAGACCTTGCGGATGAAGGGATGGATCAGATAGATGCCCAGGGTCAGGGGAGAAAAGAAGGAAAGGGCCCTTTCCATGCCCGCCCCCAGGGGGATCCGCATCAGGAGAGCGAAGAGGCAGACCACGTAGGCGGCCATCAGAGGATCGTCATAGAAGTATTCAGCGGCATCCGCGAAGCCCATCCGGTGGATCAGCAGGTTCTGCTGGACCAGGACGGCCCCGGCCAGAAGGAGAGCCGCCGGGAGGTGGAGGAGGAAGGGGACTTTCCTTTTGACGATCCGGCAGACCCGGGGCATGAGGCCGCCCAGAAGGAAGTACTGGAGCCAGGTCCAGACCCGGAGGGTCTCGTAGAAGGAGGCGGCCAGGGGCTCCCCGATCAGGTAGGAGACCAGCTGGAGCAGGACCCCGGCCAGGGCAAGAGGGATCCAGATCCGGAGGAGCATCCGGAAGCGGGCCCCGGAGCGGCCGTCCGTCCGGTTCAGCCAGGTCCCGAAGAGGGGGATCAGGAGGAGAAAGACCAGGGCGGAGGCGGCCAGGTACCACATGTGCCAGACGCAGTCCCAGAGGGACCCGTGGTTGAGAAAGCTGACCGCGATGGCCCGGGGAAGGCTGAGGAGCCCGTAGGAGCTCAGGTCCGCCCCCTTTGCCAGGCGGACCAGGAGGACCAGGAAGAACTCGGGCACGATCCAGAGGAGGCCCAGCCGGACCAGGGCCCGGGCCTTTTTCAGACAGTAGGAGGAATCCCCCCGGTCCTTCTGGAGAACGAACCAGCCGGTGGACATGAAGAAGGCCGGAATGGAGAAGCCGCAGAGGAGATAGGCGGTCCTGGAGAGGAACGCCCGGGTCCCATGGAAGCTGTGCAGGCCTATGACCATCAGGCAGGCCAGGCTCTTGACCAGGTCGATGTTGTAGTTTCGGGTCGATGCGGGACTCATAAGGGCCTCCTTTCCGCGGCCGGGACCGGCGCATGCCCAGTATAGCAGAAAAAAAACCGGTTTGCATCTGCCTGCCTGCTTGACGATTTTAAGGAAATATTTTAATATAATTTTAAAAACTAGTAAAAATATTGAAATATTTTCTTAACATTTAGAAGAAAGAGGAGTATGCTTAGGGAAGGATACCGGGAAACTGTGTCAGGTCCGATCATGACAAGCGTGTCAGCGTACTCGAGGGGGACCAGATGAAGAGATCCAGACAGGCCATAGCCCTGATCCTGGCGATCCTGCTGACAGGCACGGCCATTCTGACAGGAGCGCCGGCAGCCGCGGCAGCGGCGGAAAGCGCCAAGACCGGGGAAACAGAGGCCCCGGCCCAGACTGAGGAAGAGGTCCTTCCGGAAGAGCCGGAAGAGGATCCTGAGGAAGAACAGGAGCCCGAAGGACCTGTCCGGACAGAGGTGTCAGGAGAGGAGGAAGAGGCCGCGGAGGAAGAAGAGGACCTGCTTCCCGAAGAGTTCCCGGAAGAAGGACCTGAGGAAGCCGAAGAGGGATCCCCCGAGGAGGAAGCCCCCGCTGAAGAGGAGGTCCTCGAAGAAGAGGAGACCATGGAAGAGCTGGACGTCTATGAGTATTCCGTGAAGGACTTCGGCGCTTCGGGCTCGGATTCCAAGGATGACCGCTCTGCCATCCAGAAGGCCCTGGACAAGGGAAAATCCGCCACGGCCTCCAAGGAGGTCACCGTCAACGTGCCGGCGGGCACCTACTATATATCCGGCCCCCTGGGCATCTATTCCAACACCAACCTGGTCCTGGCCTCCGGCGCCAGGATCGTAAGGACCGATCCTTCCAAGATCATGCTCTGCAACGCCCTGGCCTCCAAGGGAGGCTACGGCCAGCTGACCAACGTGAAGATCACAGGCGGTACCTGGGACGGGAACCTGTCCGATTCCTCCGGGAACCTCAAAAGCTCCCTGAAGGATCCCGCCACAGGCCACTGCCGGTACTGGGCCAACCTCCTGTATTTCTGGCACGGATCGGGCCTGACCATCAGCAATACCACCCTGAAGGACTGCGCCGGCACCCACCATCTGGAGCTGGCCGGGGTCAGGGACTCCACCGTTTCCGGGGTCACCCTGAAGAACTTCTTCCGCTATTATAAGACCCGGTATACGGCCACCGACCCCAATCCCGTGGGATCGGGATCCGCCACTTCCGTGGCGGCGGAGGCCCTTCAGCTGGATTCCTGCGTGGCCAGCCACTGCGCGGGGGCGAAGCCTTCGGACGGGACCGCCTGCAAAAATATCACAGTCACGGGATGCGCCTTCCAGAATGTCATGACCGGGGTCGGGTCCCACAACGCGGACCATACCACCCGGGACATCAGGATCAAAAACTGCAGCTTCCGGACGATCTTTTTCACCTGTGTCCAGTTCAAGAATTTCGCGGACTCTTCCGTGACCGGCTGCACGGCCTCGGATATCACCCTCTTCCTGGATGCCTGGGACTCGGCCGGCATTACGGTATCAGGGTCTTCCATCACCTACGGGAACAGCAGAAAGCTCC
Organism: uncultured Lachnospiraceae bacterium; assembly: GCA_946626215.1. GTDB lineage: Bacteria > Bacillota > Clostridia > Lachnospirales > Lachnospiraceae > CAG-791. The sequence continues at coordinate 24,490 of CAMOUD010000008.1, forward strand.
TGGACAAGGCCATGTTCGTGGTGGGGCGGTGCACGGCCTCCATCAAGTCCAACACCATCAAAGGGAACGGGCTCAGCACCCTGACCATGGCCGGCAGCGGCTGCAAGGTGACCTTTTCCTCCAATAAGGTGACCCTGACAAAGGCGGCGGGCGCCAGTCCCGTCTACATGTCCTCCGGCAGCCTGACCATGAACGGGAACACCATCACCTCCCTGAAGGGGGTGACAGGAGGCAAGAACACCGTCTACTGCTCCGGCGGGACCCTGAACGCCTCCTCCAATACCCTGAACAACGCCGAATCGGCAGGCTTCCGGATCACAGGCACGGCAGCGGCGGCTCTGAAGTCCAACAAGATCGTCTCTCCCAGGGACCGGGGCTATTACTTCAGCGGCAAGAGCCTGACGGCCTCCGGCAACGTCGTCCAGGATTCGGGCGGCAGAGGCATCCAGATCGGCGGCGGGACCGTCACCATCAGCGGGGACACCGTAAAGAACGCCGCGAACCACGCCCTTCTGGTGAGCGCCGACGGGTCCTACCAGAAGGCAAAGATCACGGTCAGCGGATGCGACCTGACCGGCAGGAACTCGGCGGTCACCGTATCCAACGCCAAGGCTTCCGTCACCGTCAGGGGATCGACCCTCCATACCGGGACCTCCTATCCCGTGGTCCATGTCACGGCGGCGGCAGGGGGCAGGGTCACAGGCTGCTACATGTCCGGCGGGAACTATAAAAAGTCCGCGGCCGGCTCCTCCCTTTCCATCAGCGGGAACGTCCGATGCGCGGCTTCGGCGGGGCAGTATTCCGTCTTTTTCTTCACGGGCGTGGACGCCAAATACCTGGGCTGCCAGGCCGTTACCTACGGGAAGGCCGCAAAGCTCAGGTCAGCCTCCTCCCTCAAGGCCAAAAAGACCGGCTATGCCTTCAAAGGCTGGGTCGCCAACCGGATCGAGGACAATACCTGGTACGCCGTTAAGAACGGCAAGGCCTCCTGGGTCAGGATGACAGGCGGCAAGCTCCCTTCGGGCTATTCCTTCTATATCTACAAGGACAAGGCCGCTGTGGCGAAAACGGCCGGGGCCGGCAGAACGGTCCGCATGTGCGCCCAGTGGAAGAAGAAATAGGCCTTAAATCAGTACATAAAAACAGAACACAGGGACTTTCCTTTTTGCGGGGCTGTGTTTATAATCATGGGATGCTCTGAGGACAGGCTCCGAAGAGCGGATCGAACAGCCAACAATTTCAGGAAAGGAAATACACAGCTATGAACGAAAGAACAGATACAAAGGCCGGCGGCGGAGCCGCCGTCCTCAGCCGGATCCTCCTGGCCCTCCATGTGGTCAGCGCCGGCGCCTTCGCGGCCCTGGCAGCCGCGTCCGGCTTCCTGCCGGGCAGATTCCTGGCCATTGTCATCGGGGTCCTGGCGGCCACCGTCCTCCTGACCCTCCCCTTCCATCTGGGAAAGACCGGGGGAAGCAAGATCGGAGGCGCCGTCCTCTCCCTGATCCTGACGGCCATGTTCGCCTTCGGCAGCTTTTACCTCTGGACCATCAGCCACGCGGTGGACACCATCGCCAGGGAGGTCACGGAAAGCGACTCCTACGTGGTGGTGGTAAGGGCGGACGATCCGGCCCAGACCATTGTCGACGCGGCTTCCTATGAATTCGCCCTGCCCCTCTCCGGGGACAGCGACGGCCTGGCGGCCGCTCTGGAGGACATCTCCGCCGCGGCAGGCGGCGAGCTTGCCACAAAGGCCTATGCCGGCCCCATGGAAGAGGCGAACGCCCTTCTGGCGGAAGAGATCCCTGCGGCCATCTACAACGAAGCCTATACGGCGACCCTGGAGGAGGCCATTGAGAACTATTCCGACCAGGTCAGGATCCTGTACAGGGCCGTGATCGAGAAGGAACCCGATGAGCCTGAAAGGACCGTCTCCGTGGACGAGCCCTTCACCGTCTATATCAGCGGTATCGACGTGGCCGGCGCCATCACCACCACCAGCCGGTCGGACGTCAACATCATCGTGAACGTCAACCCCTATACCCATAAGATCCTCCTGACCACGACCCCCCGTGACTACTTCGTCACCATCCCCGGCATCAGCGGCGACGTCAGAGACAAGCTGACCCACGCCGGCATCTACGGGATCCGGGCCTCCATGGCCACTCTGGAGAATGTCTACGGGGTCGACCTGGACTATTACGTCCGCGTCAACTTCACCTCCCTGATCAACATCGTGGACGCCCTGGGCGGCATCGATGTGGATTCACCGGTGGCCTTCACCAAGGGCGACTACAGCTTCGTGCAGGGCGTGAACCACATGGACGGCGAGATGGCCCTGGCCTTCTGCCGGGAACGGTACGCCTTCGCCTCCGGCGACAACCAGAGAGGAAAGAACCAGGAGGCGGTCCTGACCGCCATCATCCACAAGATCACCTCCCCTGCCGTCCTGACCCACGCGGGCGAGGTCATCGAGGTCGTATCCTCCTGTACCCAGACCAGCATCAGCCGGGAGGATATCAGCAAGCTGGTCAGCCGCCAGCTGGCGGAGGGCGCTTCCTGGCAGGTAGAGAGCCAGGCCGCTTCCGGCACCGGCGACAGCCAGCCCACCTATTCCATGGGCGAGACCAATCTTTACGTCATGTGGCCCGATGAAGAAGTCGTCGCCTCCCTGGCGGAGAAGATGAAGGCCGTTCTGGAAGAAAGATAACAGCAAACAGTCAGCAGGCCGCCCCGGGCGGTATAAGGAGAACCATCTATGAAAACTACACTGGTCATTATGGCAGCAGGCATCGGATCCCGTTTCGGCGGAGGCATCAAGCAGCTGGAGCCCGTAGGCATGAACGGCGAGATCATCATGGACTATTCCATCCATGACGCCATGGAAGCCGGATTTGAAAAGATCATCTTCGTCATCCGCAGGGACATTGAAAAGGATTTCCGCGAGGTCATCGGCGACAGGATCGAAAAGGTCTGCGCCGCCAGGGGCGTGGAGACCGCCTATGCCTTCCAGTCCATGACCGACCTTCCCGAGGGGATCAGCCTGCCTGAAGGCAGGAAAAAGCCCTGGGGCACCGGCCAGGCCATCCTGGCCTGCGACGGCCTGATCGACGGCCCCTTCGCCGTCATCAACGCTGACGACTACTACGGCAAGGAAGCCTACCGCAGGATCTGCGCCTTCCTGAAGGGCTATGATCCCGCCAGGCCCGCCGACTACTGCATGGCCGGATTCATCCTCAAGAACACCCTGAGCGACAACGGCACCGTGACCAGAGGCCTCTGCCAGGTCGACGCGGACGGATATCTGACCGACGTCGTGGAGACTTCCGAGATCCTCAAGGTGACCGGTGAAGACGGCAGCATCGGGGCCAGCGTGCCCGCGGGCCCTCTGGATCCCGAATCCTATGTTTCCATGAACATGTGGGGCCTGACCCCTGAATTCATGGATATCCTCCGGACAGGCTTCAAGACCTTCCTGGAGGAGACCATCGCGGCCGGGAACGGTCTCAAGGGCGAATACCTTCTGCCCACCATCATCGGCGGCCTCCTCCGTCAGGGCAGGGTCACGGTGAAGGTCCTGGAGACCGGCGACAAGTGGTTCGGCGTGACCTATAAGGAAGACAAGCCCCTGGTAGTGGAATCCTTCCGCAGACTGATCGAACAGGGCGTCTACAGCGAAAAGCTTTTTGGATAATTCCTGTTCGGCCGCTTTATATAGGACATAAGTGTATGCTACAATATATAGTTGGGCAGTGCCAGCCCGCGCAGCATACCAATCCATAGTTCGAGAAGAAGAAAGGGACGAAAAGGAGAAACGAATGAAGCGTACATTAGCATTACTGCTGGCAGTAGTCATGACGGCAGCATCCCCGTTCTCGGCCGCCGCGACCGTGGCGGCTGATAACGCGGCCCAGACCGAAGGGGAGGTCCAGGATGAGACCGGAACTCCCGCCCAGGATGAGGCCGAGGCGGATCCGGCGCAGGGAGAGGTCACAGTGACCGATCCCGATGAGACACAGGATCCGGTCCAGGAGATCCTTCCTCCGGAAGAGGAGAAGACCGAGGAGGAGACCCTGACAGAGGAGCAGGAAGACGCCGCCGATGACCAGGAGGCAGAGCCTGTCGAGGAAGAGACAGCTCAGGAAGAAAGTCCTGAAACGGCCCAAGCCGTTGCCAATACCTCCCTTTATACCTATACGATCGCGCTCCCCGATGAGAAGAGCCTGAAAGCAGGCGGTTCCGGAAAGGTTTCCCTTACGTCCGAGGATGCCCCCGAGGGTTCCTACACGGTAGAGTGGACCGTAGCGGACGCCGATGAGAACGGCGCCGCCCTGGAGACCGCTGACAGGGCCTCCATTGACAGCCAGACCGGCCTCCTGACCGGCAAGGCTGCCGGCCGGGTCATCGTCACGGCTCTTGTGACGGAGACTGCCGAGGACGGAGCCCGGATCACCGTCACGGCCCCCGCCTCCATCGCTGAGCAGAAGGGATGGCTGGTGAACGGCCAGGATACCTATTATTATGTCAAGGCCGGCGAGCCCGCCAAGGGCGTCTACGCCGTGACCGAGAAGGAGTGGTACTGGTTCAACGAGACCACGGGCGTCATGAAGAAGGCGGCCAGGTTCGTGACCTATGGCGCCAGGACCGTGGGCGGAGCCGCCAAGGCCGGCTCCAAGCTGAACCCCGGCATCCACTACTTCAATAATAAGTACCAGTTCTATGTCAAGGGCCTCAACACCGACAAGAACGGCTACGTCTGGAACAACACCTATAAGAGCTGGCTCTATGCTGACGCCTACGGCGCCTGCGGCCATGAGTTCCAGAAGATGTCCAACGGATGGCATTATTTCGACGACAAGACCGGCATGACCGCCCTGAAGCCTTTTACTGCCGACAAGGAGTACAAGCTTTACAAGGAATCCGGCAAGTCTGAGAAGAAGTCCAAGACCGTTGAGTACACCATCAAGAAGGGGACCAAGCTCTTCTTCACCAGCGTCGGCGTTCTGTGCATCAACGGCTGGAACACCGTGGACGGCAAGAAGTACTACTTCGACAAGGGCGGAAATGCCAAGTACGGCTTCCAGACCATCAGCAAGAAGAAGTACTACATTGACAAGGCAGGGGGCCTGAAGACCGGCTGGTTCAAGGTCTCCGGCAAGTGGTACCTGGCCGACACCAAGGGCGTGATCATGGTCGAGAAGGCCTCCAAGGCCACCTACGGCTGGTTCACGAAGAGCGGCAAGAAGTACTACATCGACAAGAAGAAGGGCGTGCTGACCGGCTTCCAGACCATCAGCAAGAAGACCTATTACTTTGACAGCACAGGCTGGATGGCTACCGGCTGGTATGTCATCGGCAAGGACAACTACTACTTCGATTCCAAGGGCGTCATGGCCAAGAGCAAGACCGTCAATGGGATCCGGATCGGCGCGGACGGCAAGGCCGTTCTGGACGCGGGCAGGAAGGATATGATGAAGAAGGCCAAGGGCTATTCCAGCTCCACCTCCTACCTGATCCTGGTCAACAAGTCCATCCACCGCGCCGGCATCTTCAAGAAGGTCAAGGGCAGCTGGGAACTGCAGCGCTACTTCCCTATCTCCGTAGGCAAGTTCGAAAAGGGCAGATCCAAGACCCCCAGCGGCACCTTCAAGATCGGTTACAAGCTCTACAAGCACAACTGGAAAAGGGAGTCCTGCTCCTTCTACAACTCCTACATCCAGAACACCGGCACCTTCTTCCACTCCGTCCAGTACAAGTTCACGGACAAGAACCCCGTCCACATCGTGGCAGGTTCCCTGAACAAGCATATGACCAACATGTGCATCCGTATGGCTCTGGGCAACGCGAAGTGGATCTATGACAACATCCCCAGGAACACTAAGGTCGTTATCTACGGCAAGTGATACTGCAGGCTGAAACAGACCGGGCCGCCTCTCCCGGACCCTGATCCGACAGGGCCGGCCCGGAGCATGCAAGGCTGAAGCGAGGTCTGCGCGGGAGTGCCGCAGACCGTCCGGGTCCGGGATCCGGGCAGGACGCATTCCAGAAAAGAGGAAAGAGTATGAAACGCAGACTGGCACTGATTCTCACACTCATACTGACTATGATGGTCCCCATGCAGGCCCTGGCCGCGTCTCCGGAGGAGACGGAGGTCATGGAGGAGACTGTGGAAGCAGCCCCTGCTGCCCAGGCTCCTGCCGCTGAGGAACCCGCTCCCGAGCCTGCCGTCAAGGAAGAGGCCGCTCCGGCGGAGACCGCCTCCGAAGCCGGAACGACTGCCCCCGCCGCGGAAGAGGAGAAGAAGGAGGAGGCCGCAGAGGCATCCACCGAGGCTCCCGCCCAGGCATCCACCGAAGCCCCTGCCGAGGCGTCCGCCGAGGCTCCCGCTGCCGTGAATGAGGAGACAGATCCCGCCCTGGCAGCTGAGACCGAGGAAGCCCTGACCGAAGAAGAGGCCCTGACCGAGGAAGTCCTTACAGAAGAGGAAGAGCTCCTGGAAGAGGAAGAACTGGCAGAGGAAGATCCTGAATTCGCGGGCTACATGGCAGCCGACAAGCTCAAGTATGACTACGCCATCAAGGCCCCCGGCTCCAGCAGCCTCAAGGTCTATTCCAAGGCCACCTTCGGCATCACCACCAAGGCTCCCGCCTCCGCCTACCAGGTCGTCTGGAAGATGGCTCCCGCCTCCGGCAAGGGCACCTTCGGCACCATCGGCAAGAAGGACGGCGTCTTTGAGGGCACCAAGGCCGGCAAGATCAAGGTCACGGCCCAGATCTATGAGTCCGTCACCAAGAAGACCAAGTCCTACACCAAGGAAGTGACCATCGCCGGTCTCGGCGGCTGGACCAAGGTGGGCGGCAATACCCGCTACTATGCCAAGAACGCCAAGAACAAGGACGACTACTACAAGGGCTGGCATGAGATTGAAAAGAACAAGTGGTACTATTTCAATCCTAAGAACGGCTACGGCGAGCTCAACTATGTGGACCTTTCCAAGGACACGACCGTCAAGGGCGAAGTCTCCGGCAAGAAGATCACCTTCGGCAAGGGCCGCCATTACTTTGACAAGAGCAACGGCCTGGCTATCATCCACAGCGTGACTGCCGACAAGAACGGCCTCTACTACTGCTCGAACAAGAAGTCCTACTACCTGGTCAACAAGAAGTCCGTGGCCCTGACAGACTGGCAGGGGACCAGCCTGGGCTGGCAGTATTTCGACCCTAAGACCGGTCTGGCCTATAAGGGCGACAAGAACGGCTGGTGGACCTGCAAGAAGGATACCAAGATCTCCGGCACCGATCCCAAGACCGGCAAGAAGATCTCCTATACCGTCAAGAAGGGCAAGCACCACTTCAACGACAAGGGCGTCCTGGCCATCAGCTGCTGGCAGAAGGCCGGCAGCGCCAAGTTCTACTTCGACAAGAACGGCTTCGTCAAGACCGGATGGGTCACTGTCAACAACAAGACCTACTACGTGGACAAGTCCAAGGGCCAGTACACCGGACTGAAGACCATCAGCAAGAAGACCTACTACTTCGACTCCAACGGCGTCCGCCAGTCCGGCTGGTTCAAGATCAACAACGCCCTCTATTATTTCGATTCCAAGGGCGTCATGCAGAAGAACAAGTCCGTCAACGGCATCAAGCTGGATAAGAACGGCAAGGCGACCGGCGACTCCAAGAAGATCGCCATGGTCAGCAAGGCCCAGCAGTTCACATCCAAGTCCAGCTACCTGATCATCCTGGACAAGAAGACCCATAAGGTGGGCATCTTCAAGGGCAAGAAGAACAACTGGGTGCTCCAGCAGTACGTAGACTGCTCCATCGGCATCACAGGTCCCAAGACCGGCAAGTGCATCACCCCTTCCGGCTACTTCCGGACTGTCTTTACCGAATACCACAGGGTCTATACTCTTTCCGCTACCTTCTACAACACCTATGTATCGGGCGGATTCTTCTTCCACTCGGTCCTCTACAGCAAGTATGACTCCAGCCCTGTCAACGTCGTGGACGGCCGCTTCGGCCTGAACATCTCCAACGGCTGCGTACGGCTGCCCATGTCCGCCTGCAAGTTCATCTACAACAACTGCAAGAAGGACACCACCGTCATCTCCAACTGATGAGGAGAAGACCGGAAGGGATCCTCTCCGGACAGGGAGAAGGTCCTGCTGAAAGGTCATAAATCAAGCGTAAATCAAAGGCCGCGGAGCCATGGCAGCATTTCACCATGGCCCCGCGGCTTTTTGTCATGTCTTACGGGCAGGGGCGTTCCCGCTTTCCGCCGGGTACCCTCTCAGCGTGCGGGAAGCCTGTTCAGGCAGAGGAAGGGCCTTTGGATCCGGGACGAGGGCATGGACCGGGAGCATGCCCCGGAAACGGGAAATGACCGGAAGCAGGTGCCTGGGATACTGATGGAATGCCGGAATCGGGGTATAATGGATTCGGACGGTGTTTCAGATGACGCGCCGGCCGGATGAAGAAACGGAATATATGCTCTATGGGCCGGGACCGGGAGGTGATATGAGCGTGATCATACGAAAGCTCAGGGAGGACGAGACCGGGCTGCTGAAGGACTTCCTTTATGAGGCCATCTTCATCCCTGAAGGCGCGGAGCCTCCGGACAGATCGATCGTCGACCTTCCGGAGCTCGCCTTATACTATGAAAACTTCGGGGATGGTCCTGCTGACAACTGCCTGGCGGCCGAGGCCGGCGGCAGGGTCGTAGGCGCTGTCTGGTCCAGGATCATGGAGGATTACGGCCATGTGGACGACCAGACGCCCTCCCTTGCCATTTCCCTCTGCAGGGAATGCCGGGGCAGGGGCATCGGTACGGAAATGATGCGGAGGATGCTGGAGCTGCTTCGGGACCAGGGATGGAAGCGGGCCTCCCTCGCGGTACAGAAGGCCAACCCCGCGGTCAGGATGTACAGGGCCGTCGGCTTCCGGACGGCCTTTGAAAATGCCGAAGAATATATCATGGTGCGGGAATTATGATCAGGTCCGGGGGCCGGTCCGGCCGGCGGGCTCCGCGCGGCTGAGAGGGAAAGGAGAAATGAAATGATGAGGTGGATCAGGCTGTTCGGGGATCAGTATCTCGGGTTCTGGGCCCTGGGCCCTGTACTCTTTGCCCTGCAGGAGATCCCTTACATGGTGATGCCCTTTGTCCGTCTGGAAACGAATCCGATCATGAACATGACGGAAACTTCCATGGCGCTGGAGATCTGCGAAAAGGTCCTGGGGATCCTGTGCGTCGCCCTTATGACCTTTGTCGTGCACAGGGACGCGGTGCTTTTTTCTATTTCGGACGGAAAAGAGCGCTTTTTCTTTATACTGGCGGGAATCCTGTTGGCCGCCAACTTCGCGGGCTGGGCCCTGTATTTCTCCGGCCGGCAGAGCCTTTTTATCATGATGATCTTTCTTGTGGTCCTGCCGCCGCTCTACTACGCGGCCATCGGCCTCTGGAGGCGGAACGTTCCTCTGGCGGCCGCGGGCGCTGTCTTCCTCGCTGCGCATTTTGCGCACGTGCTGGGGAACCTGAAGGGATGAATCTCCCCGCCCATGAGACGGGGCACTGAACAGAGGAAGAGCCCGGCCGGGAGCCGGGCACGCGAAAGGACCGGGCCAGGGCCCGGTCCTTTCTATGAGAGATTCGAATTAAGAAGTGAAAAATCTTTTGTTACCAGTCGATCATGGTGACCGGAATGTAGTTGTTGGCGAAGAGGTTGTCCAGGGTGTAGACCTTGTCCACTCTCCAGGAGGTGTTGGCTCCCTTTTCCAGGCCGGACTGCTCGATGCACTTGACATAGCCGTTGCCGACATAGGTGACCATGCGGACGTGGCCGCTGGAGCCCTCGCCGTGGAGGACCAGATCGCCGGGAAGAAGGTTCTCATAGGCCTTGACCATGACGGCCTTGCCGTTCTTCTTGCAGATCTTGGAGGAGGAGAGGCTCTTTAAGTGGTCATACTTGCCGACGGTCTTGCAGTAGCCGTAGACCGGGAACATGCCTCTGGTGGTGGTGATGGGGAACTTCTTGTTGACCTGATAGTAGGCCAGGCTGCAGGAAGAGGAGCAGTCGCTGCCCATGTAGGTCTTGTTGGTGGCGGGGCCTGTGTAGGTGGTCCCGGACATCTTTTTCTTGAAGGCCGCTACGGTCGTGTTGCGGGTCCACTGGGAATAAGGGATGCCGTAATAGTAGGTGCCCTTCTTCCACTTGATGGAGGTGGTGCGCCAGTAGTTGATGGTCTTCTTGGGGGTCCACTTGATGGTGGCCATCTGGCGGATATAGTCAACGACCTTGGCCCTCTTCTGGCCGATGGCGGTATCGGACAGGTAGACCTGGGTGCTTTCCAGGAGCTCGGTATCGGAGAGCTTCCACTTCTGGGCCTTGGAGCCGGTCCTGGAGAAGGTGAAGACATTGGTCCGGTTGCGGTAGATGCCGCCGCGGACATCCAGGTAGTTGCCGAGCTTGGACTGGATGTACATATAGCCGTTGCCGGCGTCATAGAAGCGCCAGAGCTGGGCATCAGTCCCGTTGGGAGTAAAGATCTGCACATTGGTCCGGATGGCGGGATTGCCGTTCTCCACGTCCAGGCACTTGCCGGAGATGACGTTGGTAATGGTATACCAGCCCTTGCCCTGATGCTTGATCACGAACTTCTGGTTGTTGCTGCCGTTGTTCTCGTAGATCTGGACATTGCCGCCGTCAGACGCCCGGCCGCCGGAAACATCCAGCCTGGCCTTTTTGCCGACGCCCGAGATCAGGTTGTAGGTCCCGTCGGCGGGCTTCAGGTAGTTGCTGGCGAACTTAACGGCAGTTTTGGTGCTTGTCACCGACGTTTCCACTTCCGCTTCCGCTGTGACGATGTTGTTCTCTGCCGCCATGGCGGGAAGGGAAGAAAGGCTTCCGGCAGCGATGGCCAGCGCCAGTGACAGTACGGTAAGGAACCGCGTCAGGTGTCTGCAGATCGTTCGATTCATACTCTTTTCTCCCTCTTTCATATGCAGGCGGGACCATTCCCGCAGATGTTACAGACCTGTTGAGAGTATTTTAACATATCTGTCACAATTTTGTAAAATATATTCTATTTTTTCTTAATTAATTTAAAAATATTTGCTATGATAGGAATAGACAAGAAAAAACCCTCGTGGTAAGGTAGTGTCTGCGATATCTGAAATAAGAAGACATTCCGATCATCCCGCCCGGGCCGGCCTCCGGCCACCGGAAAAGGGAGCCTTTCCGAAGGGATTTTTGTCATAGAAAAACGGAGAACCATATATGTCCGAAAGCACCATGGATCATAAGGAAGAAAGAGAAGAGATCCTCCAGACGGAGGGCGGAGAAAAGAAGGCCGGGCAAAGGCGCAGGAGGGCGGCAGGAAGCCGCCGGACGGGCCTGGCCCGGCAGAATATGAAGAAGGATGGCCGGTCCGGCCGGGGAGGAAGAAGGAGAAGGCGCCGTCCGGGCCCCGGAAAGGGACTGAAGGCCCTGGCGGTCTTTGCCGTCATCTTTTTTGCCCTGTCCATCTTCCTGCTCTTTGCCGCCAGGATGCTCTTTGACAACTGGGCGGAGCTGACCATCGATGAGATCATGTTCCACCTCAAGACCTCCATCCAGGGAACGGACACCTCCATGGTCAGGGGCTTCGTGATCCGCTACGGCCTGCCGGCAGCGGCTCTGGTGGCCCTCCTGATCGTCATGCTGGTCAGGAGACGGAGGAACCGGGTCCGGTTCCGCAGGGTCACCGTCCTCGCCCTGGTCCTGGCCCTTCTGGCGGACATCTTTACCTTTTATCAGGTGGAGATCAACCTGGGACTCCTGGACTATTTCCGCTATCAGGGGGAGGACTCCACCTTTGTGGAGGACAACTACGCCGATCCGGCGGCCGTGGAGCTGACCTTCCCGGAAAAGAAGCGGAACCTGATCTACATCTACCTGGAATCCATGGAGATGACCTACGCGGATGAGGCAAGCGGCGGGGCCTTCCCGGAAAATGTCATTCCGGAGCTGACGGCCCTGGCCCAGGAGAACGAGGATTTTTCCGGAGAGGATCCGGCCCTCAACGGCGGGGAGTGCCTGGCCGGCACCACCTGGACCATGGCGGGCCTTTTCGGCCAGTCCGCGGCCCTTCCCCTCAAGTCCACCATCGGAGACAACGAGATGGACAAGCAGGACAGCTTCTTCCCGGGCATCACGACCCTGGGAGACATCCTGGAGGACAACGGCTACGAGCAGTACTTCCTGCTGGGGAGCGACGTGACCTTCGGAGGCCGCAGGCTCTACTACAGGGACCACGGCAACTTCCATCTCTACGACTATTACCACGCCGTGGATGTGGGCTGGATCCCCGAGGGCTATGTCAAGACCTGGGGCTTTGAGGACGAAAAGCTCTTCACCTTTGCCCGGGAGACCCTGACAGAGCTGGCGGCAAAGGAAGAGCCCTTCAACCTGACCCTCCTGACGGTGGACACCCACTTTGAGGACGGCTTTGTCTGCGACCTCTGCCGGGAGGACTTCGGAGACAACCAGTACGCCAATGTCATGGCCTGCTCCAGCCGCCAGGTGACGGAATTTGTCCGCTGGTGCCAGGAACAGGATTTCTACGAGAACACCACCATCATCCTCAGCGGGGACCATACCACCATGGACCACGATTTCTGTGACGGGGTCCCGGCTGACTATACCAGAAGGACCTATACCTGCTACATCAACCCGGCCGCCGAGCCGGTCCGGAATGAAAGACGGACCTACTCCACCATGGACAACTTCCCCACGACCCTGGCGGCTCTGGGCGTGGAGATCAAAGGAGACAGGCTGGGCCTTGGCACCAATCTCTTCTCGGATGAAAAGACCCTGCTGGAGCAGTACAGCAAGTCCTTCATCGACGCGGAATTCAACAAGCATTCCGAATACATGGACAGGCTCATGGCCGTGGAGATCACGGATTCCATCGTGGAAAAGGTCCAGAAGCAGGCCGAGTTCAAGTTCGAGGTGACCAACGAGGAGGGCGGCCGGGAAGTCATCTTCTATATCGGCACGGCCCTGAACCGGGACGGCATCGATTCGGTGGAGGTCTATTTCTGGACGGAGGGCGCGCCCGACGAGGTCCACCGGCTGGAGATGGAGGATACCACGGACTACGACGTCCCCCACGCCAAGAAGATCCAGTTCTCGGCCTTCATCGACCTGGATGACTATCCGGAGGGGACAAGGCACTATGAAGGCTATATCAATACCATAGACGGCCAGAGATTCCTGGCGGCGGAATACAGTTCGGAAACGGGAGAATGATCAGAGAGGAGGTCCGCATGGAGATCAGAAAAGCCGAGGTCACAAGAAAGACCAGGGAGACGGACATTACCTGCGTCCTGGCCCTGGACGGGACAGGGACCTATGACATTGATACGGGCGTGGGATTTTTCGACCACATGCTCGCGGGATTTGCCAGGCACGGCCTCTTTGACCTGACCCTGCGCTGCAGGGGGGACCTGGAGGTGGACTGCCACCACACCATCGAGGACTGCGGGATCGTCCTGGGAACCTGCATCGCCAGGGCCCTGGGAGACAAGAAGGCCATTAAGCGCTTCGGCCAGGCCATCCTGCCCATGGATGAGGCCCTGATCCTCTGCGCGGTGGACCTGTCCGGCAGGCCTTACTACCAGTCCGATCTGGCCTTTACCGCGGAGCGGATCGGGACCATGGATACGGAGATGGTCCGGGAGTTCTTCTATTCGGTCTCCTATGGGGCCATGATGAACCTCCACTTCCACATGTTCACGGGAGAGAACAACCACCACATCGCGGAGTGCGCCTTCAAGGCCTTCGGCAAGGCCCTGGATATGGCGACCCTCCGGGAGGACAGGCTGGGCGAAGGCGTCTGGTCCACCAAGGGCGTCCTGTGAGCCCTGCGGGAAAAAGGACACAGGCGGATCATAAGCGGAGAAGGATAAGGCCGGACGGGAGAGGGGATCTCCCGGTCCGGCGGGGATGGACAGAGAAGCAAAGAGTAGTAAAGAGATGGAAG
>CAMOUD010000009.1 GCA_946626215.1 uncultured Lachnospiraceae bacterium
GGCCACGCCGCCGGTGGCGATGGTGGTGACGATGTTCCGGACGAAGTCCGGCACGCCGAAGGCGGCCGTGACCGGGTTCCAGATGCAGGTAAAGAGGTTCATGACCAGCATGACGCCGATGGTGCCCAGGGCGTGCATGCCGATCTGCTTGCCGATGGGGCCCTTGCTGCGGAAGGTCACGTTCCTCTGCAGGGGGAAGTTGATGCACTCGCCCAGAATGATGGAGGTATAGTTGGCCAGGGTAAAGGCCAGACCGCCGTCAGCCAGGGAGTTGCCGATGACTGCCAGGGTAAAGGGCACGCCGAACAGGGATGTCTGAATGCCCGGCCAGGTCCATTCCACGTCGCCGACCACGCCTCTCCATGCGCCGGGCAGGAAGGTCAGCAGGAGGTACTTGATGAAGGTGACCACATAGCTGAACAGGACGAAGAGGCCGCCTTCCCGGATCCACTGGGCCGCCTTGGGATGCTTCTGCGCGAAATTGTTGAGAAAATCTTTCATAGGTCCTATATCCTCTCTTGCCGCCGGCCTTACTCTCCGCCGCGGATCTTCTTTTCAAACTTCTTGTTCTCTCTGCCGTTGCGGAAGTAGCCGCCGATGATCTTGCCCAGGCCTCCGAAGAAGTGGCCGTTGACCGCTTCCACCATGCCGTCCACCATGTCCTTGCTGACGGCGCCGCCGGTCATCTTGGCGATGGCCCGGAAGGGCATGTTGTAGATGAAAAGGATGTTGAGGTCGGGCTGGCCGGCCTCCTCCGCCTTCTTCCTCTTGCCCTCCAGGATGCCGTAGGCGAACCTGGCCAGGCCCAGTCTGGCGTTCTTGAGCTGGCAGATGGCGTCGTTCTCGGTCAGGGTGCTGCCCCAGCTGCCGTCCGGGATGGGATGGCCCAGGAGCTTTTCGAACTCGGCGTCCGGCACATCGGCCACCCGGCCGCTGTAGTAGGAGGGCATGTCCGCCTTTACATAGGGGTTGGGATCGCCCGTGCCTTCCACGGCAAGGTCTCCCGAGAGGCGGATGTCCGCGGAGCTGGCGCCGATCAGGATCTGGTAGGTCCCGCCTTCCACGGCCCATCTGCCGGTCTTCACGTTCCAGTAGCGGAAGGTCTTGTCGTCGAAGGGGATGGTGACCTTTCTGCTCTCGCCGGCCTTCAGGAAGACCTTGGCAAAGCCCTTGAGTTCCTTCCTGGGCCTGAAGACCTCAGCGCCCGGCAGGGAAACATAGAGCTGGGCGACTTCCGCGCCGTCCCTGTCCCCGGTATTGGTCAGGGTAAAGGAGGCCCCGTCCTTTGTGACGGTCAGGCCTTCATAGGCGAAGCTGGTATAGGAAAGGCCGAAGCCGAAGGGATAGCGGACCCTGACGCCGGCGGTGTCATAGTAGCGGTAGCCGACATAGATGCCTTCTCTGTGCTCGGTATTCCTCTCCTTGGCCGGATAGTACTTATAGCAGGAGGTATCCTCCAGGGCTTCGGGATAGGATTCCGCCAGCTTGCCGGAGGGATTGGCCCTGCCTGTCAGCAGGTCCAGGATCGCGCCGCCGCCGGCCTGGCCGGTCAGGTAGCCGTGCAGGATGGACTTGCAGTATCCGTCCCAGCTCATCTCGATGGAAGCGCCGGCGGAAAGGATGCCTACGATGTTGGGGTTGACATCTGCCATGGCCTTCAGGACATCCACCATGTTCTGGGGGATGTGGATATGGGTCCTGTCCAGTCCCTCGGACTCGCTCATCTCATTGAGGCCGAAAAAGTAAAGGACCACGTCCGCTTCCTTCGCGGCCGCCACTGCCTCATCCAGAAGGGCCTGGTCGGCGGACCCGTCCCTCTTGTAGCCCCGGACCATGGCGGTGACCGTAAAGTCCTTCTCCTCCTTTACCATCTCCTCCACTGTCTCCACCTTCGTACAGTTGACCATGGAGGATCCGGCGCCCTGGTAGCGGGGCTCAAAGGCGAAATCGCCTACGATGGCGGCCCGGGTCCCCTTCTTCAGGGGCAGGAGGCCGTCTTCATTCTTAAAGAGGACCGCGCACTGGCTGGCAGCCCGGCGGGCGATCAGGTGGTGGGCCTCCGTGTCAAAGTCCTCGGGATGGCCCTTGGCCGCTTCCGTGGTCTCCAGAACGGCGTCCAGGAGGCAGTCGACTCTCTCGTCCAGCTCCTCCATGGTCAGCCTGCCCTCTTCCAGGGCCTTCATGAGCTGACGGGCGCTGTCCAGGCCGGGCGCGGGCATTTCCAGGTCGGAACCTGCCTTGACGCCGTCCACGTGGTCATTGGACCCGCCCCAGTCGGTGACGACCATGCCCTGATAGCCCCAGTCGCCCCGGAGGATGTCCCGGAGGAGGTGGGTGCTCTCATTGGTATAGGAGCCGTTGACCTCGTTGTAGGAGGTCATGATGGCCTTGACGCCGCCTTCCTTTACCGAGATCTCGAACTGGGTCAGGTAAAGCTCCCGGAGGGTACGCTCATCCAGGACGGCATTGACGGCCATCCGGCGCTCCTCCTGGCTGTTGACGGCGAAGTGCTTGGCGCAGGCCCTGACATTCTGGCTCTGGACGCCCTTGATATAGCCGGCCGCCATTTTGCCCGCCAGATAGGGATCCTCCGCGTAGTACTCAAAGTTGCGGCCGCAGAGCGGGCTGCGCTTCATGTTCATGCCGGGGCCCAGAAGGATCTGGACATCCTCGGCCATGGCTTCCTCGCCCAGGGTCCTGCCGATCTCCTCGGCCAGGGCGGGGTCCCAGCTGGAGGCGACGGTGGCCGCGGAAGGGACGCAGGTCGCCGGCAGGGAAGGGTTCAGGCCCAGATGGTCGCCTGCGCCCGCCTGCCTGCGGACGCCGCTGGGTCCGTCAGACATGAACATTTCCGGGATGCCGAGTCGGGGAAAATCCCAGGTCATCCATTCGCCTTTGCCTCCCAGAAAGGCTGTTTTCTCCTCCACTGTCATCTGACTGATCAGATCTTTATGCTTCAATTCCATACATCTCCCCCTCTATGTAAAAAAGTGCTGCAGGAGGGCGGGGATTCTCCGCCCAGTTATTGAACATTTTACCATAAAAGCATAAAAACGCCCCTGACCGGCACCAAATGACCGGTCAGAGGCACAAAATGCATCTCATGTCAAAAACGTCTGCCCGTCCGCGGAAGGACCTTTTCAGGCCCCCTCTTCCGGAAGGGGGATCATGATCTGGAGGTCGAACCGGCCGTCTCCGGGCTGGAAGGACAGGGTCCCCTGGTACTTGCGGACCGCCATCCGGATGCTCTTGACCCCGTAGCCGTGGAGCCGCCGGTCCTTCTTGGTGGTGACAGGCAGGCCGTCCTCCAGGGAGGGCCTCACGGTGCAGGAATTGCCCACATGGATCAGGAGGAAGGACCGCTTGGAGGAAACGGACAGGTGGACCAGCCTCCGGTCCTTTTCCGGCACCGAGGCCGCCGCCTCCACGGCATTGTCCAGGGCGTTGCCGAAGATGCTGCAGATGTCCGTCACGTGCATGAAGTCCAGGAGGGACCCGTCCGCCACGCAGGTGAAGTTGATGCCGGCGTTCTGCATCCGGACCCGCTTGCCGTCCAGGATGGCGTCCAGGACGGGAGACCCTGTCAGGTACTTGGGCTTATAGGCGGTCAGTTCCTCTTCCATGGCCTCGATCCATTCCCGGCGCCTGTCGGGATCCTCCTCGCCCCGGAGCCCGTCCAGCTGGTGCTTGAGGTCATGGTACTTCATGTTGATCAGGTCCAGGGAGTCCTGGTAGCTTCGGTAGGAATCATAGTGGGACTTGAAAAGGGACCGGATCTCGGAAAGCTCCCTTTCCGCGGCCAGGTCATAGAGCCGGCTGGTCAGGCCGAACATGATGCCCATGCCCACCAGGTCCACCAGGGTCCGGATGATGAAGACCCCCGGCGCGTCCTTGGCGGAGAAGGGGGTGCCCGGCGCGTAGAAGCTCAGGTTGCTGAGGGCAAAGGTCAGGCCTGTCACCAGGCAGGCCATGAGGACGTCCACGCCCGTCATCCGGACCGGACTCCGGTCCTTGAGGACCCGGTATTCCAGGTATCCGCCCAGGAAAAAGAATCCCCCGTAGATCAGGACCAGAAGGATGATTTCCCTGTACCAGGGCCTGGTACCGGTATACCAGAAGAACCAGGAAGAGATCTGCCACTCCAGGGAGGCCGCCGCCTCAGCGATCAGGACGGCCTTGGCCGCCCTGCAGAGGATGTCCGGGCCGTCCATGTCCAGGCAGGCAAAGAGGAAGGCGTACATGAGAGCAAAAGCCGCCAGCATGCACAGGACCCAGACGATCCCCCGGGTACGGCGGGTCAGAAGGAGAAAGGCAGACTGGCTGACCAGAAAAACAAGGGCCGCCGGCAGGATCTTCCAGCCCCGGGCCCGGCTCTTCCTGGGCAGGAGGACGATATAAATCAGACAGCCCAGGCATTCCGCCAGGGCTGTATAGGTTCTCGGTATATCCTGAATGTTCGTAAGCATGGACGCTAGTCTCCCAGATGCTGCATGAGAAGCTGCAGGAACTCTGCCTTCCTGGCCCGGCTGACCGGGAGCCTGGCACCCTCCAGAAGGCATTCCTGGTCCTGGATGCCTGATACATGGGCCAGGTTGACCAGGTAGCCCTTGTGGATCCGGAAAAAGCCGCAGCCCTTCAGGTCCGCCTCCGCGTCCTGCATCCGGCCCCGGACCGTCAGGTCCTCGCCGGGCAGGTGGTAGACCAGGTTGTGGCGGTCGCTCTCCACATAGAGGATCCGGGACGCCTCCAGCCTCCGGACCCCGCCGGGGAGCTGGAGGACCACGCTCCTGGTCCTTCTGTCGGGGATCCGGCCGATGGCCCTCTCCAGCTTGGCAGAAAGGGCGAAGTAGGTGACGGGCTTGACCACGTAGTCAAGGGCGTCCACCTGGTAGCCCTGGAGGGCGTAGTCCGTCCGGTTGGTGATGAACATGATCACCACGTCCCTGTCTGACTCCCGGATCTTCATGGCAGCGGTCATCCCGTCCATGAACTCCATCTGGATGTCCATGAGGATGATGTCAAAGCCGCCCCTGTAATGCTCGGCGATCTCATCCCCGTCCCGGAACCGGGCCACGGGGACCTGGAGACGTTTTTCTCTCCCGAATTGTTCAATATAAGCCGTCAGCTGGTCCGCGCAGGCGTCCTCATCCTCTACGACGGCGATCTTCACCTGGTCATTCAAAGCTGCCTGACCTCCCGGGGCTGAGTCCCTTATTTTACTTTGACCTCGCCGGTCCTGGCGTTGACGATGGCCTGGGCCGCAGTGGTCGTATCCTCCTTGTGGTCCGAGATGCAGAGGACGCAGGTATAGGTAGGGTCCTCCTGGCTGGGATACCTGTAGACATAGCAGTCATAGGTGTAGGCGGAGGACTTTCCGGCAACGGGATCGCCCGGGTAATGGCCCCAGGCCTTTTCCGCGATGATCAGGGCGTCCAGAGTGCTGACGGCCCATTCGCCGGCTTCCTCCTTCTTTCTCCTCTCCTCCTCGGCCTTCTTCTTCGCTTCCTCTTCAGCCTTCTTCTTTTCCTCTTCCTCGGCCTTCTTCCTGGCCTCCTCTTCGGCCTTCTTCTCTTCCTCGGCCTTCCTGGCCTCTTCCTCGGCCTTCTTCTCTTCCTCGGCCTTCTTTTTCGCTTCCTCTTCCTTCTTTTTCTTTTCTTCCTCGGCCTTCTTCTTCGCTTCCTCCTCGGCCTTCTTCTTCGCTTCCTCCTCGGCCTTCTTCTTTTCCTCTTCCTCGGCCTTTCTCTCTTCTTCCTCCCGGGCGGCCCGCTTTTCCTCCTCGGTCATGATCTTCCGGGCGTATTCCTGGTCCAGGACGGCGGCGGCCTTGGTCACGTCTCCGATCAGGCCCTCATACCGGTCGCTGGTCACAAAGTCCTCCAGGCAGATCTGGCACTGGAGACCGGAGGGCCGGCTGGCCAGATACATGGTGCCGGCTACGCAGAGGCTCCCGTCGTCCCTCAGATAGGGCTGGACCGCCTCCATGTTCTCCCGGCTGATGGTCCGGGCCAGGGCGGAGACCGCGTCCCCCCTGGAAAGGGTCCCGTTGTCCAGGTTGGGCCCATAGGCGTCCAGATAGGCGCTCATCAGGGCCTTCCGGGTCTTTTCCAGATATTTGTCCTCCTCCATATTCTTATAGGAAAGAAGAGCCGCCAGGTCCATCCGGTCGGAGGTCCCGATATCCATGTTGTAGGTCCGGAAGATATCCGTCTTCCCGTACTGGGTCCGCATGGTCCTGCGGGTCAGGAGGGACAGGACCCGGTCGTCGGTCAGGGTCCATTCATAGGAAATGGAGGTGCAGGCCGGCAGGCCTGTCTCCCTGGTATCCACGGATTCGCTGAGGGATTCCGCGTCCATCAGGAAGTGCTTGAGGTCATCGTCGATGGCGTTGTTGATGGAAGCGGCGGCGCTGCCGGACAGGTCGATCTTGGGGATCCGGTAGCTGTAGGTGACCTCCTCTCCCCGGTCGATGAAGGTCAGGGGTTCATAGTAGGCGTCGATGACCAGCCTTCCTCCGGCCGGGTCCGCCTCCTGGGCGGCCTGGGTCGAGCCGCCGGAAGCCCGTTCGATCAGGTAATCGACGGGAAAAAAGTGCAGAATGATAACGGCCACGGCCACGGCGGCGATAAAGCCGCATACGATGCCGATGAACCGGGCGATGCGTCTGGGTGCCATACAGATCTATACTCCATGAACGGGGCCCCGCGGGGCCTTCGGAAAAAACAGAATTACAAAAGGACAGACCGGCTCTGAGCGGCTGTATAAAATACTATAACAGAAAACCGTTGAATCCAAAACGGTGAACTCATGTACTGACTTCCCCCTCCGAAAGGACCTCTCCCAGAAGAGTGAAAGCGCCGTCGATGCCTTCCTCGGTCAGGCCGGCGTAGTTGATCAGAAGGATCCCCCGGGGGGCTTTCTCCGGGTCCTTGTAGTACTTCGAAAGGGCCGTGACCCTGAGCCCTCTGTCGCGGGCCAGGCGGACCAGGTCCCTGTCGGGCAGGGAGGTCCCGGTCTCCAGGAGGAAGTGGAGGCCGGCTCCCTCCTCCAGGATCCTTGCCTTCCGGTAGGCCCCGTCCCTGCGGATCCTTGCCAGGGCCCTGTCCCTGAGCCTCCTGCAGGACCGCCGCATCCGGTTGATGTGGCTGCCGAAGGCCCCGCTCTCCATGAACCGGGTCAGGGCGAGCTGGGTGAAGCTGGAGACCGTACAGGAATAGAAGCCCAGCTGGCCGGAGAATCTCTCCGCCAGAGCGGGCGGCAGGACCATGTAGGAGACCCGGATGGAGGGGGACAGGGTCCGGGTAAAGGTATTCATGTAGATGACCCGGCCCCGGCTGTCCGCCGAAAAGAGGGTGGGCAGGGGACGGCCGTCCGTCCGCAGCTCCGAATCATAGTCGTCCTCGATGATATAGCGGTCGGGGGCTTCCATTGCCCAGCCCAGGATCCCGGCCCTCCGGCTGACGGGCATGACGATCCCCGTGGGGAAATGGTGGGCAGGCGAGATGTGGAGGACATCGGCGCCGGACGCGCGCAGGGCGTCCATCCGGACGCCTTTCTGATCCAGCGGAAGGTAGCGGGTCCGGACCCCGCCGGCTTCATAGACCCGGCCGATCCGGGTATAGCCGGGATCCTCCAGGGCGTAGACCTTCTCTTTTCCAAGGAGCTGGAGGAGGAGCCCGTAGAGGTACTCGGTCCCGGCTCCCACCACGATCTGGGAGGGATCCGCCTCCAGGCCCCGGAATTCCAGCAGGTAGCCGGCGATGGCCCGGCGGAGGGCGGGAAGGCCCTGGCCGGGCGGCCGCTCCAGGAGCTCCGGGTCCCGCTCGGCCATGACGGACCGGATGCACCGGGCCCAGGCCGTAAAGGGGAAAAGGTCCGGCCGCACGGCGGATCCCGAAAGGTCATAGAGGGGCCTGTCCGCCCCCTTCTCTTCCTCTCCGTCCGGTGAGGGCAGGTCTGTCCGGACCGGCAGGGGGGCCCCCAGGCCCTCCAGGTCGATCTCCGAGACATAGTAGCCCCGTTTGGGCCTGGAAAAGATATAGCCCTCCGCCTCCAGCTTTCCGTAGGCCGTCTCCACCGTGACCGTGGAGATCCCCATGTTCCGGGCCAGGGTCCGCTTGGAGGGGAGTTTTTCAGACGCGGCAAGCCGCCCGGTCAGGATATCCTCCCTGATCAGGCGGTAGAGCTGGTCATAGAGGCTCCCGGCCTCTTTTCCTTTAAGGTGATAGGTGAGCATCATAGACAGCCTCCAGCATGACGCGTCCCCAGAGGGGATAGAAGGCAGCATCCAGGTGGAGGCCGTCGGCCGCGTAGAGGTCCGGCCGGCTCCGGGCCAGGGTGCTGCTGTCGATGAAGGACAGACCGTTTTCGGCGCACATTTCCATGAGGGCCCTGTCATAGGCGGGCACCTCCTCCCAGACCGGATTCTCCGTCAGGGCCGGAGGCATGGCCGGCAGGATGGAGGAAATGAAAAAGGAGGCCTCCGGAGCCCGTTCCCTCAGCCGGTCCACGTCTGTCAGGACCTGGGCCGCGTAGTCCTCGGGCGAGGGCCAGATCCCGGTCAGCATGTCGTTGATCCCGAAGGCCAGGATCACGATGTCCGGCGCCAGGGCCTCAAAGTCCTCCAGCCGGGTCCGGATATAGGGGATGCTGGCCCCGTATTCGGCCAGGACCCTCTCCTCAGGCAGATACTGATAGGAGGAAAAGCCTACGATCCTGGAATCTCCCAGCAGGCAGACGTCCAGGTCCCCGAAGGCCTTCCAGACCCCGTCTCCCTCCAGAGAGGCCAGCCAGGCTTCCCTTTGGGCCTGCCTCTCCTCTTCGGAGACAGTCTCCGCTTCTTCCTCCTCTTCCCCTTCTTCCCCCTCCTTCTCCTCTTCCACGGAAGAGGCCGGGGTCCAGGTCAGGCCCTGGGATTCCGGGACCCTCTCCTCCCCCGGGGCCATCCAGAGGATGACAAAGAGGGAAAGGGCCGCCAGGAAAAGGACCAGGGGCCGGAGGCTCCTGTCATCGTTCCACCAGTGCATGGCGTCTCCTTTCTCAGCCCCGCAGGATAAAGAAGAGCAGGACGCCCAGGATCAGCAGGATGCCGATACAGGTCATCAGCAGGGCAAAGGAAAAATTCATCAGAAGGGGCTCCGCCGCCCTTTCCGTCCTGTGGGCCAGGGCCTGGAGGCGGTCCGTGCCGCCCCGGTAGGACCGGCGGACCGGGACCTCCCGGACCAGGGTCTTCCGGAGCAGGACCACCAGGGCGTCCACGCTGGAGCACAGGGCCCTGGCCAGGATGCTCCAGAGCAGGAAGAAGACCCGGGCGTCCGGGGCCAGGAGCATGTTTTCCCCGAAGAGAGCGGCCGCCGCGCCCATGACATCCGGCAGAAGGCCGGTCAGCAGGGGCCGGTATACGGAATCCTCCAGGTCAAAGCGCCTAAACCACCGGTCGACATAGCGGCCGTCCTTCATGAGGAAGCGGCGGACGATGACCAGATAGACCAGGCCTCCGATGGTCAGGGAGATCAGGCCCCCCCTGAGGCTCTCCCAGGCAAAGGCATGGAAGGGAAGCCTTTCCGCGTCCCCGGTCATGAAGGCGGACAGGGAGACCATGACGGCAGGCTGGCCCAGGAGGACCATAAAGACAGAGGAGCCGCAGACCGCGGTCAGGGAGGCCCTGTCCATGCATGTCTTCTTCCGGTCCATGGCCCTCTGGCGCTTCCTGCTTCCGTTCTCCTCTACGAAGAGGCAGATGAAGAGCTTGAGCATGTAGGCGAAGGTAAAGCCGCCGGAGATCAGGAAGACCCATTCGATCCTGCCCAGCAGGACGGAGAGGCCGGGAAGGGCGTGGATGCCCTCCACAATGCCCTCATGGAGCATGGTCTTGCTGATGTAGCCGTTGAAAAGGGGGACGCCGCTGATGCCCAGGGCGCCCAGGCCGAAGGCGGCCATGAAGGCCTTCCGGCCCCGGCCGTAGCCCCGGATCCGGTTCAGGTCCAGGCTGTGGATGTTCATGACCACCACGCCGGCGCACATGAAGAGAGTCAGCTTGATCAGGGAGTGGTTGACCATGTGGAGCATGGCCCCGGACAGGGCCATCTGCGCCCCTTCTGTCTCTCCCGCCGCGTTCAGCAGCACATACATGCCAACGCCCGTCAGGATGAAGCCGATCTGGGACATGGAGGAGCAGGCCAGGGTCCTCTTGAGGTTGATGGAAAAGAGGGCCATGAGGGCGCCCAGGGCCATGGTGATGACCCCCAGAAGAAGGACCAGGAGACCGAAGGCGGACTCTCCCGCCAGGGCCGTCAGGGCCGTCATCAGGATCCCGTAGACGCCGACCTTGGTCAGGATGCCGGAAAGGAGGGCGGAGGCGGGGGAAGGCGCGATGGGGTGGGCCTTGGGCAGCCAGACGTGGAGGGGGAACATGCCCGCCTTGGCCCCGAAGCCGAAAAGGATGCAGGTCCCGGCCGCCAGGAGCAGAGTCCTGTCCGCGCCGGCCACCGCCGCTGCCAGCTCGTCGTAAAAGAGGGTCCCCGCCGTGAACTGCAGCATGACCAGGCCCATGAAGAGGACCAGGCCGCCGATGACGGCGATGAACAGGTAGGTATAGCCCGCCCGGATCGCCGAGGGGGTCTCCTCATGGATGACCCAGGTAAAGGAGGTGAAGGACAGGATCTCAAAGAAGATGAAGGTGGTCATGAGGTCCGCGGACAGCATGACGCCCTCGGTGGCCCCCAGGGTCATGAGGACAAAGAGCCAGTAGCGGGCAAGGCCCTCCCTCTCCTCCAGGAAGTATTCCCGGGCAAAGAGGCTGGTCCCGGCCCACATGAGGGCCGTGATCAGGGCATAGGTCCGCCGGAATCCCCCGGTCTCAAAGTGGACGCCCGTATAGAAGATCCCGTTCAGGTCCAGCGGGGGCGCCCCCCGGAAAAAGAGGACCAGGGCCAGGACCAGCTCCAGGAAGGAGACGCCGATGACAAAGAGGTCCCTGGCCTTGTCATCGCGAAGGCCCAGGACATAGGCGGCAGGCGCCAGCAGGAAGGGAATAAAGACGACAGCACTGATAAGCATGACAGAAGCTTTCTCCTAATCAGAGGCCCAGGGAAATCCTCTCCAGAAGTCCCAGGAGGGGAGAGGCCCAGAGGCCAAGGACGATGTTGACCGCGGAAAAGACCAGGATGGGGACCAGCATAAGGGGGTCCGCCTCCCGGACTGCCGAATCCGCGTACCGGTCCTTCCCCTCCGGAGGGAAGAAGGCCCGGACGGACACGTTGAAGGTATACATGGCGCAGAGGAAGGCCGACAGGATCAGGCAGACGCAGCCGGCATAGGCCGGCCAGGTGCCGGCTTCCGCCCCGGCCTCCAGCAGCTTCCACTTGGAAATAAAGCCGCAGAAGCCCGGGATCCCGGTCAGGGACAGGGCGCCCAGGGTAAAGCAGGCAAAGGTGACCGGCATCCGTCTTCCCACCCCGTCCAGCTCATAGAGGTAGGCGTTCCCTGTCCGGTGCATGAAGGCGCCGGCGCATAGGAAGAGGGTCATCTTGATAACGCCGTGGAAGATCATGTGGGCCATGCCCGCCGCCTGTCCGGCCGGCGTCATCAGGGAAAGGCCGAAGAGCATGTAGGAGAGGTTGCTGACCGTGGAATAGGCCAGTCTCCTCTTGAAATGCCGCTCCCGGACGGCCATGACGGCAGCGTAGACCAGGGAGAAGGAGGTCAGGAGGACGCAGAAGGTCTGGACCCAGGTCCCCTCCAGCATTCCGGTCCCGTAGGAATAGTAGATCATCCGCATGACGGCAAAGACGCCGGAATTGACCACGGCCACCGCGTGGAGGAGGGCCGTGACGGGCGTCGGGGCCACCGAGGCCAGGGGAAGCCAGTTATGAAGGGGGAAAAGGGCCGCCTTGACCCCGAAGCCGAAAAAGCCCAGGACAAAGAAGAGCCGCATATAGAGCCGGCTGACCGTGTCGGGGAGACACCCTCCCAGGACAAAGTCCCCGCCCCCGTAGAGGGTGACAAAGACCACGGCGATGAAGGCCAGGGAGGCCCCGCCTATGGTATAGGACACGTACCGGCCGGCGGCAAAGGAGGAGTCCCTGTCCCCGTAATGGGAGACCAGGGGAATGGTGACCAGGGTCAGCATCTCATAGAAGACATACATGGTCAGGATATCCCCGGCAAAGGCCACGCCCAGGGTGATTCCGTAGGTCATCACATAAAAGGAAAAGAAACTGGCGGGATGGTCGTCATGGGACATATAGGAGAAGGCGTAGACCATGACCAGGGGCCACATGAGGGAGACCATGCCCGCGAAGACCATGGCCGGCCCGTCTGCCCGGAAGGAAATGGCAAAGCCCCTGGTGAAGGAATAGACCGTCACCGGGTCCCGGGACATGAAAAGGATGGCCGCCCAGACGGCGATGGAGGTCAGGACCACCACCGTCTCCGAGAGCGTATACAGATGCCTGCGGTCCCCATGGGGAAGACTGAGCATGGCGCAGCCGCCCAGGATGGGGAGCAGGATGGGAACCAGTACAAAGATTGGATGCAAGGCTTACCTCCCCTTATCAAAGACCGAGACTGACCAGGAAGCTCTGCCCGAAAAGGCCCACGGCCAGGGCGCAGACACAGAGGGCGATCATGGGGACCGTCATCAGGGGGCCGGGCTCCGTATTGCCGGGAGGCAGGACATCCCCGCCCTCGCCCGGGAAGAAGCCGTCCACCACGATGGGGAAGAGGTAGCCTGCCGTCAGCAGGGCCGAGACCAGAAGGACGGCCACGGGCAGGATGGACCAGACGCCCCCGTTGCCCTCGATCAGGGCCATGGCGATGTTCCACTTGGAAAGGAAGCCTCCCATGGGAGGAATGCCCACCAGGGACAGGGCCGCGAACATGAGGCACCAGAGGGTG
This sequence comes from uncultured Lachnospiraceae bacterium, assembly GCA_946626215.1. Lineage (GTDB taxonomy): Bacteria > Bacillota > Clostridia > Lachnospirales > Lachnospiraceae > CAG-791. The sequence continues at coordinate 12,895 of CAMOUD010000009.1, forward strand.
ACAGGCATCTTCCTGCCCACGCCCCGGAGCTTACGGACATCCTTGATGCCCAGGACATGGATGAAGGCGCCCGCGCACAGGAAAAGACAGCCCTTGGCCGCGAAGTGGGCCATGACCTGGAGAAGGCCTCCTCTGAGGCCTGCCGGCGTCAGGACGGACAGGGACAGGAGGCAGTAGGAGATCTGGGAAATGGTGGAATAGGCCAGCCGCTTCTTGAAGATCTTCTCCCGGAAGGCCATGGTGGACCCCATGAGGACGGTCAGCATGGCCAGGCAGCACCAGGCCGTCTGGACCCAGGTCCCCCGGACAAAGTCGGCGCCCACCGTGTAGTAGACCAGGCGGATGACGGCGATGACGCCCGCCTTGGCGATGATGCCCGATAAGAGGGAGGAGGCGGGAGCCGGCGCGATGGGATGGGCGGCCGGGAGCCAGCCGTGCATGGGATACATGCCGGCCTTGGTCCCGAAGCCGATGACGGCCAGAAAGACGGTCAGGAGGATCACTCCCTCATGGCCCGCCGCGGCGGCCTGATCCAGAGAGCCGCCGGATACGAACATGGCGTCCCCGGAAGCATAGAAGCAGGCAAAAAAGGTCCCCAGAAGGCCCAGGAGAGCGCCCGCCACGGAATAAAAGAGATATTTCTGGGCGGCCGCCACCGCTTCCTTCGTCATTTCCACCAGGACCATGGGCATGGACATGAGGGTGGCCATTTCAAAGCAGAAGTAGACCGTGACCATGTTGGCGGCAAAACAGACCCCGATCAGGGCGGCCAGGGACAGGAAGAAGAAGGCGTAGAAAAGGACCGGCCTCTCTTCTGTCTCCATATAGACAAAGGCGTAGAAAAGGACGGCGGTAAAGAGGATCAGGACCGCGTAAAGAAAGACCCGGCCCAGGCCGTCCGCCATGAAGGCGATCCCCGCCTTGTCCGTGAACCGTACCAGGGTGACCAGCCTCCCGGACCGGGATGCCAGGAGGGCCAGAAGGTCCGAGAGGATCATGACGGCCCCGTAACGGATGTGCCTGCTCCTCTCCTCCCGGGCAGGGACCAGGGCAGCGGCCGTGCCGCAGACAGCCGGAAAAAGAATGGCGATTACATAAAGCATTGTTGGATTCCTCCCGTTAACCGAATATCAGCAGCCCTCTCTGGATCAGGTCCGTGACCACCCAGGAAAAAAGGCCCAGGAAAAGATTGGCCCCTGTAAGGACCAGGGCAGGTATGTTGTAGTCCAGACGATGCGGAGACCTTGTCCGGATCTCTCCTTCCCGGCCTCCCGCCGTATAGATCCGGATGACCGTCCGGATAAAGTACATGGCGTTGAGGAGGGAGGAGACGGCCAGGACCAGCATGACCGGGATGACCTTCTTCGGAGACCCCGCTTCCATGGCCGCTCCCGCGAAGAGGAGCTTGCTGGAAAAGCCCGCGAAGATGGGGATGCCCACCATGGACAGGGATCCTACGGTAAAGAAGAGGCCCGCGTTCCTGTCCCTGAGGCCGGACCCCTGGAGGCCCTTGAACAGAAGGGTGTCTCCGGACACCTCGGCCAGCCGGGGCGTGGTCAGAAAGAGCAGGGACTTGGTCACCGCGTGGGTCAGGATATGGAAGACGGCCGCGGTGTAGCCGGCCAGCCCCCCGATGCCGATGCCCATGTAGATGTAGCCGATCTGGGCCGCAGAGGAAAAGGCCACCATGCGGTTGATGTTTCCGGCCCGGAGGGCGGAAACGGACCCGAAGACCATGCCGCACAGGCCCAGTACAAAGAGGACCTTGGTAATGGGCAGGCGGGTCAGCATATCCAGGCCGATGACCCGGTAATAGATCTTGATCAGGAGGAAGATATAGGCCTTGGAGACCAGGCTGGACAGGATGGAGGCAGAGGTCGGCGTGGCCCAGCCGTAGGTATCCGGCATCCAGAAATGGAAGGGGAAAAGGCCGCTCTTGATGGCCAGGCCGATGGTCAGGATGCCCACCGCCAGGGAAATGACGGTCATGGAGGCCTGGTTGTCTCCCAGGATGCCGATGGCCTCCTGCATGCTGACCATAAGGAGATGGCCCGTCACGTCATAGAGCAGGACCACGCCCAGCAGAAAGAGGCCCGAGCCCAGGAGGTTCAGGATCATGTAGCGGACGGCCGCCAGAGTCGTCCGGCCGATCTCCCGGACGATCAGGATGCCGCAGCTGGTCAGGGTCAGGATCTCCAGAAAGACATAGCCCGTAAAGATGTCATTGGTCCAGACCAGGGCCAGAAGGGCCGCGGTCAGGAGGTTGACCAGGGTGTAGTAGAGATTGATCTTGGTCTCGTCCAGGTCGTGGACCACGAACCGCCAGCCGGCCAGGACCGAGCACAGGAGGACCACCAGGAAACAGAGGGCCACCAGGCATTCCAGGATCCCGAAGCGGATCTCGTTGCCCCAGGGGGCCGGGAACTCGCCCATGGTATAGGTGATCGCCTCTCCGGCCTTCACGCACCGGGCCAGGACCAGGCAGTCCGCTCCGATCAGAAGTCCCTCAAAGGCCGCCGTATAGTACCTGGCCGCCTTTCCGGGCAGGATCATGCACAGGGGCCCCGAAAAGAGGCTGAGGACAATGGAAAAAAGGGGAAGACTGTATATGAATTCCATCAGCGGTCCTCCTCTGCGTGTCTGGACAGGATATAGATATCATCCAGGTTCAGTGTGTGATACCGCTTGAAGAGGCGGATCGTCAGGGACAGCATGACGGCCGTGACCGAGACCGAAACAACGATGCCGGTCAGGACCAGGCCTGCCGGGACCGGGTTGATATAGGCGGAGGTGTCCATGACCCCGTCCGTGATGATGGGGGGCTTTCTTCCTTCTATATAGCCCATGGAGGCCAGAAAGAGAAAGACGCCCGTATCCATGATATTCATGCCGATCAGCTTCTTGATCAGGTTCCTGTGGAAGAGCAGCATGGTAAAGCCGATCCCGAACAGGATGATGGCAGCCGCTTCTTCATAATTAATCAGTAATGTTTCAATCACCGCCGATACTCCCTCTTCTGAACAGGCTGTAAAAGCCGAACATGGTGCAGGCCACCACCAGGCCCACCGCGATATCCAGGGGCAGGATCAGGCCGCCTGAAAAAATGGCGCCGGGCGTTCCCCTGGGAATGGGGTTTCCCAGGCCGTTGGCCCCGGTAAAAAAGACAAAGCCCTTGGCAAAGCTGTAGAACATCAGGGACACGAAGGTCGTATAGGCCGAGACCCGGGCCGTAAAGAACCGGTCCGTCCGCTCAAAGCCGAAGGCGGCCGCGAAGATGATCATGCCCGCCCCCATGACCGCGCCGCCGGAAAAGCCGCCGCCGGGCGAGTTCTGGCCGTTGACAAGGATATAGATCCCGTAAATGAAGATGATGGGAATGATCACGGTCCCGCTGTAGCGGATGATGTTGTCGCCGGCCAGGGAATAATAGCGGTCCGAAAGGACCGTATAGTAATCCTCATAGCCCGCGGCCATGTTCTTCTTATCGATCCTGAGGAGGATCATCACGCAGATCAGGGCGGTAAAGAGGACATGGGACTCGCCCAGGGTATCGAACGCCCTGTAGTCCAGGATCATGCCGGAGACCACGTTGACGGCTCCCGTCTCCTCCAGTCCCTTTTCCACATACCGCTTCACCACCGCGTCGGCCATGACATTCTCCTCCCCGAACCGGGGCAGGTCGGACACGGCAAAGAGAAGGACGCCGATCAGGAAGATGCAGCTGATGACGGCCACAGCGGTATAGGCAAGATAGAACCGGCGCCTGGTGGCATCCGCCGCCTCCTTTGACCGGGGCGAAGCATCCAGCCTTTCCTTGAACTCGGTATCCTTGAGCTTGAGGGCCTCCCGGGAAGGGTCCCGGACCTGGGTGGTATCGTCCAGGATCAGGTCCATGACCTCGATCTCGCCGTCCAGCCAGCGGGCAAACAGGCTTTTTCCGGGCTTTGTCTTCCTCTCCTTTTTCACAGGCCGCCTCCTTTCCGGGAATCCTCCTCCGAAGCGATCTTGCGGAGGGTCACCAGAAAGAGGATGCTGCTGACGCCGGCGCCGACGGCCGCTTCGGTGATGGCCAGGTCCGGCGACTCCAGCAGGATCCAGACCAGGCACATGATGGAGGAATAGGTCATGAAAATGATGACCGACTGGAGCAGGGACCTGGTCAGGTTGACGGCCACCGCGCAGACGATCAGAAGGACCAGCAGTATGATCTTGAACAGTTCAATCAGCGTCATGGATATCTTCCCTTCTCATATGTTTTTCAGGTTCCCTGTTGGTGAAGAGCTCGATCTGGCCCAGGAAATGGCTGGATGTGGGGGATGTGAACCACAGGAAGGCAATGACCAGGACCAGCTTGAGGCTGTCGATGGAAAGCTCCCCCCCGATGATCAGGGAGACGGCCACGCAGAGGATCCCCAGGGTATCTCCGATCCCGGCTGCATGCATCCGGTTCATGACAAAGCCGAACCGCCAGACCCCCAGGACCGAGCAGGCAAAGGCAAAGAGGCCCGTGATCATAAAGACCGCAGAAGCAATAAAACGGATCCAGGCAAGCATCAGGCATCCTCTCCTTTCTCCGGGGCAGGCACCCGGCGGAAGGTCATCTCTGCCTCCTTCCGGCGCTTTTTCCTCTTCCTCCGGCCCATGACCTTATCCTCGGAGGCGTCCGCCGGTATATAGACGGAGGCCATGATCAGGACCGAAACAAAGCTGATCAGGGCATAGATCAGGGCCACGTCCGCCAGATATCCCTCTCCCAGAAGGCGGGAGAGGACCAGGATGGATCCGATGACCATGGTCCCGATCATATTGACGGACAGGATCCGGTCCGTGGCCTCCGGCCCCAGGATGGACCGGACCAGCATACAGCCGATCAGAAGGGCAAAGACCGCCAGGGCCCCTGTATACAACATGTGATACGCAGCATCTACTGTCATGGATATACCTCCAGAAGGCGCCCGGGCGCCTTACACGAACTGTCTCAGGATCCGGACAAAGGAAGAGTCCGCCAGGTCTCCGGCAAAGGAGGGGACCAGGCAGTGGACCACGAACCGGTCTCCCTCCTGGAAGACCGTATAGGTGCCCGGGGTCAGGGTGATGGAATTGGCCAGGACCGCGTTCTTCATGGCCCCCTCCAGGCCGGAATGGAATTCCACCAGGACGGGGTCGGGCTTAAAGCCCGGAGCGACGCAGGCCAGCATGACCAGGCCCGCCGCCCTGACGATCTCCAGGACCAGGTTCAGGACATAGAAGGCGATCAGGGGAAGGTTCTTCCAGATCCGGATGTCTCTCTCCGGACTGTATCCCACCAGCTTATATAATAGAAAGGCGCCGGCCGCCGTGACCGGCAGGCCGAGCAGAAGGATTTCAAGGGTGATCCTCCCGTTGAAGACGATCCAGATCAGATAAATCAGAACAGGCATGGGCTGTCTCCTTCCCGCAAAAAACTAATCAGGCAAAAGTCTAGCACCCTTAGGAACCGATTTCAACATCCAGCTTGGGGTCATGATATGTGATTTCGACAACAAACAAACGCATCACAATTAAAAACAGCCCGGGCCGGCAAAAAACCGGTCCGGGCTGAACGCCGAAGGCAGTGATTCGATTATGCTGTCGTCTCCTCTCCCGATTCCAGGCCGCTCTTCTGGACCAGGTGGAGGAGGAACATGGTCCCCACGGTCAGGACCACGCCCACCAGAAGGGACGCGAAGACGTTCCTGGACATGCCGGCCACCACATAGGTCACAAAGGAGATGGCCGCCGCCGTCAGGGCGTAGGGCATCTGGGTCGATACATGGGCGATATGGTCGCACTGGGCGCCCGCCGAGGACATGATGGTCGTATCGGAGATGGGGGAGCAGTGGTCGCCGCAGACCGCGCCTGCCATGCAGGCCGATACGCAGATGACTGCCATCTGGGCCGTTGCCGGATTATCCAGGGCAAAGACCTTGAGGGTGATGGGGATCAGGATGCCGAAGGTGCCCCAGGAGGTGCCGGTGGCAAAGGACAGGAAGCAGGCGATCAGGAAGATGACGGCGGGCAGCATGTTCTGGACGCTGCCGGAGAAGGAATCCACCATGGCCGCCACATATTCAGCCGCGCCCAGGGAATCGGTCATGCCCTTCAGGGTCCAGGCCAGAGCCAGGATCATGATGGCGGGGACCATGGCGTTGAAGCCCTCGGTCAGAGAGTCCATGCAGGAGCGGAACTTCAGGATGCCCCGGGAGACATAGAAGACCAGGGTCACCACCAGGCCGCAGAAGGACCCGATCATGAGGCCCACAGAGGCGTCGGAGTTGGCGAAAGACTCCACAAAGGAGGCGCCGGAGAAGAAGCCGCCGGAATAGATCATGCCCAGGACGCAGAAGATGACCAGGCAGACAATGGGCAGGACCAGGTCTATGACGCCGCCCTTGCCTTCCACCTCGACGGCGTCCGTCCGGCTGACGGGCTTGACGGTAAAGATATCATCGTTCCAGATGGCGTTGTGCTCATGCCTGGCCATGGGGCCGTAATCGATCTTGAAGACGGTCAGGGAAATGATCATGACCAGGGTCAGAAGGGCGTAATAGTTATAGGGAATGGCCCGGATAAAGAGCATGAGGCCGTTGGTCCCCTCGGGAGCGAAGCCGGAAACGGCCGCCGCCCAGGAACTGATGGGCGCGATGATGCAGACCGGCGCCGCGGTGGCGTCGATCAGATAGGCCAGCTTGGCCCTGGACACATGATGGCGGTCCGTGACGGGCCGCATGACGCTGCCCACGGTCAGGCAGTTGAAATAGTCGTCGATGAAGATCAGGACGCCCAGGAGCATGGTGCAGAGCTGGGCTCCCACCCGGGTCCTGATGTGGCTGGAGGCCCATTCGCCGAAGGCCCTGGACCCGCCCGCCTTGTTCATGAGCTGGACGATGATGCCCAGGAAGACCAGAAAGATCAGGATGCCCATGTTGTAGGGATCGGACAGCTGGCCTACCAGGCCCTGTTCAGAGGTAAAGATGTGGAGCATGGTCCCCTCAAAGCTGAAGCCCGAATAGAGAAGGGCGCCTGCCACGATGCCGATGAAAAGAGAGGAGTAGACCTCCTTGGTGATCAGGGCAAGGCCGATGGCGATGACCGGCGGAAGCAGTGACCAGATGGTTGCGTACATAAATACAGTCCCCCTTTGGTTGTGGAAATTTCGGTTCCGGTTCAGCGATTCATCGCGTTAAAGCAAAACCAAAGCCTACTATATCACAGAATTAATAAAAATAAAATCAGATTTTATAAATATTCAGTCCTCTCCGCTCTTCGGCCCGACGCCTGCCGGGACAGGCGGGCCTGCCTTGACAAAGGGCCTTCTTTCTTCTTAAGATGGAAACCGGAACAAAGACAGACAAGACAGGGAGTACTTATGGCTGAAGGACTTACCAGAGATTTTCAGGACGCGTACGGAAACGATACCAAGGTCACCATGAACATGCTGCACTCGGCCTCTGTCCGCATCGCCCAGGACAGGAACGCCTACGTGACCATCACGGACAGCGACCAGGCCTTTAAGATCGTGAACCCCTCGGGCCGGGACCGGGCCGAGGACCTTCTGACGGCCGGCCGGGAGGAGGGCGAGACCGGCAAGGAATACGCCCGCCGCCTGGGCATCACCCCCCAGGAGCTGTCCATGTTCAAGGCCAGGGCCTCCAACTTCCGGGTCCCCCGCCGGGACATCGTGCTCAAGGCCATCCTGGGCCGGTCCCCCGTCCCGGATGAGGGCGTGGTGGACCACATCCTCATGGAGCTCCACCATCCGGGCCTGTTCACCTCCACCTATGACCTGGAGGCCAACCGCCGCAACGAGGTCCTCCGGGCCGTCTTTTCCTGGCTCCGGACCCATGTCCTGCCGGACCACATCCTCTTCGCCTCCTTCATCCTGGACAGGCTGGGCCTGCCGGACCTGGACCTCAAGGACGTGGACTATTCCGTCTTCGCCGATTGGGCCAGGGAGCCCGAAGGCGTCCGCTTCCTGGAGGACTGCAGGGCCAGGATGGACCTGGTCTCCTATTCGGATTTTTCCAGCCGCAGGGCCGACCTGCGCCAGGCCTTCATAGAAAGAGAGCACCTGGAGGGCAAGTCCATGCCCTATGTCTATGACCAGCTCTATTACAAGGGCCAGCAGACCTGCAGCGTCAACGTGATCCAGGATTTCTTCGGCCGGATGACAAGGCCCAGGTCCCGGTCCGCCAGGGATACCATCATCGAGATGGGCATCAAGCTGGGCTGCGACCTGGCCGGCATCAATACCATGCTGGTGGAGGCCAACTACGCCCTCCTCTATCCCCGGAGCTTTTTCCAGTTCGACGTCCTGGCCTACCGGAGGCTCTGCGAGGAGAACGGCACGGAATAATGCGCCTTCCGGGCCCCCGGACTGCTTCGCCCCCGCGGGATTTAACAAACCCTGCAGGGGCGCTTTCCTTCCTCTCTCAGTATGCTAATATGTAGATATCTGCAGACATACAGCAGTGAAAGACCATCCGGAGGAACCTATGATATCAGTTTCGGATTCCTATGAATTCTCATACAGACATAAAAAGGCGGAGAACCAGGACGCCTGCTTTACCCTCTCCTGCGTGGGGGCCGGGGTCGCCAGCGGCGGCATGCGGATCCAGGCAGTGGCGGACGGGGTCTCCTCCTCCAACGGTCGGATCTCCGCCCGGACCGCCCTGGAGGCTGCCTACGGCCCTCTGGCGGCCCTGCTGGCAGACCTGCCCGCCATGGCCTCCCTGCCGCGCAGGAGCCAGGACGCCAGGATTCGGGAGGCCATGCAGACGGCCGTCCGGGAGGCTGACAGCGCCCTCCGGGCCCACGCGGGCGACTGCGGCTCCACCATCTCCATCGCCGTCATGTACCGGGACAGGATCTATACCTGCAACATAGGCGACTCTCCCATCTACCTGCTCAAGGGCATCGCCCGGGACCCCTCCTTCCTGGAGCTCTACCACTGCCAGAACGAGGCGGCGGAAAGGGTCCGCCGGGGCGAGATGACCCGGGAGGAAGCCAGGCTCTCTCCCTTCCGCAACCACCTGATCCGGTCCCTGGGAGAGACCAGAAGGATCCTCAACGAGGACATTCCTATTTTTGTGGAAGCCCTGGCGGCCGACAACGTCCTTCTCATGGGAAGCGACGGAGCCCTGTCGGTCCTTCGCCCTGGCCGGATCGAGGGACTCATGCAGTCCAGCAAAAACATGCAGAACCTGGTGGAGCGGATCTACGAGGAGGTCGACGAGACCACCGACGCCGAAGACAACTTCACCGCCCTGGCCTCACGTATACTGGTCAACTGACAGGAGCACGCTTATGGCATCCGGAATCTTCCGTTACAGCAAGGACAAGATCCACTACATGGACTGCCCCTATGAGGGCACTCCCATCGATATAAACGCATCAGATACCAAGGACATCTATCGGATCCGCTTTACGGGCCAGGTCCCGGAAGGGGGTCCTTTTTACCGCGGCGTGGACTACTGCCTCAAGGTCGTCACGGTCTGCGGGACCCGGGGGGCCCTGCCGGCCAACCGGGACTACTGGGACGCCGCCGGCTTCCAGGGGGACCATCTCATGCACGCCATCGCCCTGGATGAGACCGGCGACCTGATCGCCGGCCAGCTCCGGCAGACCGGCCACATCGACGCCGCCTTCGCGGACAGCCGCTTCATGATCCTGGAACCCGACGGGACCAGCCTGGCCGACCTGATCGATTCCTCCAGAGCCCCGGACACGGGCATGATCGGGGAGTCCGTCCTGCCCGTCAGGCGCCGCCTGGACTATCTCTACCAGATCTGCCAGGGCCTGGAGGAGCTCTACAGCCAGGTCCCCCGGGACGGCCGGAGGGTCGTATCCTACCGGGACCTCAAGGAGGAGAACGTCCTGATCTTCTTCCGTCCCGACGGCGACCTGGTCCAGCTGATCGACTTTGCCACCATCCGCCTGGAAGACTCGGCGGGCTTTTCCTCCTCGGGCACCTACAGGACCCACTTTTCGGAATCCAATACGGCTCCCGAGGATGTGCTGGCCCCCGGCGATCCGGCGGTCCCCACCTATACAGGCGGGACCCAGGATGAAAAGACCGACGTGTTCGCCCTGGGCATGATCCTGGGCACCCTCTTCACCAACTGCAGGCCCCTGCGCCGCTGGATCCGCAAGTGCGCCATGGAGACCGCCAACCAGGAGAATCTCTGGGTCAATTCCTACGCCCGGGTCATCAAGGGCTACGGCTACCGGGACTACCACTGGCTGGAGAACGAGCTGGAGGGGATCCTCCGCTGGGATCCGGCCATGACGGATACGGCCCTTTCCCGCCTGCAGAGGCTCTTCCGCCAGGCGACCAGCCTCTGGCCCGACCGCAGGCCTTCCCTGGCCACCTTCATGGAAAGGGTCGAGGAGCTGATCCAGCTCCTGCCCCGGGATCCGGAAGGGTCCGGAGAGGAGGAGGGCTACTGGTTCACCGTCTTTATCGAGAACACCTCCTGCGGTCCTGAGATGGTCCCTGCCTACCGGGAGGCGGCAGAAGAGATCCTCCGGGACCAGACCCGGCAGCTCGCCGACAACGGAGTGGAAGACCCGGCCGTCTACGCGGCCATCATCCGCTACCGGGACGAGACCGCCAGGACCCCTGACGCCGTCACCTCCCCCGCCATGGTCTACCGGGAGGACTCCTTCCTGGATAAGATCCTGCCTGACTTTGAAAGAACGCCCTTGATCCCCGGCGCGGCCGGGGGCCTGACCGAAGCGGTCCGTGCCCTGCAGAACTTCTGCCGGCTGAAGAACCCCCGGTTCACCGGCTCTGTCTTTATCCTGACTCCCGGGATCCCGCCGGAGGAAGCCCTGGAGAAGGCCCGTTTCTTCGAGGTCCTGGACGACTGTCTCCGGATCACCGTGGACAGCTGCCGCTTCCCCCTGAACGTGACCGTATGCGCCTCCTCCTCCCCCTACCTGGACTGGTGCGATACCAGGCTCCTGCCGGTCAAGGCGGCGCCCGCTGCTCCCGTTCCGGCCCCCGCGCCTGTCCCCGCCCCCGCGCCTGAAAAGCCCGCCCGGAAGGATCCGGTCCCGGACGCCTCCGAGGACACCGATCCCCTGAGGCTGGAGGACGGCATCTATGTGGGAGCCGGCGCCATTTATGTCCTGGACGAAGGCGGCGCCCCCGTCTACGTGATGAAGATGAAATCCTGAACCACCGCCTGAAAAGGAGGCTGCTTTGCGTAAAGATATCGAACCCCGCGGAGAAGGGCTCCGCCGGCTCCTGGGCCGGGTCATGATCCTGGAGATCTTCGTGATCCTCCTTCTGATCATCCTTTCCGTCCTCTCCCCTTCCCTTCTTTCTGCCCTGGGGGATTCTCCCCTGCTCCCCGCCCTGGTCGCCCTCATGGTCATGGTCCCCATCGTATGGCTGATCCTGACGGCCATGTCCGGCAGCGGCGAGGACGACGGCGAGGAGGAGGAAGCGGAAACGGAGGAGGACCTGCCCGTTCCTGCCGGAGACTTCCCCGATTATTCCTTCATCCGGGTCCAGCGCCTGTCAGGCCCCGACGCCATTACCAGCCGGGACCGGGTCATCCTGCTGACCAGAGAGGGCATTTATGAGATCTCGGCCGAATCCCGGGCCCCCGGGGCCGTCGTTTCCCTCTGCTTCAAGGGAGGCGCCCTCTGGATCCGGGGCCAGAAGGATATCCCCCTGGAATCCGGCCGCCCCCTGATCCTCTACTCCAACTCTGCCGCCGGCACCCGGATCCCTCAGTACGCCCTGACCTTTATCCACGGAAAGGAGGCCCCTCATGCTTGAGCCCGGTAAATATATCTGCCATGTCTGCGGCAAGGTCTCCAACATCAACTATTACTACCATGCCAGGTCCGGCATCGGCGCCGTCCTTACCCGCGTGCCCGAGACCGGAGAATACAGGCTGAGGCCCTACTTCCCCGAGAACAAGGAGCGGACCGACCATCCGGGCTTCACCCTCCGGATGCAGGCGGACCCGGATCCCGAGGACCACGGAGCGCCGACCCAGATCCGGGCCGTCATGCGGACCGACGACGGGACCCGGTCAGACCTGGCCCTCCGCCGGTGCTGCCCCTGCTGCTCCACCATGACCCGGCTCTACCGGGACTACGGCACCTGCCCTCTCTATGTCATCGCCCTGACCGGCATGCCCACCACCGGCAAGAGCACCTGGGTCACGGCCATCGCCAATCCCCTGACCCTGGCCCGGCTCCGGGAATCCGGCTGCCGCTGGGACATCGAGCCGGTCAATCTCTCCGAGATGTCCACGGATGAAGAATCCACCCCCACCGGCTCCATCGGCCGCACCACCTACCTCCTGGTCCGGGATGAGGAGGGCCAGATCAGGGCCGGCGTCCTGGTCCGGGACTTTTCCGGAGAGCTTTTCGGAAGCTCCGGGGCCGAAGAGGATGAGCGCTGGAAGGAATACAGCCGGGAATGGTCCCTCTTTGCCCGCCAGCGGGGCGGCTACGACGGGCCCGACCTCTATTTCATCATGGACAGCGCGGTCCCCATCCCCGGCCGGTCCGAGCAGGCCATCACCGCCTTCAATTCCCTGCGGGACAACGCCCGGATCAGCGGCAAGCCCCTGGGCCTGATCCTGACCCACGCGGACCAGCTCATGGAAGCGGCCCCGCCCGATCCCGGCGATCCTACGGGCCAGGTCCCCCTGATCAATAAGAGGACCTTCCCCTCCAACACCAGCTACCGGCCCAGAGCCCTGGCAGGCAGGCTGGCCCTGGAGAACTACCTGGTCAGCCGCATCTCCTCCCTGGGCCGCTACCTGGCTCCCAGGCCCGGCTACCGGGGCTTCCTGGTCAAGTCCTGCGAAAAGGTCGGGACCCGCCAGAATTTCGAGAATCCCATCAACGTCCTGGATCCCCTGATCTGGGCTCTCAACACCCTTGGAATCTTCCCCATGGATGAGAAAGGCTGAGAGAGGTAAATCCCATGATCCACGCCATCATATACGCCAACCGGGACCGGGGCTACGACCTCTATGACAGGAGCCCCGGCTTTCCCGAACAGGACCTGCCGGCCGTCCGCCGTGCCTCCGAGCTCATGTGCAGCGCCAGGCCCGTCCGGGAGGACCGGGCCAGGATCCGTTTCTGTCCCACGGACGGAGGCAGATATCTTCTGACCACCTGCATCTCCCAGCCGGAGGGCAATAAGGGAGAATCCAGGGGCCACCATACCGGCGTCACCTTCCTGATGAACGCTTCCGACACGGACCGCCTCCTGGAGGAGCCTGAAAGGGCCCTGGACGCGGCCCGGGCCCGGATGGAAGCCCTGCTGGAGGGATCGGAAAGGCCCGCCCGCATGAAAGCCGAGGACTTTCTGGAAGCCGGGAGCGGACCGGAGAAAGTCTCCGCCCCCGGCGAGGCCCTGCAGAGGGCCCTCCTCATGGCTGCCTGGTATGCCGCCGCCCCCGGAAAACAGGGCCAGGTCATGATCGTTTCCGGCCAGGATGAGGAATCTCCCGACGCCTGCCTGGGCTGGCTCTGCCGGATCCTTCCCCCCGACCTGCGCCGGCTCCTGACCTTCCATACCGGCATCCTTACAGCCGCGGAGGGAAGCGGGACTGTCCTGAAATTCGCGGACCCCGCCTCCTTTTCCTCCATGAAGGCCAGAGACTTCGAGGGCGGAGACAGGACTGCCCTGGCCCTTTTCAGCGCCGGTGAACTGACCAGCTTTGACCAGCGGGCCGACAAGGCCGCCGACCGGCTTCTTGCCTTTGCTTCGAAAAAGGACCTGAAGGGGACCTGCCTCCGGGCCAGGGACCAGACCAAGGCCTTTCTTTCCATCGCGGACGGAAAAGAACCGGAAATGCCCGCCGGGCAGGGAGACAGAACCATGGAATCCAGAAAGAACAGAAAAGAACACAGACGGGGCAGCCTTCTGCCGGCCCTCCTCCTCCAGGTCCTGACCTGCGCCCTGGCCCTGACCGGCCTCTTCTTCATGGTCCGGAAGGTCCTGGACCTGACCCTGGACAAGGGCGGGGAATATCTCCTCCTGTCCCTCGGAGACGCCAGGACCCTGATCCTGTGCGGGGGATGCCTGGCCGCGGGCGTGGTCCTGGGCGTCCTTCTGACCCTGCTCATCCAGACCCTTTCCCGCCTGGGCGAGTGAAGGACCGGCTGAAGCAGGCCCAGAGGCTTTACAGGAAAAGCCTTTTTATGATATGGTGTTGGCTGTATGACCTGCCCTTGCGAAAGGCAGGCCCGGCCCATGTCCATCCAGGTATTTCCGATTAAAAGAGGCCCCATGTCTCCACTTTCAGAACAGAGAAACAGCATAGAGCAGGACTTCCTCAAGGACAGGATCCTTTTCTGCGGCAGCCGGATCAATTCCCTGCCCTACCGGATCTTTGTCCTCTACAAGGTCCTGATGGAACGGTACGCATCCGGAGGCAGAGCCTTTCTGCCGCCGGATGCGTCTGCTTCCTTTGATGAAGAGGGCCGGTTCTACCGGGCCCGCACAGAGTCAGGGGACCAGATCCTCACCAGGTCCGATACCCTCCTCTGGGTAAGCCGCTACCAGGATCCCGAGACCGGGGCCCGGTGCTTCCACCTGGGCATGAGCCACAGGGCCGAGGACGCGGACAGTCCCTGGCGGGGCGTCCGGATCCGGATCCCCTATGACCAGACGGCCGCCCATACCTACCGGATCCTGGACCGGTTCCGCAGGGACAACCCCCACAAGTATGTCTTTCTCTCGTCCATGACCGCGGACCCTGATGACCGGCTCCTGCGGGACCTGATCTGGTCTCCTGCCTGCCCGGCCTGTCCCCGCTTTTCCGCCTGCACCCACGCCGTCTGCCCGGAGGACTCCGCCGCGGACAGCCTCCCCCCGGCCCTTTCCGAACGGAACCGGGAAAGGATGGCCCTGCTTGCGGAGGCGGCCGGAAAGACCGGTCTGGTGGCCGTGGTGGACCTGGAAATGCAGGACGACTATCCCATGCAGTTCGCGGGCCTTCTCCTTCGCTGGGACGGGACCTCCTACGTGCCGGACAGGGAGCTGAACATGTACATCAGCCTTCCGGCCGGCGTCAGGATCTCCCCCTATGTGGGCCGCCTGACCGGGATCAGCCGGGACTATCTTCTTTCCCACGGGGTCCCCGAGGAAGAGGCGGCGCCGGAAATCGCCCGGTTCCTCTCGGAGGCGGATATCATCTGCGGCCAGACCCCCGGCAAGGACTTTGAGCTCCTCCACCTGATCTATGAAAGGACCGGCCTCGGAAAGCCCGCCTGCCTGACCTCCGGAAGCTTCATCGACGTAGCCGTCCTGGTCCAGGCCCTCTACGACAACGCCCAGCTCATGTCCCTGGAAAAGGAGGCCTCCCTGATGGGCCTCAGGATCGGCCGCGGCAAGTACCACAACGCCGTAACGGACACCTCTGTCACCGGCGCCCTCTTTGCCAGGCTCTTCCCCCTCTTTGTCCTCTGCTACGGAAGGGCCCCTGTCTTTGATCTGACCATGACCCAGAAGACCCGGTCCTCCCTGATCCTGGAGCGCCTCCCCGGCAATACGCCCCCTTCCGAAAAGAAGAAGGAGGCCGGGCCTTCCGGAAAGCCTGCCGGAAAAGCCGCTTCCGGGATCCCCGCTCCCGGCTCCCGCCGGAAAAAGGGCCGGTCCGGAGGCTCTCAGGCCGGAAAAGAAGTCCGCCCCCGCCGCCAGACCATGCACAGATCCGGCTGATGCCCTGAAAAAAAGACAGCTCCGGGAGGGGTCCCTGCCCGCCCCGGCTGTGGTATGATGAACAAAAGACCGATCTTTCAATGGTGCCGGCGAGGCAGAAAGGAGTTCCCATGACCTTTGCCCTGTTTTTCGGGATCGTCCCTCCCATCCTTCTTCTTTACTATATCTGGACCCTGGACAAGGTGGAGCAGGAACCCATCGGACTGGTCCTCAAGACCTTTTTCTTCGGCATGCTGTCCGTCATCCCCGCCGTGGTCCTGGAGATCTTCGGCGGAGGCCTCCTCAGCTTTATCGGCGTCCCCTATGACACCTGGCTCTACTACGCCCTGGACTGCTTCCTGGTGGTCGCCTTTGCCGAGGAGTTTTCAAAGCGGATGATGGCCCGGTTCTCCATCTGGAACAACCCGGAATTCAACTACCGCTTCGACGCCGTCCTCTACCTGACTGCCTCCGCCCTGGGCTTTGCAGCCGCGGAGAACATCATGTACCTGATCGATTCCGATCTGGGCGGCGTTCTGGGAAGGCTCATTCCCGTCCACACCATCTGCGGCGTCTTCATGGGCTACTATCTGGGCTTTGCCAAGACAGCGGAGCTGGACGGAGACCGGGAAGCCCTGAAGAAGTGGAACCGGCTCAGCCTCCTGGTCCCCATGCTGATCCACGGCTTCTATGACTTCACTCTTTCCACCGGCAGCATGGCCATGGTCCTGGTCAGCCTGCTGATGGTCGTCGTCCTGACCTTCCGGGCCTACCGGTCCATCAGGAAGGTGGCCGCCGAAGACAGGCCCCTCTGAAAAGAGATACAGACTATACAGGGACGCAGGACTTATAAGGATACAAAAAAAGAGCTCATCCGAGCTCTTTTTTTATCCGTCTGTCCCTGCCTCTTCTCACAGGGCCCGCAGGCACTCCTCTCCCATCATGGCCAGGATCATATCGGTCCTGTCCGCGTCATACTGCTTTTCCAGGCAGTAGACCAGGACCATGTCCCGGCGGATCCTGGGGGAGAGGTCGGCGCAGTCCGCCAGCCGGAGGGCCCTGCGGGTCTCCTGAAGGGTCAGCCTTCCGGCCAGGGCCAGGCAGAGGACCTTGCTCCGTCCGGGCTTTTTGCTGCCCCGCATGATCTGGTAAAAGTAGGAAGGGTCCAGGCCGCTGCGCCGGATCAGGTCTGCCGTCCTGCATGCCTTTACCCCCTCCCTCTGTCTGTAGTATTCCGGGAAGCTTCCCGGAAGGCGGGATCCCTCGGCCCCTTCCAGGACCTTCTCCAGCTGGTCCTTGCCCTTTGCTCTGCCCAGCTCCCGCAGAAGCTCTTGTGTATCTTTTGCCTTCATCTTACTTCCATGGTGCCCGGAAGGCGTTCCTTCAGCAGCTTCCTTTCCTATTTCTTTTCAGGATCCGGGAAAAAGACCTCGATCCGCGTCCCTTCTCCCATCCGGCTCTCCAGACGGATCAGGCCGCCGTGGAGCAGGACCCCGTGCTTGACGATGGACAGGCCCAGGCCCGTGCCTCCGGTCGTCCTCGAATGGCTCTTGTCCACCCGGTAAAAGCGCTCGAAGATCCTCTCCTGTTCACTCTCCGGGATGCCGATGCCCGTATCCGTGACCCGGAGGGCTTTGCCGCCGGGCACAGGACCGGTCCAGACAGTGACGGATCCGCCCTTTTTGTTGTACTTGATGGCGTTCTCAGCCAGGTTGTAGATGATCTCCTCCAGGATCTGGCGGACCCCGCAGATCTCGCAGGCCTCTCCTTCGGCAGACAGTCTGACCCCGTTCTCCGCCGCTGCCGGCCGGAGGGTCTCCAGGGCCTCGGCGGCCAGGGCATGCAGGTCCACGGTCTCCGTTTCAGGCAGGGATCCCTCGTCCAGCCTGGACAGGCGGATGATGTCGTCGATCAGCTTGATCATCCGCTGGGCCTCCTTATAGATCCTGTCGGCGAACTCCTGCATGTCCTCCGCCCGGACCAGGCCGCTCTTCATGATCTCGGCATAGCCGGAAATGGAGGTCAGGGGAGTCTTGAGCTCATGGGAAACGTTGGCGGAGAATTCCTTGCGCATGCCCGCCACCGCTTCCTTTTCCCGGTTCTGGGTATCGATCCTGCGGAGCAGGGGCCTGAGCTCTATGTAGAGATCGTTCCCCAGAGGCTCCTCCAGGTCCAGGCGGTTGATTGGGCCCACCAGGGACCGGATCCTGACCCTGGTCACATACCAGCTGGCCATCAGGATGACCAGGACCAGGATGATCATGGCAGGCAGGAACCGCATGGCCATGAAAAAGACGGTCCGGGCCGGCCGGGAGGTCCGGAGGATGTTGCCGTCCTCCAGCCGCATGGCCGCGTAATACATTTCCGTGCCCAGGGAGTCGCTCTGGCGGATCTGGAAGCCCTTGCCCGACTCGATGGCCTCCTGGATCTCGGGCCGGTCCAGATGGTTCTCCATGGCAATGGATTTCTGGTCCGTATCGTAAAGGACGTTGCCGGCGGGATCGATCAGGGTAAATCGGGTGTCCGGATCGGTCTCATCCAGGTTCTTGAGATACTCCTCTCCCGAGACATTGATGGCAGCCGCGATATATTCCGCCTGCTGGAAGATCTCCTCCCTGAGGACCTGGGCCGACTGTCTGTAGATCAGATAGGTGGTCAGGCCGTAGGAAATCAGCATGGCCAGGACCAGGATCAGGGTCACGCTCTGCAGGAATTCATACTGGATGGACCGGGGCCGGCCCCCTCTCCCGGTCCTTTTCCCCTCAGCCACGGCTCCCGTCCGCGGCCCGGTAGCCTACGCCCCGGACCGTCTCGATCAGGTCGCCCGCGCCTCCCAGCTTGGCCCGCAGGTTCCGGATATGGACGTCCACGGTCCGGGTCTCGCCGTTGAAGTCATAGCCCCAGACCTTTTCCAGGAGATAGTCCCTGGTCAGGACCGCGCCCCGGCTGACTAAAAGCTCCCGGAGGAGCTGGTATTCCTTGAGGGTCAGGACCGCGGGCTTTCCGTCCACCAGGACGGTATGCTGCTGCTGGTCGATCCGGATCCCCGCCAGGGTGAGGACAGGCTGGTCGTCCTCCATCCGCCGGCTCCTTCGGAGGACCGCCCGGATCCTGGACAGAAGCTCCATCATGCCGAAGGGCTTGGTCACGTAGTCATCCGCTCCCAGGTCCAGAGACATGACCTTGTCATACTCGGAGCTTCTGGCCGTCAGCATGATGACAGGGATCCCGACGGTCCGTTCCGAGGCCCTGAGCCTCTTGAGGAGGTCGACGCCGGAAATGCCCGGCAGCATGATATCCATGAGGACCAGTTCCGGGACCTGGTCCTTCACCGCCTCCAGAAAGGCGGCGCCTTCCGAAAAGCCCCGGGCCTCCCAGCCTGTGCTTTCCAGGGTATATATGATCAGTTCCCTGATATCTCCATCGTCTTCTACGCAGTAGATCAAAGTCTTCTCCTTTCCCTCCGCGCGCCTTACTGCCCCAGGGGGATTTCCACCACCTGGGCCATATGGATCAGACAGGTGTCGATCTGGGTCGAAATATCCTGGACCAGACGCTGGGTGATCTCTTCGTTCCGGTCGGTCCCCAGACTCCTGTAGAAGTCCGTTCGGATCTCTTCCCCGATTTTTTTCTTTCTGGATTCAAAGAGGCTCCTGGGCATGAGCTTCCTGACAGGGCCCGGTATATTGGCCTTCAGGAGCATGTCCTGCATCCGGTCCATGCCCAGAAGGAGGATCATCATGGAGATCACAGAGCCGGCCACCAGGCCGGGCAGGCCCTCCGCGATCAGGGCCACCCCGCTGCCTCCGCAGAAGAGGCTGATCAGGATGGAAATGATGGCGTCGATCATCCAGGTCATCTGTTCCACCGCGAATACGTCCCGGGCGTCCAGCCGGATATCGATGTCGGAAACAGACAGGTAGGAGGACAGGCTCATGGCCTTATAGGGGACCCCGTGACGGACGCAGATGGGGATGGTCTCCCTCTCCAGGGCGTAGGCCACCGGCCGGATCCAGGCGGAAACGGGCTTTGCCAGCAGTTCTCTGGCTTCGTCCGTCCGGAGCCAGGCCGCGATCTCCTCCTGGAGGACGTCGTTGATGTCGCAGAGTCGTTCGATCTGTCCATCCCGCCACCGGTCCACCACCGGAAGGACCACCTGGTCCAGGATGGGATCTGTCAGGATATCCACCGTCCGGCGGTAGAGATCGTCGATCCTCTCCGCCACGATCTGCTCCACCCTGGTGGAGGCCCGGAGGTTCTCGATATCCTTCATGAATTCCCTGAGCTGCTCATCGATGGAGCCGCACCAGGCCAGGCCCCGGCTGACAGAGAACTCAGGCTCCGCCCCGGTGATGATCACCGCGTCCGGGAAGGCCTCCTGGCACCACACGGGGATCTCCGGCATCCGGGACACGCCGCCGGTCAGGAAGATCAGGAAGGGCCCCTGGCCCTCGATGGAGCCCCGGACCTGGGCCAGGCTCTCGGTAAAGACCTGGCGGAAGGACCTTCCGCCCAGGGCCGCGGCAGGCCGGTTCAGGATCCGGTCCGCGATCTGCTCGTCCATCCGCAGGGTCAGGCGGAGCGGGAAGTCATAGCTGATCCGGACCGTCTGGGTGCAGGCATGGTCCTTCCAGTAGTCCTCATCGGAAAAGTATTTCTCCTTGAGGCGGCGGGCCGCGAACTCGCAGTAGGACCTCCAGGGCTCGCTCTTTTCAAAGATCTCCCGGATCTTCTTTCCCTTCCGGGACTCGGCAAGGGCCTCCTCCAGGATCAGGGCGTCCAGGACGCCGCCGCCCAGAAAGACCTCGCCTCCTGTCTTGAGCTCCACCTCCCGGCCCCCGGCGATATAGGCAAAGTCCGTGGTGGAAGACCCGATGTCCACCACCAGGACCGGCTGGGACAGGATGTCATAGCCCACCTGGAGGTGCTTGGACTGGCAGGCGCTGACCAGAGCTGCCCTGGACTCGGATATGATCCGGGTCGGAGGATAGCCCACCTTCTCGAAGATCTGCCGGTACTGCTCCCTGGCCCTTTTATCCCATCCGGCGGGACAGCCGATGTAGAAGCAGCAGTCCTCGTTCTGGACCAGGGACCCGGTGGTATAGAGGTCGCCCAGGACGCCCGCCGCGAAGGTCCGGATCTCGGCCGCGCTGGTCCGGTCCGTCAGGAACCGGCTCTTGAAGCGCAGCTTCCTCTCCACGGCGTCCGGGTTGTAGCAGGCGGACTCGCCGATCAGCAGCTCGCCGCTGGTCAGTCTGGCATAGGCTGTGATAAAGCTTCTGGCGTCCCGGACCGTCAGGACCTCCGGGACCGCCCTGCTTCCTGCCTGCTCCTGTCTGGGCAGGACGGAGACCGCGCTTTCCGCGTCTCCCAGATCAAAACCGAAAAATCGTTCCATAGTCTTGCCTCGCTATGCTCTCGCTCAGCCGGCTGCCAGTCCCTTTTTGACGGGAACGCCGTCCCGGACCAGGGCGGGGCGAAGGGTGGCCTTCCCCCGTCCGGGCATCCGGTCGAACCAGGCGGCATGCTCCGGCGTATAATTCACGGCTTCAATTCCTTTTTTATGCAGATAGAAGCGGATCTGGGCGTCCATCTCCGCGGCCCAGTCGGCCTCTGTCTCCGCGCACAGCTGTTCCAGAAGATCGGCCATGAGCTCGATCTCCTCCCGGTCCGCCTTGTCCAGCTCCGTCTGGTCTCCCGTATCCTCGGAAAGGCGCCGGGCCTCCTCCACGTTCCTGTCCACCACGGACAGAGCGTTCAGAAGGCAGTTGTAGATCCTCTCGGAGTCCGGCCGGACCTCATAGGTGACCGGGTCTCCCTTATGGGACCCGCCCGCGGCAGGTACGGACCGCCTTCCCGCGAAAAAGACCAGGAAAAGGCCCCCTGCCAGGAGAAGGACCGACAGGGGCAGGGCGGTCAGCATGGCTCCCCGTCCCAGCAGAGAGGGCAGCAGCAGGGCCGCCAGGCTCAGGGCGCCTCCGGCAGCGCCGGGCAGTACCGCCTCCTTTCCGGCAGGCTCCGCCTTTTTCTCATGCCGGTAGGCCAGGACCTCTCCGCTGCTGTCCACCAGGGGCAGGGCGGCCCTGAGGGTCTGGAGGGCGTAGAGGGTCTCCTCTCCGGCCCGGCCGGTCCCGTCCTTTTCATTGCACCGGTAAAGGATCCGGCTGACCTCCTCCTCCAGGACGGCGGCCGCCTCCGTTCCCGAGGCCGCGCCGGTCAGAGCATGGATCAGTCTGTCCCTGTCCTGTTCCAGCAGTTCTTTTGTTCCCATCTTCCCCTCCTGAAAAGAATCCATATATGTCCATGATACCACCTGTCACCCGCCTCTTCCAGCAGAGCCTGTCAGGTCTCTGCGGCCTGGTTCAGAATCCCCCGGATCCCGTCCACGGAGATCTTCTCCGCCACCTTGATGAATTCCTCCAGGGAAATATCAGGCCGGACCGCCCAGGAGGAGAACATGGACAGGACTCCCGCCGCCAGGTAGTCCGCGCAGAGAAGGTAGCGGTAGGACTGGGCGTCATCGACGATGTGGTTCTCGTCTATGAACTTGCGGATGGTCAGGTCCTTGATCCCGGTCAGCAGGTGGGGCAGCATGCCGATCCTGTGCATCTCCTCATAGGTCTCCAGGTTCTCATGGATCATGGCGTCGATCTGGCTGAAGAACCAGACCGCGTCGAAGCCCTCCCAGGAAAAGGGCATGCTGTCCAGAAGGATCTGGTAGCGGTCCAGCATGTCCCGTTCATAGGAGCTGACCAGGTCCCCGATCCCCGAGTAATAGGTATAAAAGGTCTTGCGGTTGATATCGGCCCGCTCCGCCAGCTCCCGGACCGTGATCCTGGTCCAGTCCTTTTCCCTGGACAGCTCCTCAAAGGCCCTGCGGATGCTCTGCCGGGTCCGCCGGACCCGCCTGTCTCCCCGTTCTGTCTGTCTTTCTTCCATAATGATCTAATAATCTCCCTGTAAAAGCGGAAACAAAATGAGGACATCTGTTACTTAAGTATCATCTGTCCTTTTTATGACCATTGTACCGCTTTTTTTCATCCATTACAATTTTGATTGACCGGCATGCCCGGACTGAACGAACAACGCGCTTTCTGAGAAAAGGAGTCCTGAAGAATGCAGGATTATGTGATTTTTACCGATACCTCCGCCGATATCGATCCCCGCTTTGCCGCCGAGAACGACATCCGCTTTGTCCCCATGCACTATACCCTGGGAGAGGAGGATCTCCTCCTGACCGGAATGGAGAGCGATGACTTTCTGATCTCCTACTACCGGAAGCAGAAGACCGGCCTCAGGACCCAGACCAGCCAGATCACTCCCCAGACCTATGTCGACCTCTTCACCCCCATCCTGGAGGAGGGGAAGGGAGTCCTCTACCTGTCCCTGTCCTCCGGCCTGACCCGGACCTTTGACAGCGCCTGCCTGGCCCGGAGGATCCTGGAGGAGGACTGCCCCGACGCTTCCTATATCCCCGTGGATACCCTGTCCGGGACCGGCGGCATGGGCCTTCTGGCAGAAGCGGCCGTCCGGGGAAAAAAGGAAGGCCTGTCCCTGGAAGAGAACGCCGCCGTCCTGGAGGACCTCTCCCATCAGGTCAGCCACTTCTTCATGGTGGATGACCTCATGTACCTGAAGCGGGGCGGTCGGATCCCGGCCTCCACGGCCATCCTGGGCACGGCCCTCCAGGTCAAGCCCATCCTGGTCATCGAGGGAGAGGGCAAACTGATCACTGTGAACAAGAAGAGGGGCGTCCGCCCGGCCATGAAGGAGCTGGCCGCTTCCTACGCCGCCCACCGGCTGCCCGACCTGGAAAAGAAATACGGGAACCGGATCTACATCGTCCACAGCGCGGAGGACGGCCGGGAAGAGATCCTGGCGGACCTGGTCCGGGCCGTCAATCCCGCCGCCGATATCCATGTCATGCGGCTGAACCCCGTCATCGGAGCCCACACAGGCCCCGGCATGGTCGCCGTCATCTTCTTCGGAAGCCGGGTCTCCTGATCGCCGGGCCTGAATTGTTTGAAAATTCACGCATCTGGCCGTCCATTCAACTGAAGGTATGAAAATTTCATTTCTCGGATTTCGTACTTGCGTCCAAAGCCCAAAGTATGTATTATAAGTAGTGCAGGGGGCGTTGGCGAAGTTGGGATCGCGCCTCGATGGCATCGAGGAGGCCACGGGTTCGAATCCCGTACGCTCCACTGGAACCGCCGGGTACCATTAGGTCCCGGCGGTTTTTTTATACCCGCGCGCAACAGGATCACAGCCGGCAGGACCGGCTGATCAGGAAAGGAGAACGCCATGGCTGTCACCAGTTCTGTATTCGGCACCACCAAGGATGGAAAGACCATCACCGCCTACACCATGACCAACCGGAAAGGAGCGTCCTGTACCGTCATCGACTACGGCGCGGCCGTGACCGGCCTCCGGGTCCCTGCTTCAGACGGCAGCCTTGTCGACGTGATCCCGGCCTGCGCCGATCTGCAGGGCTATGAAGAGGGCGAAGACCGCCTCTGCGCCCTGGTCGGCCGGAACGCCAACCGGATCGCCGGCGCCGCCTTTTCCATTGACGGAGTCTCCTACTCCATGCCCGCCAACGACGGGACCAACAACCTCCACTCCTGGCCGGCAGGCCTGGAGCACAAGGTCTTTGTCCTGACAGACCAGGTCTCCTCTCCGGAGGGAGATTCCCTGACCTTTGCCGTCTCCTCTCCCGACGGGGACGCCGGCATGCCCGGAAACCTGGACCTGACGGCCGTTTTTGCCTGGACGGAGGACGACCGCCTGGACATCACCCTGAGGGCGGTCACGGACAAGGCCACCGTCTGCAACCCAACCAGCCACCTCTATCTCAACCTGAACGGGGAAGGTGAAGAGACGGCCCTGACCCACCAGATGCAGATCTTTGCCGACGCCTATGTGCCCATCCGCCCGGGCGGGATCCCCTATGGGAAAGAGGCCCCCGTGGCAGGCACCCCCTTTGATTTCACCGCCCCCAAGGCCATCGGCGCCGATATCGGCCGGGAGGACGAGCAGCTCGCCTGCGGATCCGGCTATGACCACTCCTTCTCTGTAAACGGCGAAGCCGGGACCCTGAGGCAGAGCGTCCGCCTGACCGGGGACCGGTCCGGGATCGTTCTGGACCTCTATCAGACCTCTCCCGGCCTCCAGGTCTATACCGCCAACTTCCTGGACCTGAAGAAGGGCAAGAACGGACACTCCTACGGCCCCAGGTCCTGCGTGGCCTTAGAACCCCAGTTCCATCCCAACGCGGTCAACGAGCCCTCCTTCGGCTCTCCCATCCTGAGGCCCGGAGAGACCTTTGTCTCCGTCATCTCCCTCCGTTTCGGGACTCTCTGATCCCGCCGGAGATTCTCCATGGCCTGCCCTTCCTCCGGGAAGAGCAGGCCTTTTCTTTTGTTCAATTGTCTTTTATTGTCTGTATTTTCAGATAATTTAAAAAGATAGTTGACTGTTGTCAGAACTTTGCTATACTAGACTTAACAAATAGCCATCGCTTAAACGGCTGAACAGCCTTAGACATATTTCAGAACTGAAGGCCATTTGAGAAACCAAAAAAGGAGGTCACGTCAATGAAACTGCAGATTATTTCCAGATAGGGGTATCCGATGACGAGAAAGTCGGATGCCCCTTTTTTATTGTCTTTTTTTTGCGGTTTCAGGATGAAGGACATACAGGAAGGACCCCCGCGCCCGCGGAGGTCCTTCCTGTTCTT
>CAMOUD010000010.1 GCA_946626215.1 uncultured Lachnospiraceae bacterium
GAAGGCGGAAGAGGAAGGATATGAAAGGATCCGCATCGTCCCCATCTTCCTGACCAAGGGAGACCTGTTCTATGAGACCAAGAACGCCGTCAAGGCCTATCAGGACAGATTTGACATCAGGATCTCGGACGCCGTCCTGGCGGACAGGGATTCCACCGTCTTCGCGGCCGGCATCCTGACCCAGTGCCTGCACATGGATCCTGACAGAGACTATGTCTTTGCCGCCTACGGCAATCCGGACATCAGCGGCATGGCCTATGAGATCCTCCAGGCTGCCTTTGACAAGAACGGATATGACAACGTCTTTGTGGCCCAGATGGTATCCAATCCCGGCATTCCGGAATGCATCGAGTTCCTGAAGAGCCGCAGAGAGGGCAGGACGGACCTGAAGCCCGTCTGCATCGTGCCCCTGATCGTCTCCGGCGGCAACGCCCAGATGGATAAGCTGATCGGAGAAAAGGATTCCTTTGCCTCCGCCCTCAGGGACGCCGGCTTTGAAGTAGAGACCCAGGGCAAGGGCCTCGGCGAATACAAGCAGTTCCGCAGGATCTACACCATCCGGCTTGCTTCCATCAATAAGGACTGAAGACCGGAACTATAATTGGCCCGTCAAAAGGTATTCGGCGGATGGTTCCGCGCTCCGCGCTCCCGAGGGATGCGCGGATAAACCGGATTCCCGCGGAGGAAGGCTTTTGATCGCTGAATCATATACATGCAGCGTTTACGCAGAAGGATCGACCACACGCATGTGGATCATCCTTCTGCGTTTTTTTAAACATTTAAACAAAGGAAAGTAAGGAGCTGCCATGAAAATATGTGCCTGCTGCGGAAGCGCGAATGAAGTCATCCTGACAGGGCGGGGGCCCTGCCAACAG
Source organism: uncultured Lachnospiraceae bacterium (assembly GCA_946626215.1). Lineage (GTDB taxonomy): Bacteria > Bacillota > Clostridia > Lachnospirales > Lachnospiraceae > CAG-791. Next base: position 876 of record CAMOUD010000010.1, read on the forward strand.
GGATCTCGGGTCCGGACGCCGGAACCCTTCTCCTGCTGTCCGTGACAGGGGGATCCCCGGCCCTGGCCGGAGCCGGCAGGAGATAAAGCCGGATTCCGGCTTGCAGGTCCTGGGACTTTGGATAATAATGGTAGCTGGCACTGTTTGATATTCCCTCAATTGAAAAGGAGATAAACGATGAAAAGAAAAATGGCGGCAATTCTGTTTGCGGCAGCAGTACTGGCAGTCACCGGATGTCAGAGCAAGGCTCCGGCTGAAGATGTGACCGAAGAATCTGTAACGGAAGAGGCCCGGGAAGCAGGTACGGAGGAAGCGGAAGCGGCTGAGGATTCGGAGCAGGATCCCCTGAACGCGCTTTTTGCCGAGACGGCGGAATTCCCCGTGGGCACAGCCGGTTCCTCCATGAAGGCGGCCGAGCTCCAGGAGCGGTTCCTGAGCACGGTCTTTGTATACGGCATCCTGGAAAAGGAAGCGGACCAGATGGACGAACTGACACAGTCTGCCTATGACAGCCTGGATGAGGACCAGAAGGCCGCCTTTACAGAGAACTTCCCTGCCATCGATGAAGGCGTAAAGGCAGCCATCGAGGACTTCGAATCCGTGAAATCCGTCTTTGATGACGCGGGCATCGCGGAATCCATGCAGACCCTTCTGGCCTATCCGGATACGGCAGAGTACTGGGAGGTCTTCTCGGCTTCCGTCGCCAGGCTCGCGGAATAAAGGGAAGGAAAGATCCATGAAAAGACCTGATATCGACCTGTCCGAGGGCAACATCGTTCCCATGCTGGAGACGGGCTATCTCAACGTCTATGACCTTCAGTACGCGCCGGGCCGTCATTACTATGACGCCTCCAGGAGGAAGAAGGGGGATATTGTCTGCCTCAAGGACGACGAGGCGGCAAGGGCCATGACTCCCGACGCGGTCTCCTGCGTGGTGGTCCTGAAGGTAAGGGGAGAGGAGCCAAGGCTCCTCATGTCCTATGAGTTCCGGTATCCGGCCGGCCGCTTCATGCTGGGCGTACCGGCCGGTCTCATCGACCCGGCGGACCGGGCCCTGCCCGACCCCGTACTGACGGCTGCTGCCCGGGAGATCCATGAGGAGACCGGGATCGAGATCAAGGAGACGGATACCCTCCGGGTCCTGAATCCCTTCCTCTTTTCCACTCCCGGCATGACAGATGAGAGCAACGCCCTGGTCCTGGCCGTGGTCGATCTGGAGGACCTGTCCGGCCTGACCCAGGCCGGCGCGGAGACTACGGAATGCTTTGCGGGCTTTGAGCTCCTGACAAAGCAGACGGCCCGGGAGGCCCTGGAAACGGGGAGAGACAAGTACGGAAACTTCTATTCCATGTATACCTGGGCGGGCCTGATGGTCTTCGTCAACGATATGTGGAAGTAAGCAGCAGAAAGAGAACCGCAATGGCATTTTTTACAAGCTACGACGGAGGAAGGATCTATTATGAAAAATCTGAGGTCCCTGCTCCCCGGGCCGTGGTCCAGATCCTGACCGGACTGGGCGAGATGGCCCTCTATTATACGGAATTTACAAAGGCCCTGAACGAAGCGGGCTATTCCGTCTGGCTCCATGAGCATCGGGGCCATGGAAGGACCGAGGCTCCCTACTGCAGGGAGAACCTCTTCTTTGGCTTTGCCGGGGACGCGGCGGTCATGAACCGGATCCTCCGGGAGGAGAACCCGGGCCTGCCCGTCATCCTCTTTGGCCACTCCCTGGGGACCAACGTGGGCCAGTACGCTCTGAATCATACGGACGGGCACTGGGACGGGATCGTCTTTACCGGCCCTTCCCACGGCTTTTTCACGGCGGAGGACGTGATCCGCAAGACCCTGGTCGCCCGGGCCGCCATTGAAAGGGACGGGCCCGACGCACCCTCGGGCGAGATCTACGAAGAGATCTTCAACCGCAACAACGATCCCTTCCCGGAGGATGACAGCCCCCTGGCCTTCATTACCACGGACCCGGAAAAGCGCGCCTTCATCGCTTCCCTTCCCTATACCTCTCCTCCCTACAGCAACCGCTTCTTCCTGGAGTTCATGGAATTCTCCTGGCTCCTGGAGACGGACGCCCTGGAGTGGTACAGAGACCGTTCCATCCCGGTCCTGATCCTGGTGGGAGAAAAGGACCCGACCTGTGAGAACGGCCGGTCCGGCGCAAGAAGGGCCGCCCTCATGCGGAAGATCGGCTTTTCGGACGTGACCGACAAGATCTATCCGGGCCTTCGCCACTCCCTTCTGCAGGAGACCCGCCGCCGGGAGGTCACGGAGGATATCCTGGGCTGGCTGGGAGAAAGATTCTGAACCCTGTCCCCTTGCGGAAGGAAAGACAAAGCTGTTCAGGCCGGAGCCGCCCGCTCCGGCCTTTTGCTTTCGGTTGACAGTAAAAAGCCCGAGGGAATAAGATGGTTAGGAAAGTCTGACGAAAGAAGCTTACGTTTATGTCCATTACCGATCTGAATTTTCTGGGGATCTTCCTGCCTGTGACCCTGCTGGGGTCCTGCCTCTTTGCCGGGGCCCTGCGGGAGATCTTCCTTCTGGGGGCCAGCCTGGTCTTTTATGCCCTGGGCTGTCCCTCCTATCTGCCACTTCTTCTGGGGGCGGTCCTTTTCAACGTCCTTCTTGGAAGGATCATGGGAGCGCTGGAGGAAAGAGATTCCGGCCGTACCCTTCTTCTGGGGGCCGGGGTCCTGGCGGACCTCTGCCTTCTGGTCTACTTCAAGTTCGCCGGGGGGGACCTGCCCATGGGCCTGTCCTTTTTTACCTTCAAGGCCATTTCCTATCTGGCGGACGTCCATTCCGGAAGGGCCAGGCTCCACAGGAATCCCTTCCACGACGCCCTCTATCTGACTTTATTTGCCCAGGTCATCCAGGGCCCCCTGTCCAGGTATGGGGAGCTGGAGCCTGTGTCAGAAAAAGGCAGACGCCTCTTCCTGACCCTGCCGGATCCCGACCGATTTTCCGAAGGGGTCTTCCGGTTCATGACCGGCTTCAACAAGAAGATCCTTCTGGCAGGCGTCCTCCAGACCATTGCGGCGGAGGTCTTTGCCGCGGACCCGGGGACCGTATCCACCGCCTACGCCTGGCTGGGGTCCATCGCCTATTCCCTGCAGCTCTACTATGACTTTGCCGGCTACTCCGACATGGCCGTCGGCCTGACCAGGATGCTGGGCTATGACTGCGCGGAGAACTTCGACTTCCCCTACATGACGGAGTCCATCGCCAGGTTCTGGCGCCGCTGGCACATTTCCCTGGGCGCCTGGTTCCGGGACTATGTCTATATCCCTCTGGGAGGCTCCAGAAAGGGCGGAAGAGGCAGGCTGGCCTTCAACCTCCTGGCCGTTTGGCTCCTGACGGGCCTCTGGCACGGGACCACCTGGAACTTTGTGGTCTGGGGCCTTGTGTATTTTATCCTGATCCTCTTTGAGAGACTGACGGGCCTGCCCGGAAGGATCTCCTTCCGGCCCCTGCGCTTTTTATACAGGATCGGCTGCCTGGTCATCATCAACTTCCAGTGGGTCATCTTCCGGGCGGACAGCCTGGGCCGGGGCCTGGCCCTGATCGGCCGGATGCTCCTGCCCCATGGGGAGAGGACGGACCTGCGGGCCCTCTTCCTTCTGAGAGACAACCGGGCCTTCCTGCTGGCGGCCCTGGTCTTTTGCTTTCCTCTTGTTCCCGCTCTGGAGAAAAGACTGCAGAAGCGGAAGGGCCTTCTTCTTGCCTTCCAGTGCCTCCTGGTCCTCCTGACGGCGGCCTTCTTTGTCTGGTCCCTGTCCTATGTCATTGCCGGGGCCTCCAACCCCTTTGAATACCAGAACTTCTGAACCTGATCCCCCTTTGGATCGGAGAACCATCATATGAAAAGAAACATTCCAAAAAGGATCCTGGCCCTGGTCTTTACGGCCTCGATCCTGGCAGCCCTGGTCATGAACCTGCGGACCGGGGCGGTCCTGACCTTGGCAGGCGGCCGGGAGGAGGCCCTTCCGGACCCGGAGACTGCCTCCGGGGGAGATACCGCCTCTGAAAAAACGCCGGAAAAGGAGACTGGGAAGACCCCCTCTTCCGGGGAGACGGAGACCGAAAAGGAGTCCGTCCCCGGCGAACAGGTCTTTGTGGACCTGAACGGAGCCATGGCGGAAAAGCTGGGCATGAAGGGCATCTACAGCGACCTGGACCTGTATGTGACCGACTCGGGCTACATCGTCAAGGCCTATCCCTATACGTCCACGGACTATGAATTCGAGCAGGTCCTGTCCCTGAAGGAATTCCTGGACCGGAACGGGATCTCCTTCCTCTATGTCAACGAGCCTACCAAATATCTGGAAGATGACACCCTCATGGCGGAGTTCGGAGCCCAGACCTATGTCAATGACAACGCGGACCGGTTCCTGGAACGGCTTGAGGGAGCGGGCGTCCGGGTCCTGGACCTTCGAAAGGCTCTTATAGAGGACGGCATGGACATCGGAGAGATGTATTACAAGACCGACCACCACTGGAACGTGCCCACGGCCCTCTGGGGCGCCTCCCGGATCGCAGGGGCCCTCAACGAGGACCTGGGCTATGAGATCGACCTGTCCCTCTATGACCCCGCGGCCTTTACCAAGCGGATCTGGGAAAAGTGCTGGCTGGGCGAGCAGGGCCGGAAGATCGGCAAAAGCTATGTGGGCCTGGATGATTATACCGAGATGTGGCCCACCTATGAGACCTCCTTTACCTTCCTGGACGACGGAAAGGTCTGGGAGGGGGACTTTATGGACTTCATCAACGAGAAGGTCTACAATACGGAGGCAGACGTCTATACCACCAGGAGCTGGCATTACAGCTATGACGACAATCACGTCATCAACCATAAGCAGGAGAAAGGATCTGTCCTTGTGATCGGAGACTCCTTCATGGCCCCCTGCGAGCCATTCCTGTCCCTGGGCCTCCATGAGACGGATTCCATCTGTCTCAGGAATGAGAAGGACAGCTTTGACCTCCGGTCCTATATCCTGGATTCGGGCTGCGACACGGTGATCCTGGCCTATGTGGAGACCATGATCGGGTCCAGAGACGATCCGGACAACGCCAACTATATGATGTTCGATCTGAACTAAGGGAGATTTATGATACGAAGAGCGGAAAAAAGAGATATACCGGAGCTGGCAAGGCTCCTGGTCCAGGTCAACAACGTCCATGCTAAGGGCCGGCCGGACCTCTTTAAAAGGGACCGGCGCAAGTATGCGGATGAGGACCTGGCCCTCCTCCTGGAGGACCCGGCCCGGCCCGTCTTTGTCCTGACAAGGGACGATGAGGCGGTCCTGGGCTACGCCTTCTGCCAGATGGAGGTCTATGAGAACGACCACAACATGGTCGACCGGAAGACGATCTATATCGATGACATCTGCGTGGACCAGGCTGCCAGGAGACAGGGAGTGGGGGAAAAGCTCTATCACCACGTCCTTGCCTTTGCCCGGGAGGAGGGCTGCTACAACGTGACCCTCAACGTCTGGTGCGAGAATCCCGGAGCCATGGAGTTCTATAAGTCCATGGGCCTTGCCCCCTATAAGATCGGCATGGAAAAGATCCTGTAAATTCGACCCCTGGCTGCCGCAGCAGGACGACCAATCAGGTAAGGAGAAAAGAATGGGAAGAACAGCACTGGTAACGGGGGCCTCCTCAGGCTTCGGCCTGGAATTCGCCAGGCTCCTGGCCCGGGACGGCTATGACCTGGTCCTGGCGGCACGGAGCGAAGACAAGCTGAAGGCCCTGAAAAGGAAGCTGGAAAAGCACTACGGCGTGCAGGTCCGTCTCTTCGTCCGGGACCTTTCAGAGGAGACCGCGGCCGGGGACCTTTTCGCTTTTACGAAGGAGGAGGGCCTTTTCCCGGAGGTCCTGATCAACAACGCGGGATTCGGGGACTACGGCCTCTTTTCCGCCTCTGACCTGGAAAAGCAGACCAGGATGGTAAATCTCAACGACAGGACCCTCATGCAGCTGACCAGGCTCTTTGTGCCTGCCATGATCCGGGAGGGCAGGGGCAGGATCCTGAACGTGGCCTCCATCGCCGGCTTCATGCCGGGCCCCATGATGACGGTCTACTACGCTTCCAAGGCCTTTGTCCTTTCCTTTACCGAAGGCCTTGCCAGAGAGCTGAAGGGGACCGGCGTTACCGTTACGGCCCTCTGCCCCGGTCCCTCTGATACCGGCTTTGTGGGGGCGGCCGCCGTGCCCGCGGGTCCCCTGGCAGACCTTTTCAAAGGGACCTCGGCTAGAGATGTGGCCCGGGCAGGCTATAAGGCTATGATGCAGGGCAGAGTGGTCCTGGTGCCGGGACCTGTCAATAAAGCCATGGCTTCTTCCGTCCGCTTCGCCCCCAGGGGCGTGGTCCGGGAGGTCCTCTGGCAGCTGCAGAAAAGACACTGAAACGGCCATGGCGGCATGGCCCCGGGATCAATAAGGAGGAAACAATGCTTAAGAATCCTGAACAGACAAAGAATGAAATCGTTGCGTGGATCCGCGCCTATTTTGAGGAGAACGGGCCCGGCTGCAAGGCCGTGATCGGCATCTCCGGCGGCAAGGACTCCTCCGTGGCGGCGGCCCTCTGCGCCGAAGCCCTGGGAAAGGACCGGGTCGTGGGCGTTCTCATGCCCAACGGGGTCCAGGCGGATATTTCCGATTCCAGGCTCCTGGTGGAGTCCATCGGCATCCCCTATATGGAGCTCAACATCGGTCCCGCCTTTGAGGCCATGAAGGAAATGCTGTCCTCCAGTCCCTCCATGCAGGCCCTTTCCGGCATCGAAGGCATTACCCGGGATACAGGCATCAACCTGCCGCCCCGTCTCCGCATGACCACCCTGTACGCCGTGGGCCAGATGCTGCCCGGCGGCGCCCGCGTGGTCAACACCTGCAACATGTCCGAGGACTATGTGGGCTATTCCACCAAGTACGGCGACGCGGCCGGAGACTTCTCTCCCCTTTCCGGCCTGATGGTCCATGAGGTCCTGCAGGTGGGCGCCTGCCTGGGCCTGCCCGAGAGCCTGGTCCGGAAGGCCCCCTCAGACGGCCTTTCCGGCATGACCGATGAGGACAAGCTGGGCTTTACCTACGCCGAGCTGGACCACTATATCCTGACCGGCGAGTGTGAGAATGAGGAGCACAGGAAAAAGATCGACCGGCTCCACCGGATCAACATGCACAAGCTCCGTCCCATCCCCCGCTACATGCCCGCCGAGGAAGCGGACAAGAGGGACATCGCCAACTGGTAAGAGAAGGGAGAGACCATGGCATTTGCGTCTGTGAATGAGATCGAGCGGTTCTCCTTTGAGGACTGTCAGCTGGTCTCCATGGAGATCAGGGGCGGCAGCCTTGTCCTGACGGCGGACGCCGTCATCGTTAAGGCCAGGAACAGCCAGAACAGCCACTTTACGGATTCCTACGCCGACACCCTGGTCATGACCCTGGAGGGCGGCCGGGTGGACAAGGCCGTGGAGGAGGGCTTTACGCGCTATGACGCCAATGAGGTCCTGGTGGAGGAGGTGCCTGACAGGCCTCTGTCCGCCAGGGAGCTGAAGGACCTGGCGGCCTCCTGCGGCGGCTTTTATCTCTTTACCTTTGAGAGGCTGGGAAAAGAGGAGGACCGGTTCCAGTATGTCCTGGAGATCGAGGACCCCGGCGAGGACACCTATGACGTCACCGCCTCCAGGACCTATGAGCTGACCGTTTCCTTTGATAAGGCCGTCTTTACCTGGGACCGGTTCCTGAACCACGTGGAAAGATAAGAAGCGGAAAGACAGGGAGGCCGCGAAAGGCGGCCGGGCAAAACAAGGGACTGTATAAAAAGAGCAGAAGAGATAAAAAGAGCAGAAGAGATAAAAACAGCAGAAGAGATAAAAACAGCGGGCTGCCGGGCCCCTTTCTCCGTCAGACGGGGAAAGGGGCCCGGTCCTTGCATACAGCCTGTATACAGAAGAAAAAAAGACCGGGAATTCCCTGCGGATCCGGCGGATCCGGCGGATGGGAAGAGATTTTTTGCGCAAGATATGGCTATGAAAAAAAGGATTTTGGCTTGAATAAAAGAGAGGGACCATGTAGAATCCCACCATCAGCTGATGGACAGCCGACGGGCTGTCGGACACTGCGGGAGACCGGACAAAGGGTCCGGGACCTGCTCTTTATCGGGGCTGGGGAGCAAGCAGGCCCGGGTACCAGAAAAGTACCGGAAAGAGAAGGGCTGAAAGGAAAGGCTTCCTCAGAGACCGATTCATTATGTAAGCCTGCCTATCCGGCAGACGGAGGTTTTATTATTCTATGATGAACACCAGGTTCAAAACTGCAATCGAAAACACCGCCGACATCCGCGTGGAGGTCTATTCCTTCGGCGGGCATGTGGAGGCAAGACTGATCGCCCAGGGGATCGATACCGGCCTGCGCATGCAGTACGGGACCATGACCAAGGCCGACACAGAGCTGCGCAGCTTTGGCATGGAAAGGGAAGACCGCGCCGCGGGCATCGAGCTCCTCGCGGTCTATACAAAGGCAGCATAAGGAAACAGGCGGCAGTGCCGCTCCTTCCATCAGACAGCCGGAATGCCGGAGATCTCCTCATGAGGGGAGACCTCCGGCATTTACTTTTACAGAAAAATATGATAAAAATCATTCATGCGCATTCTGAAGGAACGCGGGAGAAGGGCCCTTCTCCTGCTCATTTGTATGATCATCTTCATAACGGGCTTTTCCTGGATGGAACAGGACCTTCCGGAGGAGGAACCGCCGGAGCCGCCCTCCATGGACTTTTCTCTGGAAGGGGCCTCCGACCTTCCCATGCCCTCCATCAGCATTGCCTTTCTGGACGAGGAATCCGAGGAACCGGTCAGCCGGGGCAGCTTTATCGCCGCCCTGGGGACCCTGGCCGGCCTGAATCCCGGCAGGGGACGGGGAGGCTATTTCCTGGATGTGAAGAGCTGGGACGACCGTGCTCCCTGGTTCGGCTGGGCGGCTGACCAGGGCATCATGTATCCGGCGGGACGATTCCGCTTCGCGCCGGATGAGCCCCTGACCATGCAGGAAGCGGCCCTGGTCCTGGACCGGTTCGCTAAGGCCACCTCACTGGTCCTGCCGGAGGGAAAGGGGAAGGAGATCCAGGACGCGGCCTCTGTGGCGGACTATGCCAGGGAGGCGGTGGACAGGTTCCTGGATGCCGGCGTCCTGCGGCCCTACAGAGGAGAAAAACTCTGTCCCGGTGAGGCTCTGCCCCAGAAGGAGGCGGCCAGGATCCTTCTTCGCCTCTCCATGGTCCCGGACTTTGCGGGCAGGGTCCTGCAGACCGACCAGAAGGGGTCTTCTCTGGCTGACCTGGTCCCCCTCTACGACCTCCTGCAGGAGGAGACAGAGTCGGTCCGGGGGACCTGGTCCGTCTATGTCCACTGCATGGAAACGGACGAGGAGCTGGTCTATAACGACCGGAAGCTCTGCTCCGCCAGCCTGATCAAGCTTTACGTGGCCGGAGCCTGTCTGGAAGCGGTCCGGAAGGGAGACCTGGAGGATAGCGACACCCTGGCCTCCAACCTTGCCAGGATGATCAGCTACAGCTCCAATACCGGCTGGGAACGTCTGGAGGAAGCCCTGGGAGAGGGCGACCAGGAAAAGGGAATCGAGGCCGTCAACGCCTTTATAGGATCTCTGGGCCTGACCATGACGGAGCGGCGGCATTACTACGAGGAGGACGAAGAGGATACGGGCTATACCAACTATACGTCCGCCGCGGAGACGGGCCGGGTCCTGACGGCCATCGCGGACAGGACCTATGTCTCCCGGGAGGCTTCCGACAGGATCTATGACCTGATGCTGGACCAGGCCAACCGGTCCAAGATCCCCAGGGGCCTGCCCTATTCGGCCGTCTGCGCCAACAAGACAGGAGAGCTCTCCGATGTCCAGAACGACGCGGCCATCATCAGGGGAGATACCTGCACCTATGTCCTGGTGGTCATGTCCGAGGGCAACCGGACCCAGAGAGCCGGGATCCGGGAAATCGGAAGGATCTCCGAAATGGTCTATGACTTCCTGAACGAAGAGTAAGGAAATACCGGAAAGACCAGTCCTCGAAAGGACGGACGAAATCATATCCGGAAATGCCAAAAGCCGGCCGATCGGTGTGATCGGCCGGCTTTGCGTGTTTTCCCTGTCCGTGTGCTTCAAAATTCAGGAGAATTCCTTCCGGAAGGCCCTGTAGTTGGCGTTTTCACCATGGGGGGCCGGCACGGCGTAGAGGATCCTTTTTATACCGGAATCCCGGAAGGCATCATGGAACCACTGTGCCACCAGGGTCGGGGGCTGTCCGAAGACGCCGCAGCCCCAGGCGCCGGCGATCAGGACATCCACCTCCCGGTCCTCCGCCAGGTCTCTCAGGAACCGGATCCTCTGCTGCATGGCTTCGTGGTTCTCCTGGGTCGCGACCCGGTGATACCGGCCTGCCGCGCTCTTATTGGGGGCGGCGCAGGTGATCACATCAAAGCGGAAGACCTGGTCATCCCTGAGAAAGACCACATCCGGCGTATAGACGGCCCGGTCCGTATAGAGGTCCCGGTTCCGGTTTGCCTTGTTATAGGCATAATAGCCCGCCAGCTCCGGGGCCTGGAGGATCCCGAAAAGGTCTGACTCCATGCAGAGGCTCTCCTCCTGGGCATGGCTTCCCCTGAGGAAGAGGCCGCCCGGCTTTATATAATCCGCGAAATTTAAAATGGCGATTTTTCCCATGTCCCGGCTCTTGATGGCCGCCGATACCGAATCCACAGCCAGAAAGACCTGGCGGCAGCCCTTCCCTTCTCTGCGGACGGGGATCCTGTCGGGGCCTCCGTAGAGGATGCTCCCTGCGGCGGACGAGCGGATCTCCCCCGCGAAGCGCTCTTCCATCAGCCGGACATGTTCGCCGGCCTTTTCTGCCAGATAGGGATCTATGATCTGATTTCTTCTTCCTGCCATCTGCTCTGTCCTCCGGAATCCGAATCTCAACGGGTACAGGACTATAGTAGCACACCGGAAGGAGATCGGGCCAGGGCCCGGCGATTTCTGTCAAAATCCGGCCCTGCGGAAGCTGGCCCGGCGCCGGCTGATATACTGATATCGGAAGGAGCCTGAAAAGAGGGATTGTTCCGGAAGGGAGGACTCTATGGGAATGAGAGAGGAGCTTTGGATCGAAGACGGGACCGTCAGGGAATACAGGGGAGAAGGCGATGAGATCGTGATCCCGGAGGGGGTGACGGATATCGGAGACAAGGCCTTTGCCGGCTGCCGGAGCCTTAAGAGAGTGGTCCTGCCGGAGAGCCTGAAGAGCATCGGATATGGGGCCTTCGCGGAATGCAGAGACCTGACGGAGATCAGGATTCCGGAAGGGACCGTTCTCATCCGGGAAGCAGCCTTCTATCACTGCACAGGCCTCAGGGAGGTGACGGTCCCCGGAAGGGTCTTCAGGATTTCTGACTATGCCTTTGGCGGATGCGGGCATCTGGACCGGGCGGAGCTCCGGGAGGGGATCCGGAGCATCGGATACAGGTCCTTTTACGAATGTGGGAGCCTGAAAGACCTGATCCTTCCTGAGGGACTGACCAGCATAGGAGGAGGTGCCCTTGAGGACTGCGGGAGCCTGGAACTGATCCGCCTTCCGGAGAGCCTCCGGATGATCACGGGAGACCTTCCGGTCCCCTACGCGGTCTGCCATACAAAGAGCCAGGCTGCCCATGTCAGCTTTCCGATCTATCTGGGAGGGCCTGTCACGGACCTGCCCGAGAGAAGCCGGCAGAAGGCCCTGGATGGATTTTTCTATGGGCTGATGAACGGCATCCGGGAAGTCGACAGGTGGAGGAGGAGCTACCTGCCCTATATCAGGAAGATCATGAAGGAATACGTCAAAGGGGACAGGGAGGACAGGGACTTACTGCATATGCTGATCCGGGAGTCCTTCCCCACCCGGATGGAAACGGAGCGTCTTACCCAAAGATACACGGAGCTGGGAGACATCGAGACGACCGCCCTTCTTCTCGACTATCAGAGAGAACAGTTCGGAAAGAAAGGAGGATGGGACCTCAGCCTGTGAGCCCGTGTGACGGGACCCGGCCCCGGAGGGTCCGTGGGAAAAGAGACGGGAAAAGACCCCGGAAGTCCGGCGCGGACTTCCGGGGTCATCTTCGGCTGTCAGGGGAGGAGAGGGCCGGGGGCGCAGAGGAGGATGTAGCGGGCGTCCTCATATTCATAGGAGCAGGTGGACAGGAGGAAGATTTTTTCCGTCCCTTCTATGGTCCCGGCCGGCCTGAAGTCTGACCTGGAAGCGGCCTCCTTCAGGTAGGCGTCCAGCTGGGCCTTTTCATCAAAGAGGGCGTAGACGTCCGCTCCCGCGTTCTCCACAAAGCCGGCCAGGACCGTGAGCTTCCGTGCCCCTTCCGGCGTCAGGTACCAGAGGACGGGATGGGCGTCATAATAGTCCTGGTCCCGGTAGCGGGAGATGGAGGCGAACATGGACCCGTTCTTCATGTGATGGCCGTAGAGGATGGTGACCAGTTCCTCATCCCTGCCGGTGCAGCGGAAGTCCATGAAGATGCTGCCGGAGGAGTTGTGCTGGCCGTTCAGCATGGTATGGAGATAGGTGTCGTTGGTCTCTCCCTTCAGGACCGGATAGCTGATGGGGGTATCCGGACTGTAGATCCAGCCCTTTACATCGGGGTTCTCCGCAAGGAGAGAGTCAAAGTCGATGGAGATGGGACAGGCCTCTTGGGAGGACGCTCCAGGGCCCGCGGCTTCCTCTCCGGATCGTTCGGTGACATAGGCCTCCGCGGCCCGGTCATATTCGGAGGTGCCGGCATGGTATTCCAGATAGATGGAAAGGAGATTCCAGCCGCTGACCAGGACCAGGGCCAGGCAGCAGAGGATCAGGACGGAGTAAAGGATCTTTTTCATGCGATGTGTCTCTTCTTAATGAACCATGCGGAATATACGGAAAACTCTCACGGACACAGTATAGCACATCCGTCACGCTTCCGCTCGCCCTGTTCCTTTCCGCAAGCGTTTGACACCTGTGCCCGCATATGGGAAAATATACAGGTTGAGGCCTGCCCCCTCGGGGCCCGGCCCGATAATGCATGTATGGAAAGGAAAGATTTTCATGAAATCTTCTCGGCTAATCAAAGCGATCGTATCCCTGATCCTGGTCTGCATGGTCCTGATCCCCCTGCCTGCCTACGCGGACGGCGGTGATTTTTCCGTGGAAGCGGAGTCCGCCATCCTGGTGGACCTGGACACAGGCCGCGTCTTTTATGAGGACAACGCGGACGCCAGGTGCTATCCGGCTTCCGTGACCAAGATGATGACCTGTCTTCTCATCAATGAAGCCATTGAGGAGGGGACCCTGTCCGAGGACCAGGTGGTCACGGTCTCAAAGTCTGCCGTAGAGGCCATCCAGGATCCTGAGGCCGCCACGGTCTTTCTGGCTCCCGGCGAGGAGATCCGGCTGGGAGACCTGATGTACTGCCTCATGCTCCCCTCGGCCAATGACGCCGCCAATGTCCTGGCGGAGACCATGAGCGGGAGCGTAACGGACTTCGTGGAGAGGATGAACGCCCGGGCCGCCGAGCTTGGCTGCACAGGGACCCATTTCGTGACTCCCAACGGACTCCATGATGACGATCATTACACCACGGCCAGGGACCTGGTCCTCATCGCCCAGGAGGGCATGAAGCATTCCTATTTCCGCCAGCTGGTCTCCACCCCCTCCTATCAGGTGCCGGCCACCAACTATTCCCAGCCCCGGGACCTGTATTCCACCAACTACATGATCCATCCGGAGTCGGAATACTATTACAGCTTCGCCATCGGCGTCAAGACCGGCTATACCACCCAGGCAGGCCACTGTCTGGTGGCGGCCGGACAGAAGACCTTCTATGAGGGCGAGGACGGCAAGGAGACGGTCCGCCGCTACCTGGCGGTCATCCTGGGCGCCGACCACAACGGAGTCACCGGCAATACGGCCTTTACCAAGGCCCAGATGATGCTGGAGCACGCCTTCAATGACTACGAGGTCCAGACCCTGGTGGAAAAGAACCATGTCATTACGGAGCTTCCGGTGGACCTGACCGAGGACGGTGACACGGTCCATATCAAGGCGGCAGATTCCGTGACGGGCCTGGCCCCCCGGGACCTGGATCCTGCCGGGATCCAGCTCCATATCGATATCCCGGACCAGCTGACGGCCCCCGTAGCCAAGGACCAGGCAGTGGGCACCCTGACGGTCTCCTACAACGGAGAGGAGTACGGCCAGGTCCGCCTGGTGGCGGCTGAGGAGAGGACCTTCTCCCGCAAGCTCTACTACATCCGGGCGGCCAGGGCCTTCTGGGACAAGTGGTACGGCAAGGCGGCCGTGGCCGGCGTCGGGCTTCTGATCCTGATTGTCATCATCCTGGCCCTGATCGAAAGGAGCCGCTACAGCTGACCATGGTACTGACTTATCAGAAGATACAAAGAAGGGGAGAGCCCTGCATAGAGATCACAGGCTGCCAGGGCGATCCCCGGATCCTGGTCCTGCCCGGAGAGCTGGAGGGACTGCCGGTCCGGCGGATCGGCGGCCACGCCTTCGAAGGGCAGGCCTCCCTCCGGGAGGTGTCCCTGCCGGATACGGTCCGGGACCTTGCCTCCTTTGCCTTCTACAACTGCCGGAGCCTGTACAGGATCCGGCTTTTTGACAGCATTGAGGATTACCGGGACGGGGTCATTCGCCAGTGCCCGGCCCTGAGGGAGATCGAGGTCACCTTCCGGGAAAAGGACCACTATGAGGTGGTCAGGGACCTGCTGGCCGACTCTGACCGGATGCTGGGCTTTCTGTTCCACCTGCCGGACGGGGACGTCCGCCTGACCTTCCCGCCCTATTTCGATTCCTATCATGAGGACACCATGGCCAGGGCCATCCACCATTCCGTCAACGGGGCCGGACTGGGCTTCCGGGAATGCGTGACCCGCCGGGCCATCGACTATAAGGGCTATGACAGGCAGTTCCGCTTCGTGGTCTACGATTCCTATGAGGCCGCCGTTTCCATAGCCTTTGACAGGCTCATGTATCCCCGCGGCCTGTCCCCGGTCTATGAGGAGGCCTATATCCGCTACCTGACAGAGACGGCGGACCAGGTCCTGTCCCTTCTCATGGAGAAGAAGGATACGGACAGGATCCTCTTTATGGCGGACCGGATGATGATCCCGAGGGAGGTCCTGCCCGGGGCCCTGCAGGAGGCGGGCCGGAGGGGCCTGGCGGAGGTATCCGCCATCCTTATGGACTACCAGCGAAGACACTTTTCGGGCCATGCCGGCCAGATGACCTTTTCCCTGGACGATTTCTGAGGAGGTATCATGGAGACCAGAGTCAGACTCGAGGAGACCGGCCGCCGGATCCTGAACGCCAGCCGGGCCGAGCTATATCTGTCCATGCGCTTCATGGGCCAGGCCCTGGGAAGCCTGGACTATACCATGGACCTGTCCACCACCACCGTGGGGACGGACGCGGTCAGCATCCGCTATAATCCCACCTACCTCCTCCAGCTCTATCTGAAGGAGCCCAGGCATCTGAACCGGACCTATCTCCATATCCTCCTGCACTGCCTCTTCCGCCACATGTTCACTTCGGCCCAGATGAAGGAGAAGGAGCTCTGGGACCTCTGCTGCGACATCGCCGTGGAGGCCCTCATCGACTCCATGGACTATCCGGCCATTTCCAGGACCCTGTCTGACTTCCGGGCCGGCTTTTACCGGCAGATGGAGGAGGAGATCGGCGTCCTGACCGCAGAGAAGCTCTACCGCTATTACCTGGACCGGAAGCGGGACTATATGCGGGAGGATGTCCTCCAGCGGGAATTCTTCATGGATGACCACAGCTTCTGGCAGCGGATGGAGGATGAGGAGAACAAGGATCCCGACAGTCCGGAGGCCCCTCCCTCCCGGGACAGCCAGGACCCGGAGGGCAGGCAGAAGGAGGGGGCTCCCCAGAAGCACCTGAAGAAGGTCCATCCCAGGGAGGAGGACTGGAAGAAGAACGCGGACCGGGTCCGGGCCGAGCTGGACGTCATCGGCAAGGAGGCCTCCCGGGAATCGGGAGAGCTGGAGCGGATCCTCAAGCTGACAGCCAGGAAAAGGACCTCCTATAAGGAGTTCCTGAGGCGCTTTGCCGTGATCCGGGAGGAGACCAGCGTAGACCCCGACTCCTTTGACTACGGCTTTTATAACTACGGCATGGAGGTCTACGGCAACATGCCCCTGATCGAGGAGAACGAGTACCGGGAGGCCAGGAGGATCGAGGACCTGGTCATTGCCATCGATACCTCCGCCTCCTGCCAGGAGACCCTGGTCCAGCGCTTTCTTAATGAGACCGCCGGCCTTCTCCAGAGCCAGGAGACCTTCTTCCACCGGGTCAACATCCACATCCTGGAATGTGACGAGAGGGTCCATGCAGACGTCCTGATCCGGGACGTGAAGGACATGGAACGCTATACGGACAGCTTTACGGTCAGCGGAGGCTTCGGGACCGACTTCCGTCCGGTCTTTGCCTACGTGGAAAGGCTGCAGAAGGCGGGCCAGCTGAAGGGGCTCCGGGGCCTCATGTACTTTACGGACGGCTTCGGGACCTATCCCGAAAAGCCCACCCCCTATGACACAGCCTTTGTCTTCTGGGACGGGGAGGAGAACGGAGCGGACCAGGTGCCCGGCTGGGCCATGAAGCTGTTCCTGGATGATACGAATTAAAGAAGCGAAGAGAAGAGGACCTATGAATATCAAGGAAGCCAAGCAGGAAATCATCAATACCGTCCGCGCCTATCTGAAAAAGGATGATCTGGGCGCCTATGAGATCCCCGTGGAGCGCCAGCGTCCCATCCTCCTGATGGGCCCTCCCGGCATCGGCAAGACCCAGATCATGGAGCAGGCGGCGCAGGAATGCGGGATCAACCTGGTCTCCTATACCATTACCCACCATACAAGGCAGTCCGCCATCGGCCTTCCCTTCATCTCCAAAAAGACCTATGGAGACAGGGAGTATTCCGTCACGGAATATACCATGAGCGAGATCATCGCCTCTGTCTACGACCGGATCGAGGCTTCGGGCATTTCCGAGGGGATCCTCTTCCTGGATGAGATCAACTGCGTCTCCGAGACCCTGGCCCCCACCATGCTGCAGTTCCTCCAGTACAAGACCTTCGGCCCCCATAAGGTGCCGGACGGCTTCCTGATCGTCACGGCGGGCAATCCGCCCCAGTACAACCGGTCCGTCCGGGACTTTGACATCGTGACCCTGGACCGGATGAAGCGGATCCAGGTGGAGGAGGACTACGAGGCCTGGAAGGAGTACGCCTACAGGATCGGGATCCACGGATCCGTCATGGCCTATCTGGAGATCCGCCGGGACCATTTCTATTCCATCCGGACCGAGATCGACGACCGCTACTTTGTCACGGCCAGAGGCTGGGAGGACCTTTCCAGGATCCTCTATGTCTATGAGGAAATGGGCATGCCCGTCATGGAGAACCTGGTCCGCCAGTATCTTCAGGATCCGGAGATCGCCCAGTCCTTCGCCGCCTACTATGACCTCTACAACAAGTACCGCCATGTCTATAAGGTGCCGGAGATCCTTTCCGGCCAGGAGACGGCGGGCCCCGCTGCCCTCCGCAGCGCTCCCTTTGATGAAAAGCTCAGCCTCCTGGGCCTGCTGATCGAGAGCCTGAACCGGGAGTTCCAGACCTACGCCTTTGACCTCCAGGTCCAGAAGCGTCTTTTCGGAGAGCTTTCGGCCCTCAGGGAGGCCCTCCATGAGGGAGGCCGGGCCAGGGAGATCCTGGCGGCCAGGATGGAAGAGATCCGGTCCGACCTGGACAGAAAAAAGGCGGCGGCCCTGGTCAGCCGGGAAGAGGAAAGAATGATCCGTACCCTCCTGGTCCTTCTGGGAGACAGGATCAGGACCCTGACCCTGGAGCCTGCGGGAACGCCCGCGGGAGACTTCTCCCTGATCAGGACCTGGTTCGCCGGCAGGGAGGAGGAGAGGAAGGAAAGGATCCGGGAGACCGGGGACCATCTGACCCACGCCTTTTCCTATCTGGCGGCCACCTTCGGGGAGGGCCAGGAGATGGTCATCTTCCTGTCGGAGCTGGCGGGCGGCTGCTACAGCCTCCAGTTCGTTTCAGAATGCGGAAATGAGGCCTATTACAGATACAACAAGCTCCTGCTCCTTCGGGACCAGCGGGAGGAGCTCCGGGAGGAGGTCCTTTCTCTGCTGGACCTGGAAGCGGAGGAATAAAGAGAAAGAAGAATCACAATGACGGAATACATACTGGCGTCCCAGTCTCCCCGCAGAAGAGAGCTGCTGGCCCTCCTGGACATCCCCTTTGAGATCATTCCCGCCCGGGGCGAGGAGGATATGAGCGAAAAAGATCCGGCCTCCATGGTGGAGCACCTTTCCGCCGGCAAGGCAAGGGAGGTGGCGGACAGGATCGGTCCCTCCAGAAAGGGCCGGGACCTTGTGATCATCGGATCCGATACGGTGGTGGCCATTGACGGGCAGATCCTGGGCAAGCCTGTGGGCTACGCCGACGCGGCGGCCATGATCGAGAGCCTCCAGGGCAGGACCCATCATGTCTATACGGGATGCTGCCTGATCCATCTGACCCCGGAGGGGGAAAGACAGGAGCGCTGCTTCCATGTCTGCACGGAGGTCCATGTCTGTTCCATGTCCGAAGAGGAGATCCGAGCCTACTGCCAGACGAAGGAGCCCTATGACAAGGCAGGCGCCTACGGGATCCAGGGCCGGTTCGGGGTCTATATCGAGGGAATCTCCGGAGACTACAACAACGTGGTGGGCCTTCCCACATCAAGGCTCTATCATGAAATGAAAGAAATGGGAGTGATTTAAAGGAGGCCGTCCGGGTGGGCGGCCTCCTCTTGTACTGGATGTTTACTGGATGTTCCAGGTGATGGTTATGTCGTCAGGACCTATGTCGATCCTTCTGATCAGCGTATGGATGACGAGACTGCCCCAGCGATATATCCTTCGCTGATCAGGTTGTACCATGATCCGGCTCCGCTTCGGCACAGTCATCCCCGGAGCTTTTGCTGACAGCAGTTCCGGATCGAATTCCGCATTATCCATCCCTTTCTGGAGGATCCTGAAGGCGGTAAATGATGTTGAATTCTACCACGCTTCTTTCACGAAAAAGCCACCATCTCCGAGAAAGTGGTGGCTTTATGAATTATATATCCTCAGAATTTCTTAAATCTCTTCATCCGTCGGAAGAGGGTAGTTTTCATCCTCTTCAGATTTCTCAACCGGTATTGCGATAATTCTTTCACCGCACCTTTCATCCCAGGCCCTGGTGCCTTCTTCATCAAGCATGATCATGTCACCACCTCCGCGAATACTCTCTTTCCTTTCCCAATTAAAAAGCCGCCGACTCTTACGAGGTGGTTTTAATAAATGGGTTTTTCTTTTCACTACGTGGAATGCTTGCTAATTCAAAGCTCTTCCTTGCGCGTTCCGGGGCCTTCTCTGTCAGTTCCCACTTCCCGTCTTTTCCTTTGCGGTACCATTCCGGATTAGTCATCCAGTAGAACGGTTCTTTATCGCCAGACATTTCATCACCCCCTTTTCTTATTAATTATTATATTACATTTCTTTATAAACTTCCATGTATCAAGTCTGGTCTCTGACGGGCTTGTGAAAGAAGAGAGTGCTTCTTTCCTGTCTCAGGAAGTCTTCCATACTCAGCCCCTGAATGCCCTGCGGCTTTTTGTGGCAGCTGGATTCACTATTTTTGCGGATCCGGGCATTTTTCTTGTTTTCTGCGAACACACAGGGTTTCTTTTTTTATTTGATCAAGAGTGCTATCATCAATTCAGGAATTTGGAAAAAAGAGGAATCGATTCGGACTATGAACTCCTGCATTGATCCTGATTGATACGGATAAATTCTGCGCAGAGACCTAACGGCCGGACGGTCAGAAAAAGATCGCTTTTGAAAGGAGACTCTGGATACCATGAGAAAAGATACAGATGATTATAAAAACATTGTTCTGCCGGACTATCCGGACATCGTTCCTAAGCATCCTGGGTGGACAGAGGAGGATTACGAAAGATTTATTGCTGAGGAACAAAAAAAGGTCGAAGATATGACGGAATGGCCTGAGATTTAAGCCAACGCCTCATAAGAGTTAGTGGCTTTTCGTGAGAGAAGGAGACGGGAAGGAATGCTGGCCAGCTATCACAACCATACATGGCGCTGCCATCACGCCGACGGGACGGAGCGCGAATATGTCGAGGCGGCCATCCGGGCCGGTTATACGATCTTCGGTTTTTCGGACCATACGCCCCAGGTCTATCCGGACGGCTTTGTCTGCATGTCCAAGATGGAGCCGGAGGCCCTGGAGGGCTACGTGGATACGGTCCAGTCCCTGAAGAAGGAATACGCCTCCGACATCGAGATCCATCTGGGCCTGGAGGTCGAATATCTTTATACCCTCTGGGAGCCCCTCCTGCGGCTCCTGGAGCCCTATCCCATCGAATATCTCATCCTGGGCCAGCACTATCTGGGGAACGGCGTCCGCGAGCCCTACTGCGGGGCCAGGACGGGGAGCCCGGAGCGGCTCCGCCTCTACTGCCGCCAGACCCGGGAGGCCCTGGAGACCGGCCGCTTCCTCTACTTTGCCCATCCGGACCTTCTGAACTACACGGGACCGGAGGAGGTCTACATCGAGGAGATGACGGCCCTCTGCCGCTTCTGCCGGGAGAAGGGGATCCCCCTGGAGATAAACCTGCTGGGCCTTCGGACAGACCGGAATTATCCCAATCCCCTGTTCTGGAGGATCGCGGGCAGAGAGGGGAACCAGGTCATCTACGGGGCCGACGCCCACCATGTCCCCCACGTCTGCACTCCGTCCCTGATCCGGAAAGCGGATGCCTTCCGGGCGGCCTGCGGGATTCCGGATGACAGGCTCCTGGACGTACTGGACCTTGGGAAACAGGACAGGATCAGACTCTGAAGAAGAGGCTGTCTCTCGCTGCAGATCAGGAAGGGTATCATCCATCCGTCATTACGTTTCGTGGAAAGCGTAAAAAAGCAGTATCATAAAAAAATAAACGGTGGGATTCTATACAAAAATGTGTAGAATAATGATAAGAGTTCTGAAGTAGAGGAATGTGTCGTCTGCACACCCTTTGGGTCAAAAGAGATGCGGGAAGGGGCACACCCGCCAGAGCTCTTGTTTTTTAGGAGAATGGCAGACCACCCATCCCTGCGGATCGGGTGGTTTTTTCTTTACAGAATGAAAGAAGGGCAGGACAGCCGCTTGTGACTGTCCTGCCCTTCTTTTTCTCAGACTCTTTCAGTTTCAGTATCTCAGGCTTTTCTGTATGGTCTTTCTGACCGGTTCCTTTCCCCTTTTTCAGAGGATGGAGGAGGCAAAGATCTTCATGGCTGCCTTCACATCCTCTTTGATGCCTGCCTGGGCTGCCAGGGCCATGTCATGGAAGAAGACCTTTTCTCCCTTTTTGCTGTCCAGATAGGCCTGGACTGCCCCCGCTCCTGCCATGGAGGAGTAGGTATAGTAGTTGATCTTGGTGATGCCGTTGGCAATGGCCTTTTTGAAATTCTCTTCAGAAACGCCGGAGCCTCCGTGCATGACCAGGGGGATGCCTGCCGCGTCCCGGATCCGGGCTACCCGGTCCAGGTCCAGTCTGGGAGCGGTCAGGTAGACTCCGTGGGAGGTCCCGAAGGCAACGGCCAGGGCGTCGACCCCGGTCCCTTCCACGAACTGCCTGGCCTGTTCGGGGTTGGTGTAGCAGTCATCCTCGGAGGCGAAGTCTTCTCTGCCCCGGACCTCCCGGCCTTCTCCGCCGCCGACAGCGGAGTTGAACATGCTGCCAAGCTCCGCCTCCACGGATACGCCGACAGAGTGGGCGATTTTCGTGATCTCCCGGGTCTTTTCAAAGTTCTCCTCATAGGGCTTGTCGGAGGCGTCGAACATGATGGAGGTAAAGCCTGCCCGGATGGCCTCCATGCAGGCCTCAAAGCTGGCGCCGTGGTCTAAGTGGACGCAGACGGGCACGGAGGCCCTGCGGGCGTAGTCCAGCATGATGGGGCCCGCCTCCCGGAGAGGGATCAGGCTCTCGTGGACCTCGGCGTGGGCAAGAATGACCGGAAGGCCCAGTTCTTCGGCGGCTTCGGTGACGGCCCGGATGGATTCCAGGTTGGGAACGTTGAAGGCGCCGACGGCGTATTTTCTTTTCCTGGCGTCGGCCAGGATCTCTTTCATGGTCACAAGCATGGTGATGTCCTCCTGTATTCAGATGGAAAAACTCGTTCTGTGGTTTCCTGCGGGGCAAAAAAGGATGCCGCTGCTTTCCAATCTCGATTATACTAAAAACAGGTCCGGGAAAAATACAGGATTCCTGCGGATAAAGTATGAAGCCGCAGGTCTCTGCCGGACAGTATGCGGCCGAATGGCCGGAAGGAGGAATTTCCATGAAGATCGATCCCCGCACGGCGTTCGTCTGCGGATGCGGACGGACCCATGCCCTGCAGACAGACGCCATTGTCATAGAGGAGGGAGCTGCGGACCGGCTTTCCGCCTATATCCGGGACAGGGGCTTTTCCCTGGTCTATACGGTCTCGGACGCAAATACCTTTGAAGCGGCAGGCCGCCTGGTCTCAGAAAAGCTGGACAGGGCCGGCATTGCCCACAGGGACTATGTCCTGCCGGACTCTGACCTGGTGCCGGATGAGTACGCCGTGGGCAGGATCCTGGCCCACATCCCCCGGGAGGCGGACCTGGTCCTTGCCGTCGGGTCCGGGACCCTCAATGACCTCTGCAAGCTGATCAGCAGCCGGGTCCGGCTCCCCTATATCATCTTTGCCTCCGCCCCCTCCATGGACGGCTTTCTGTCCTCCGGGGCCGCTGTGGTGGCGGATCACATGAAGACGACCCTGGAGGCCCAGGTCCCCCTGGCCCTCTTCGCGGACCTGGATGTCCTCAGGGAAGCCCCCATGGACCTGATCACCGCGGGCCTGGGAGACGTCCTTGGCAAGTATACCTGCCTGCTGGACTGGAAGCTTTCCCATCTGGTAAAGGGAGAGTATTACTGCGACATGGTGGCGGACATGGTCCGGGAGGCCCTGGAGATCGCTGCCGGCTCCGGGGAGGGCATTGCGGAAAGGGACCCGGAGGCCATCCGGGCCGTCATGTCGGCCCTGGTCCTCTGCGGGATCGGCATGGCCTATACGGGCAATTCCAGGCCGGCCTCCGGCTGCGAGCACCATATGTCCCATTATTGGGAAATGAAATTCCAGATGGACGGAAAAAAGGCCATTCCCCACGGGACCAAGGTGGGCGTGGGCATGGTCCTGGCCGTCCGCCTGTACCGGATGCTGCTGGAGGAGGAGCCGGATTTTGAAGCGGCCCTGAAGAGACAGCCCGACCCTGCTGTCTGGGAGGCCCGGGTCAGGGAAGCCTTCGGAGACGCCGCCCGGGGAGTCCTGGCCCTGGAGGAAAGGGTCCATAAGAATGATCTGGAAGAGAGGAACAGGCGGATCCTCTTTTACAGGGACCACTGGGACGAGCTCCGTGTCCTGATAGACAAGAGCCTTCCCTCTGTGGAAGAGGCGGAGAAGGTACTGTCAGACCTGGGGGCGCCCATCCGGCCTGCCCGGCTGGGGATCAGCGAAAAAGAGACTCGGGACGCCGTGACCATGGCCAGGGAGGTACGGGACCGCTTTACCCTGCTCCAGATCCTCTGGGACCTGGGCCTGCTGTATTCCTTTGCCGACCGGGTTTGCCGGGAATACCGGGAGGAGTAATGGCAGAAGAGGAATGAGGCAGGAGGGAAGGACCAGGGAAGAAGAAGGAAAATGACAGAGATGGCGCAGGAGCGCCTTCAGGACCCTGCTAGAAGGAGGAGCCGCATGCCTGATGGCACGCGGCTCCTCCTGTATGATCCACGGATTCCCGACGGCTTGTTTCCCGTCGGCTTATTCATTCCGGCCGGATTCCTTCTGCCGGACCTGGTTCTTTTTTTCTTCCTCGGCTTCTTCTCAGTAATCGTCCAGGAAGGAGTGCCGGACCCCGTCCTTCTTGTAGCCAAGGACCATGTTCAGGTTGACGTTCTCGGTGGCCCGGAAGAGATTGGCCTCAATGTAGGGGTTGGTCTCCTTGAGCTTCGCGATCAGTTTCCTGGTCTCCAGACGCTTGGAGGCGGAGGGGTGGTCGGCAGCCTCCCCGGCCAGGCCTTCGGTAAAGCGGCAGGCGCACTGGAGGAAGTGGAGGTCGTTGAAGTCCCGCCAGCGCAGGATGGCCTCCTGACGGACAAAGTAGAGGGGCCGGATCAGCTCCATACCCTCGAAGTTGGTGCTGTGGAGCTTGGGGAGCATGGCCTGGAACTGGCCCGAGTAGAGCATGCCCATAAGGACGGTCTCAATAACGTCGTCGTAATGGTGGCCCAGGGCGATCTTGTTGCAGCCCAGCTCCTTTGCCTTGCTGTAGAGGTAGCCTCTCCGCATCCTGGCGCAGAGATAGCAGGGGTTCTTCTCGATGGTATAGACGGCGTCGAAGATCTGGGCGTCAAAGAGGGTCAGGGGAATGCCCAGCAGAGAGGCGTTGGCCTCGATCAGGGCCCGGTTGACCGGATTGTAGCCGGGATCCATGCAGAGAAAGACCAGCTCGAAGGGGAACTTGTGGTGCTTTTCCAGCTCCTGGAAGAGCTTGGCCATGAGCATGGAATCCTTGCCGCCGGAGATGCAGACGGCGATCCTGTCTCCCTCCTCCACCAGGTGGTAGCGGGCCACAGCCTTAGTGAAGGGAGAGAAGATATCCTTATGATAGGTCCTGATCAGGCTCCGTTCGATCTGTCTGCGCCTTTCAGGGTCAGCCGCGGCCTCCAGGGCCTGGCTGACCAGGTCTTCCGGTGAAGGGGACATGGTTTCCTCCTTTACTGGAACCAGCTCTTGGAGCCTTTTTCCGTATGCCTCTCGTCACAGTAGCGGCAGCGGTAGACCTTGTGCCTGGAATCTGCCAGGTAGAAGACCTGGGGCAGCTCCTGCTCGATGGTGGAGATGCAGCGGGGGTTGGTGCAGCGGATGACGTTGGTCACCATCTTGGGCAGGGCCAGCTTCCGCTTTTCCACGATCTCTCCGTTCCGGATGACGTTGACGGTGATATCCGGGTCGATGAAGGCGATGACGTCCAGGTTGAGGGCGTCGGGGTCGCATTCGACCTTGAGGATATCCTTCTTGCCCATGGCGTTGCTCCGGGCGTTCTTGATGAGGGCGACGGTGTAGTCGCTCCTGCCAAGGCCCAGGTGCTTGTAGATGCCCATGCTCTTGCCGGCCTTGATGTGGTCCAGGACCAGGCCTTCTTCAATCTTTCCTACATTCAGCATATGCGGTATTCCTTCCTCAAAAACAGGTGTCGGCAGCGGGAAAAGGCCTTTTACGGGGCCTTGACGCCCAGCAGGGTCATGATCAGGGCCATGCGGACATAGACGCCGTACTGGACCTGACGGAAATAGGCGGCCCTGGGATCCTTGTCCACCTCCACGGAGATCTCATTGACCCGGGGCAGGGGATGCAGGACGTACATGTTGTTCTTGGCCTTCTTCATCTTTTCCGCGTCCAGGATGTAGAAATCCTTGAGCCGGATATATTCCTCTTCGTTGAAGAAGCGCTCTCTCTGGACCCTGGTCATGTAGAGGATATCCAGACGGGCAATGACGTCCTCCATGTTGATGTAGATGTCATAGCGGATGTTCCGGTCATCCAGCATGTCGGTGATATAGTCGGGGACCTGGAGCTCCGGCGGGGAAATGAAGACGAAGTTGATGCCCTCATACCGGGCCAGGGCGTTGATCAGGGAATGGACGGTCCTGCCGAATTTGAGGTCGCCGCAGAGGCCCACGGTGAAGTTGGAAAGCCTGCCCAGGGTGGACCGGATTGTCATGAGGTCCGTCAGGGTCTGGGTGGGATGCTGGTGGCCGCCGTCGCCGCAGTTGATGACGGGAATGGAGGAGTTGAGGGCAGCCACCATGGCGGCGCCTTCCTTGGGATGGCGGATGGCGGCGATGTCCGCGAAGCAGGAGATGACCCGGATGGTATCCGCTACGGATTCTCCCTTTTTGGCGGAGGAGGAGTCGGCGTCCGAAAAGCCCAGGGTCTTGCCGCCCAGGTTGAGCATGGCGGTCTCGGTGCTGAGCCGGGTCCTTGTGCTGGGCTCATAGAAGCAGGAGGCCAGCTTTTTGCCCTCACAGACGCGGGCGTATTTTTCGGGATTCTTTTCGATATCCGCCGCGAGATCAAAGAGCGCGTTCAGTTCCTGAACGGTGAAATCATCAGGTTTCAGTAGATGTCTCATGGTCCCTCGTTTCCGCGCTGCCGGCAGGGGATCCTCCGGACGGGCAGCGCTGGGCGCCGGAGGAGAGGTTCTCTATGGAAGCAGGCTGATACGTCAGATCAGCTGTTCATATTCGATATCATGGGAGGACAGAAAGGCCGGGACGGCCCTGTCCCAGATGGTCTCGGCGGTCTTGTCCAGGGTAAAGGTCTGAAAGGCCGTTCCGGTCACCACCTGAAGGTCAGAGGGGGCAAAGCGGATGACCAGGCTGCAGGAGGAGACGGGATTGCGGTCGGGACTGAGGCCGCCTCCTGCCATCAGCTTTTCCATTTCCTCCGGCGTCAGCTTCAGGACCAGGGAAAAGGCCGCGGGGGCCTTTCTGCCCCGGATCAGGCTGTGGAAATGAGACCGGACATCCTTCCAGGAGACCAGGTCATGGGGCCGGACCTCCTTGTCTTCCCATTCCTCCTTATCATAGAAATCCCTGACCAGGCGTCCGTCGATCTGCCAGGTGACGGCCATCTTCAGGGTGGCCTCCTGGAGGAGGAAGCTGTCAAAGAGGGTCCCGGACAAAAGGGCGGACATGAAGCGCCCGGGCGCGCTGATCTTCAGGGCGATCATAGGAAGACGATCTGGGCCGCGGTCCGGACCAGGAAGAGATAGGCCGCCAGCTGGATCAGGAGGATGGCCGGGAGGCCGAAGCGGAACTTGATCCGGCGGATCTTATGGTGGAAGAGGAGCATGCCGGCGATGCCGCCCAGGCTCCCCCCGATGGCGGCAAGAATAAGGAGCACGGATTCCGGTATACGGAACCTGTGCTCCACAGCTCTGATTTTGTCCACCGCCATGAAGACCAGGCTGGCCAGATTGACGACAATTAAATAGATGATCAGGATCGTTCTGCTGCTCATGCTTCTCCTTTTTGCCAGGTCGAAAAATGCTGATATGATAATATCCGTTTCAGGCTCCGATAGCAAGCATTTTTACAGGGCATTTGAGGCGGGAAACAGGACGGCGTCCCCGCAGGGGCCCCTTCCTGCCGGCCTCTCCCACCCTCATAGGAGGCCGCGGACGGCCCAGATCAGGAGAAGGTGGGCCGGGTAAAAGACATAGAAGAACCATTTGAGGCCCCGTCCCCGGCGGCCGTTGTAGAAAAGGAGGGGGACAAAGCCCAGGAGGCCGAACCAGTAGATGCCCACGTTCCGGAGAAGGACATGGAAGAGGGCTCCGCATCCCAGGCGGACCGGGAGCGCCTTCCGGCGGAGCAGATAAAAGAGAAAGACCAGGCCCGTGCCCAGGAGATGATAGTCCATGCCAAGGGGGAGGGAAAAAAGGGAGAAGAAGGCCAGGAGGACAAAGGCGCCGGCAGAGGCCGGGCGGGTCCCCTTGTTCCGTAGTCTTTCAAAGAGGGAGAGGCCCAGAAGGGCCCAGAAAAAGGTCAGCATGATGTTCTGGTGGGTCAGCTCCAGGATCCTGCCCGATGTCACAAGGTCAAAGGGGACCTCACTGATCAGGGCAAAGAGGCCCATCCGCTTCAGGTAGCGGCCGCGGTCCCTCGTATGGGCAAAGCCCTCGGCCAGGCAGAAGGCAAAGAGAGGCAGGGCCATCCGGCCCAGGATCCGCATCCAGACCTGTTCCGGAAAGAAGGAATCCCCCGCATGGTCCAGGACCATGCAGGCGCAGGCCAGGAGCTTTAAGGAGGTCCCGTCCAGGAAACGGGGAGGAAAGCCTCCTTCGGGCCGTCTGCTGTCTGTGCTTCTGTCAGTCATGTTTTTCTCCTTTCCGCCGGGCAGAGGGCCGGGTGTTCTGCAGTTTATTGTAAGGGAAGAGGAAGGAAGTGTCGAGGTATGGAAGGTCCCCGGAAGGACCCGGAAAGAGGGACAGGGGGAAAAGACCATGAGGAAAAGAAGGGATGAAGAAAAACTCCCGGGCTGCCCTGGGGCAGTCCGGGAGGGGTCCCTTCGATCCTTATGATCCTGCCTCAGAGGGCAGGGGAGGATGGCCTCAGTGGGCGTTGACCTCCTTGTTGACCTCCAGCATCCGCATGGCCCTGACCTTTTCAGGCAGGCCGAAGAGGGTGATGAAGCCCTCCGCGTCATGGTGGTCATACATGTCACCGGTGGTGAAGGAAGCCAGGCTCTCGCTGTAGAGAGAATAGGGAGAGGTGGTGCCTTCCTTGATGATGTTGCCCTTGTAAAGAGCGAACTTCACCTCGC
Source organism: uncultured Lachnospiraceae bacterium (assembly GCA_946626215.1). Classification (GTDB taxonomy): domain Bacteria; phylum Bacillota; class Clostridia; order Lachnospirales; family Lachnospiraceae; genus CAG-791. The sequence continues at coordinate 29,467 of CAMOUD010000010.1, forward strand.
CGGTCACGTACTTCTGAGTGGCTTCCACGAAGGCCTGCTCCGCCTCGCGCAGAGGAGAGAACCACTTGCCTTCGTAGACCAGGCTGGCCATCCGGGAGCCGATCTCCTTCTTGACCTCGTAGGTCTTGCGGTCCAGGATCAGCTCTTCCAGCTGCTGGTGTGCTTCCATGAGGATGGTGCCGCCGGGAGTCTCATAGACGCCGCGGGACTTCATGCCTACGACCCGGTTCTCGACGATGTCGATGATGCCGATGCCGTTCTCGCCGCCCAGGCGGTTGAGCTCGCGGATGATGTCTGCCACCTTCATGGCCTTGCCGTTGAGGGTCCTGGGCACGCCCTGCTCAAAGGTCATGGTCACATGGGTCAGTTTGTCGGGCGCCTTCATGGGGGTCACGGACAGGACCAGGAGATGATCGTAGTTGGGGGCGTTGGAGGGATCCTCCAGCTCCAGGCCTTCATGGCTGATGTGCCAGAGGTTCCGGTCCCGGCTGTAGGAGGAATCCATGGAGAAGGGCAGGTCGATGCCGTGGGCGCGGCAGTACTCGATCTCCGCTTCCCGGGAGTCCATGTTCCACTTGTCGTTCCGCCAGGGGGCGATGATCTTGAGGTCGGGAGCCAGGGCCTTGATGCCCAGCTCGAACCGGATCTGGTCGTTGCCCTTGCCGGTGGCGCCGTGGCAGATGGTGGTGGCGCCCTCCTTGCGGGCGATCTCCACCAGCTTCTTGGCAATCAGGGGACGGGCCATGGAAGTGCCCAGGAGGTACTTGTTCTCATAGACGGCGTGGGCCTGGACGCAGGGGACGATGAAGTCCTCGGCGAATTCATCGCAGACATCCAGGATATAGAGCTTGGCCGCTCCGCTCAGACGGGCCCTTTCGCCAAGGCCGGAGAGTTCCTCTTCCTGGCCGCAGTCGATGCAGACGCAGATGACATCAAAGCCATAGTTCTCCTTGAGCCAGGGAATGATGGTGGTGGTGTCGAGGCCGCCCGAATAGGCGAGAATTACTTTTTCCTTGGTATCAGCCATTGTTAGATTCCTCCGATGCTGCTGTTTTTTTCTTATGGATATGCCTGTCCGGGGGCCTTTTTCCCGCGGACAAGTTGTACTATAACGCAAGAGAAGAACAAATGCAAGAGGAATCCGGGCGATAATTGCATGAAATCTGCATGAATATACATGATTTTTGAAAATATCTTGCTATATATGCACTTTAGATGTATAGTTATTCACATACCTGCGAGGCGGTCCCATTTGGGGACTTTTCTTGACGGATTTTTGTGGTAAAATAGGCGGCAGTGTGACAAAAGCGTCCGTCAGGATACCGCATATTATTATGTAGAAAAGCGAAAAGGAAGAAGAAATGTCCCAGGAGGAGATCCGGATCAGAGCAATGGAGATCGACGACTATGACCAGGTCAGGAGCCTATGGATGACCATCCACGGCTTCGGGATCCGGTCCATCGACGATTCCAGGGAAGAGGTGGACCGGTTCCTGAAAAGGAACCCGACGACCAGCGTAGTGGCCCTGGACGGGGATAAGGTCGTGGGCGCCATCCTCTGCGGGAGCGACGGCAGGCAGGGCAGCCTTTATCATGTCTGCGTGGCCAGGCCCTACAGAAGAAGGGGCATCGGCCGCCGGATGGTGGGCTACTGCATGAACGCCCTCAAGGCCCAGAAGATCAACAAGGTCTCCCTGATCGCCTTCACCAGAAATGACGCCGGCAACGCCTTCTGGAAGGAGATCGGCTGGACCAGGCGGGAAGACCTGAACTATTATGACTTTGTTCTCAATACGGAAAATATCACCAGATTCATAGAATCCGAGTAAGGGCCGGCGAAAGGCCCGGAGGGAAGGCAGACATGAAGAAAATCGAAGGCGGCGTGACCGCGGCGAAGGGCTTTGCGGCAGCATCGGCCGCGGCTCAGATCAAATATAAGGGAAGGGACGACATGGCGCTGGTCTACAGCGCTCTGCCCTGCGCGGCAGCAGGCACCTTTACCACCAACGTGGTCAAGGCGGCCCCTGTCATCTGGGACAGGGACCTGATCCGGTCCGGCGCGGCCATCCGGGCGGTGGTCGTCAATTCCGGCATCGCCAATGCCTGCACCGGCCAGGAAGGGCTGGACTATTGTAGAAGGACGGCTCAGGCAGCCGCGTCTGCCCTCCGGATCCCCGAGGATTCCGTCCTTGTAGGCTCCACCGGCGTCATCGGCATGCAGCTGCCCATGGACAGGATCGAAAAGGGCGTGGCCCTTCTGGCGGAGGCTAAGGCCGAAACGAAGGAAGCCGGCACCCTGGCCGCCAGGGCCATCATGACCACGGATACCGTGAAAAAGGAAGTGGCCTATACAGAGGAGATCGGCGGGACCCTGATCACCATCGGCGGCATGGCCAAAGGATCGGGCATGATCCATCCCAACATGTGCACCATGCTCTCCTATATGACCACCGACCTGGCCATCGACCCGGCCCTCCTCCAGGAGGCCGTGTCCGCTGCCGTGGACGAGACCTTCAACATGATCTCCGTGGACGGCGACACCTCCACCAATGATACCTTCATCGTTCTGGCCAACGGAGCGGCCGGCGGCCCTGTCCTGAAGGAAAAGGGAGAGGATTATGACCGCTTCCGCGCCGTCCTGCTGACGGCCTGCCGGGACCTGGCCATGGAGATGGCGGCTGACGGCGAAGGAGCCACCAAGCTCATCGAGTCCGTGGTCCTGGGGGCTGACAGCCGGGACCATGCCAGGACGCTGGCCAAGAGCGTCATCACCTCCAGCCTGACCAAGGCGGCCGTGTACGGGGCCGACGCCAACTGGGGCCGGGTCCTTTGCGCCCTGGGCTATTCGGGCGTCACCTTCGATCCCGACCGGGTGGACCTCTATTTCGAGGGCCAGGGGAGAAAGATGCTGATCTTTACCGGAGGATCCGCCGCGGAT
>CAMOUD010000011.1 GCA_946626215.1 uncultured Lachnospiraceae bacterium
GCCGGGAGATCGGCTCCTCCGCTTGAAAAAGTGCCCGGGAATGGGTATGGTTATTCTGTACCATGGAACCGGACATACGGACGATGTGCCTGTCCCGGGGCTTTGTTCCTTTCTGCCCGGGGAAGAGGAGAAGGGATCCCTCATGAATCAGACAGTACCTGCTCTTTCCATTGCCTTCATGGCCCTGGCCTGGGCCGTCAGCTTCTTTTTGCCCATCGGGCTTTTGGTGTATTTCAGGAAGAAGGGAGCGGACATTTCTCCCTTCTTTATCGGCTGGGCCGTCATGCTCCTTTTCGCCTTTATCCTGGAGTCCCTGGTCCATCAGGCGGTCCTTTCCTCTCCTGCGGGAGAGAGGATCCGGGGGAGCGTCTGGCTCTTTGCCCTTTACGGGGGCTTCATGGCCGGTATCTTTGAGGAGACGGGCCGGTACCTGGCCTTTTCCACGGTCCTGAAAAAGAAGCTGGACAATAAGGCCAACGCCCTCATGTACGGGGCCGGGCACGGAGGCTTTGAGGCCATGGCCATCCTTGGCATTACCTCCGTCAACAACATGATCTGGTCCTTCATGATCAACAGCGGCCAGGCAGAGGCCCTGACCCAGGGCCTGACCGGGGAGGTCCTGGACCAGGCCCGGGCTTCCATCGAGGCCCTGACCACCACCCCCTCCTATCAGTTCCTGATGGGCGGCCTGGAGAGGATCTTTGCCATCTGCCTCCATATCGCCCTGTCCATCCTGGTGTGGACCGCGGTCAGAGAAAAGAAAAAGAGGATCCTGTATCCCCTGGCGGTCCTGATCCACATGCTGGTGGACGCCGTCACCGCCCTCCTGGCGGGCCTGGGGGTGTCTGTCCTGGTCATCGAGGCCCTGGTGGGCCTGATGTGCCTGCTGGCACTTCTGTACGCGATAAAGATCTACAGGGAGGAGCCGGCCTGATCGGCAGGCGGTCCATAGTCATTTAATTAAGAAGAAAGAAAAGAGGTCCTGAAAGAAATGGTTTGGAACGGCCTGGGGAGCGGATCTCCCCTCCTGATCCTGAGCGGTCTGTTTTACGCCCTCCTGTGCGTGTTCAGCATAGTGACGGGCCTGATCTACATGAGCGGAAAAAGAAAGCTGAATCCTCTGGAGCTTTCCGACTCCTTCATGGAAAGGCTTTCCGACCCGGAAAAGCTGGCCCGCTTTACCAGGACCATGGGCCTGGTGACCTTTGTAGTGGGCCTGGTCCAGGGGCTCACGGCCTTTTCCATCCTGAAGGCGGGGAGTCCCCTCCATTATGGGATCGCTCTTGGCTTTACCCTCTTTTCCATCGGGTCTGTCGCCTTCAAGCTCAGGGGAAAGATCAGCGCCTTCCCCCTGCTCAAGGCAGCGGCTTATGTGTCGATCCTGGCTGTCCTGGTCCTGCCCGGGACCCGGGCCCTCTTTTTCTGAGTCTGCCCCTTAACCTGTGTCCGGCCCTGCGGGGCCGGCTCTTTTTTTGGAAAAAGATGTAACAAAAACGTTGACAGGATTGATGTAATAAATTATATTACAGGTTGTGAGAGGACAGGACTGAGAGGAAAGAGGCCGGGATCTGTCCGGAGAAAGGAGAAGGACATGGACTATGAGAGAATGACCCAGGAGGAGAGGCTGGCCCTTCTGGTGGAGGCCTTCAAAAAGGATTCGGTCACCTGCGCGGACCTGGAAACGCCCGGGACCAGGGAAGAGAGGCAGGCCCTGCTCAGGGCTCTTATGAACATCCGGATGCCGGGCCCCCTGCCGGAGGAGGTCCTGGCCCTCCAGGACGCCTACCTGCAGGAGCGGGCCCGGGAGAAGGGGATCGTGACCCTGTCGGAGATTCCTGCAGGCAGAGACCGCCTTTCCATCTGGCAGGGAGACATCACCCGCCTCCAGGCCGACGCCATCGTCAACGCGGCCAACTCTCAGATGCTGGGCTGCTTTGTCCCTCTCCATACCTGCATCGACAACTGCATCCATACCTACGCCGGGGTCCGGCTTCGGGCCGAGTGCGGCAGGCAGATGCGGAAGATGAAGAAAAGGTACGGGCCCTCCTATGAGCAGCCCGTGGGGGTCCCCCTTCTGACAGACGCCTACAACCTGCCGGCCCGGAAGGTCATCCATGTCGCCGGTCCCATCGTGGAAGGTGACCTGACCCCTTCTCTGGAAGCGGACCTTTCGGCCTGCTACCGGAACGTCCTGGATCTTTGCCTCCGGGAAGGACTCCGGACCGTGGCCTTCTGCTGCATTTCCACCGGCGTCTTCCGGTTCCCGGGAAGGCGGGCGGCCGAAATCGCGGTCAGGACCGTCCGGGCCTTTATGAAGGCCCATCCGGAAGCCCTGGACCGGGTCATTTTCAATGTATTCAAGGATGAGGACAGAGCATATTATGAAGAACTCTTACAAGAACAGGCCTGACGGCTATCGGGAGACCATAGAGGAGGGGATCCTCTGGATCCGGGAGACTTCTCCCAGGCTGACCCGGGGAAGGGGCCTTATGGCAGCGAGGATCCGAAGGCTGAAAAAGGCTCTGGCGGAGGCGGACGCCGTGGTCATCGGGGCGGGCGCCGGTCTTTCGACTTCTGCCGGCTTTACCTACAGCGGAGAGAGGTTCAAACAGTATTTTTCCGATTTCGCGGATGCCTTCGGGATCACAGATATGTATTCCGGCGGCTTTTATCCCTTTCCGGATCCGGAGACCCGGTGGGCCTGGTGGGCCCGGGCCATCTATTACAACCGGTATGTGGACCCTCCCCGTCCCGTCTATGAAAAGCTCCTGGCCCTTGTAAAGGACAGGGATTATTTTGTCATTACCACCAACGTGGACCACCAGTTCCAGAGGGCCGGCATCGACAGGGCAAGGCTCTTTTATACCCAGGGAGACTACGGCCTCTTCCAGTCTCCGGATCCTTCAGACCGGAGGACCTTTGACAATGAGGACTGGGTCATGCGGGCCATGGAGGCCCAGGGCTTTGTCAGAAATCCTGCCGGGATCTGGGAGGTGCCTGAGGGCGGAGACCTTTCCATGCGGCTCCCTTCCGGCCTGGTCCCTGCCCTGGAGGACGGGACGCCTCTTGTCATGAACCTCAGGGCGGATGATACCTTCGCGGAAGACGAGGGCTGGCACAGGGCCTCCGCCGCCTACGCGGACTTTCTTTCCTCCCATAAGGGGAAGAAGGTCCTCTACCTGGAACTGGGCGTGGGAGCGAATACCCCCGTCATCATCAAATATCCCTTCTGGCAGAGGACAGCGGAAGAGCCCGGGGCATTCTATGCCTGCCTCAACTACGGAGAAGCCTTCTGTCCCCTGGAGATCCAGGACAGGGCCGTCTGCATCGACGGGGATATCGGAGAGATCCTGGACAGGCTCTGAGAACGGAAAAAAGAAAACGGAAAGTGAAGCGCGGCGGAAGACGGCACGGTCTTCCCCGCGCTTTTTCGCCATGGGAGACAGTTTTCTTCCTTTCGTGCCCAAAGCGGAGGAATTTGGTACAATAAAGACAGATGCCGTGATTTCATGGCATTCAGCTGTCACAGATACTTTCGTGAGAAAAACAGGAGAACAGGGATGACAGGCAGTAAGAAAGGATGGGCCGGGCTCAGAAGGCTCCTGGCCTGCATGACAGTCATTCTGATCGGCGCGGCCTGCCTGCCGGGGGCAGGAAAGGCCCTGGCAGGAGAACAGGCACAAGAGGACCGGGAGGTCCTGACGGTCCGGCCCTCTGTAAACGGGGCCCTCCATGTGGAGGGGACCGATCTGGTGGACGAAAAGGGAGAGCCGGCCGTCCTGAGGGGCCTCAGTACCCATGGTCTGACCTGGTATCCGGAATATGTCAGTGAATCCCTTTTCCGCCAGGTCTCGGAGGACTGGAACTGCAACCTGATCCGTCTGGCCATGTACAGCGAGCTCTACTGCGGCGGGGATAAGGAGGAAAGCCTGGAGGTCCTCTTCCGGGGCATAGAGGCTGCCATCGCGGCGGACCAGTATGTCCTGGTGGACTGGCATATCCTGAAGGATTCCAATCCCCTGGACCATGCGGGAGAGGCGGCCGCCTTCTTTGACATGATCGCCGAACGCTATCAGGGCGTCCCGAATATCCTTTACGAGATCTGCAATGAGCCCAACGGGAAGACAGGCTGGAAGGATATCACCACCTACGCGGACCGGATCGTTCCCGTTATCCGGGCCAGAGATCCGGATGCCGTCATCATCGTCGGCACCCCGGAATATGACCGGGACCTCATGGTGGCCGCCCTGAACCCCCTGCCCTATGACAACCTCATGTATACCTGCCATTTCTATACGGCTTCCCACTATGACGAGCTTTTTTCGGAAATGCGGGCGGCCAGGGAGATGGGCCTGCCGGTCTTTATCACAGAGTGCGGCCTTTCCGAGGAAAGCGGCGACGGCCGTCTGGACCTGGAGAACGCAGCCGTCTGGTTCTCCTACCTGGACCAGGAGAAGATGTCCTACGCCGTCTGGAGCCTGTCCGGCAAGGCGGAGACCTCGGCCTTTCTGGTCCCCTCCTATGACCCCGAAAGGCCGCTGACCGACTCCTCCCTGACCCCGGCCGGCCTCTGGGGCCGGGACCTGATCCGGGGCATGGAGCCCGGGACGATCCCTGTGCCGGATTCCGTTCGGAAGAGCCTTCCGGAAAGGATAGCGGCTCTCTTTACAGCCATTGACAGGCAGGGACTTGCGGCGGTCAGGAGCTGGCCCGTTCTGGCCCTTCTGGTCCTGGCAATCGGCCTGGCTCTCTGCGGAGCCGCCTACGCGGCCGGCAGGCCCGGCCGGGAAAAGATCCTGACCTACGACGCCTACCTGGACAGGAGGGCCGGAAAGAAGGAGATCCTCCGGCCCCGGCAGATCCTGAACCGGGCCGCCATCCTGGTCTCCTCCCTCTTCAGTCTCCTGTATCTATGCTGGAGGATCGGATATTCCATTCCCTTCCGTTACGGGATCTTTGCCGTCATCGCCAACCTGGCCCTTCTGGCCGTGGAGCTCCTGGGCCTTCTGGAATCCCTGGCCCACTACCGGAACGTCCTGTTCCTGCGGGACCATCCCCTGCCGGAGATCCCGGAGGAGGCCTGGCCCGAGGTGGATATCTTCATTGCCACCTACAATGAGCCGGAGGACCTGTTAAGAAGGACCATCCGGGGCTGCCTCTACCTGTCCTATCCGGACAAGAGCAAGGTCCATATCTGGATCTGCGATGACAACAGGAGGCCTTCCATGCGGGCCCTGGCGGAGGAGATGGGGGTCGGCTACTTTGACAGGCCGGACAATAAGGGGGCCAAGGCCGGCAACCTCAACGCGGCCATGAAAAGGACTTCCGCCCCCTATGTGGTGACCCTGGACGCTGATATGATCCCCAGGAGCGACTTCCTCTTAAAGACCATTCCCTACTTCGTGGACGTGGAACTGAAAAACGAAGGCCTGCCCGAGGAAGACCGGGTCCATCTGGGCCTTCTGCAGACGCCCCAGTGCTTCTATGATCCGGATGTCTTCCAGCACGCCCTCTATTCCGAGAACCGGATCCCCAATGAGCAGGACCTCTTCTACAGGACCATTGAGCCCGCCAGGACCGCCACCAACTCGGTCATTTACGGCGGCTCCAATACCGTACTGTCCCGCAGGGCCCTGGAGGCGGCGGGGGGCTTTTATACGGAGTCCATTACCGAGGACTTTGCCACGGGCCTCCTGATCGAATCCGCAGGCTTCCTCAGCCTGGCCCTGTCCGAGCCCCTGGCCAGCGGCCGTACCCCCCATACCTTCCGGGAGCATATCCAGCAGAGGACCAGGTGGGGCCGGGGCGTCATTGTGACTGGCAGAAAGCTGGGGATCTTCAGGCGGAAGGGCCTGACTCCGGCCCAGAAGCTATCCTACTGGGGATCGGTGGTCTACTGGTATTCCCCCGTCAAGAACATGATCTACATGCTTTCTCCCCTTCTGTTCGCGGTCTTCGGACTCCCGGTCTTCCGCTGCAGCTGGGTGGAGCTTCTTCTCTACTGGCTGCCCATGTTCCTGTTCCAGGAGCTGAGCCTTCGGCTGACCAGCGGCAATACCGCCTCCACCAAGTGGGCAGGGATCTATGAGATCAGCGTCATGCCCCTTCTTCTGGTCCCGCTGATCCAGGAGATCCTGGGCATCAGCCTGACGGCCTTCAAGGTCACCGACAAGGGAGGCGGGAGCCTGAAAAAGATCCGGGACATGCGGCTGATGGCTCCCTTCCTGGTCCTGATCGGCCTGTCCCTGTTCGGGATCGTCCGGACCCTGCTCCTGATCCGGGGCGTCGGGTCCCTGGGCCTTTTCATCCTCCTCTTCTGGATGATCCGGAACCTCTACTACCTTCTGCTGGCCCTCTTCCTGGCAGACGGCCGGGACAGCGACGGGGAGCCGGTCCATGTCAGGGACGCCGAACCGGTCCTGGTCAGGCCGGAAGGCGCCGCCCGGCCCCTGGAGGGCATTACCACCCATCTGACCGAGCACAGCGTCAGCTTCCTGGTGGATGAGGGAGAGCTGAAGGTGGGAGACTATGTCCACATCGAGATCAATACGGGCGTATACAGGGCCCTTTTGACCGGTCCTGTCACCCGGGCCTGGAAGTCCAGGCCCGGAGGCCAGAGCGTGTGCGGGATGGAGATCCTGGATATGGGCAATACCCGGGACGACTATTTCCAGATCCTCTATGACCGGATCCCCACCCTGCCCCAGAACCTGAACCGGGATATCGGCATCCTGCCCCATCTCTGGGGCAACATCGCGGTAAGACTGTCCCAGACCACCAGGCTCTGAGAATGAAAAAACAGCATAATGAAAATGAATAGAAAGGAAAAAGACATGACGACCGAGCAGATCCGCAGCCATATCGAAGCCAGCCTTCTGGGCGGAGCCCTGGGAGACGCCCTGGGCTATGTGATCGAATTTGACAGATGGGATTCCATCCAGGCAGAATACGGCCCCGAGGGCATCCAGGACCTGGTCCCCGTCCGGGGAAAGGCCCGGTTCTCCGATGATACCCAGATGACTCTCTTCACGGCGGAAGGCATGCTCCTGGGCTTTGAAAGGGCCCGGGAGGAAGGCAGGGCGCCGGATCCCACGGCGGATATCTATCAGGCCTATCTCTGCTGGCTCCAGACCCAGGGATATCAGGCGGCTTCCGCATGGGATAAAAAGAGCAGGCTCCTGAAGATTCCGGAGATGAACCAGCTCCGGGCCCCGGGCAATACCTGCCTGTCTGCCCTCGCCTCCGGAGACATGGGGACCCCGGACCATGCCCTCAACCGCAGCAAGGGCTGCGGCGGGGTCATGCGGACGGCCCCCCTGGGCTTTGTCCGCAGCGGAAAGGATGGGAAGAGCCCCTTCGGGCCGGCCCTTTTACGGGGCGCGGAGGCGGCCGCCATTACCCACAGCCATCCCATGGGCTGGGTCCCGGCCGGCATGCTCTCTGACATGATCGACCGCTGCCTCTATGGGGGATACGACTCCCTCCGGGCCCTGACGGAGGATTCTCTGGAGGAGACCCTGCGGGCCTTCGCCGGCCGGGAGGAAATGGACCGCTTTGAAGACCTGATGAGAAGGGCCCTTTCCCTGTCGGAAAGAAAGCCGGGGCCCGGCCCGGAGACCGCCTCCGTGGACGAGCCCGCCATCCGGTCCCTGGGAGAAGGCTGGGTCGGAGAGGAGGCCCTGGCCATCGCCGTCTACGCCGCCCTCCGTTACGAGAGGGACCTGAAAAAGGGCCTGATCTGCGCGGTCAACCACAGGGGCGACAGCGATTCCACCGGCGCCATTGCCGGCAACATCCTGGGCGCCTGGCTGGGCATGGAAGCCGTCCCGGAGGACTGGGCGGCCCGGATCGAGCTCAGGGAGGAATATACTGCCATCGCGGAAGGGATGCGGAAGATCATAGAAACAGACTGATTTACGCGCCTGCGGGCCATCGTCCGGACAGACGGGATTCCATCAGCAGCAAGGAGAAACAGACATGCCCAGAAAAACAGTCAGGGAGATGAATTCCTATGAACTCGCCCATTATTCCTTCGCGGCCAGGACCTTTCACGCGGTCCTGATCTTCGCCGCCGCCCTCTCAGCCGCCGCCATTGGCTTTGGCTTTTATCTCTATACCAACGCCATCAACCGGGAGTACAAGACGGAGACCTGGCGCCTGTCCAGAGTGGCTGCCGCCCTCCTGAAGGATACCGGGATTCATGATAAGGCAGGAGACCTTCTGGACATCTACCTGTCCATTCCCGAGGAGGAAAGGGGAGACGGCCGGGGCGAGGCCTATCTGGACCGGTACGGAGACTACCGGGATCCGGTCTTTGAAGAGGCCTGCCGGACCCTGCAGGACCTGCAGGAGGAATCCGGGGCCGTGGCTGCCTATATCGGAGCCGTGCGGCCCGGCAGCGGCCGGCTGATCTTCCTGGTGGATTCCGATCCCAAGGAGAGCTTCTGCCCGCCCGGGTCCTGGGACGACATGAAGACGGAGGAAATCGACATCCTGCGGAACGGAGCCGCTCCCGGCATCTTTGACCGCGTCATGGGGGATACGGAAAAGGTCCCTGCCGTGGCCGTCAACATGGATCCCTACGGCTACCGGTGCACGGCTGCCGTGCCCCTTTTTGAAAAGGACGGATATCAGGTCATGATCTTCGTGGACATGGACATGAACCATGTCGCTTCCGCCAGCCGGCACTTCTTTTTCCAGTACCTGCTCCTGATCATCCTGGTGGCGGGCCTTTCCGCCTTTGTCTTCGTCCAGTACCTGAAAAGGACGGTGGTGGCTCCCATCAACCAGCTGGCCGGGGCGGCCGAGGCCTATACCAGGGACCGGATGGATGAGGAAAGAAGCGGGCGCCATTTCGGCAGACTGAATATCCGGACCGGGGATGAGATCGAGAACCTGTCCCTCGTCCTGAAGGACATGGAAGAGGACATGGGCGTATACCTGCGGAACCTGACCAAGGTCACCGCGGAAAAGGAAAGGATCGGGATGGAGCTTTCCCTGGCCACCCGGATCCAGGCCGACATGCTCCCCAATATCTTCCCGGCCTTCCCGGAGCGCCCGGAATTTGACATTTACGCCTCCATGATGCCTGCCAAGGAGGTGGGCGGAGACTTTTACGACTTCTTCCTGGTCGATGAAGACCATCTGGGCCTGGTCATGGCGGATGTATCCGGCAAGGGCGTCCCGGCGGCCCTCTTCATGATGGTCTCCAAGATCCTGGTCCAGAACTATACCATGACGGGCCGGAGCCCTGCCGAGGTCCTGAAGATCGTCAACGACCAGATCTGCTCCAACAACCGGGAGGAGATGTTCGTCACGGTCTGGCTCGGCATCCTGGATCTCAGGAGCGGCCGTCTGGTGGCCGCCAATGCCGGCCATGAGTATCCCATCCTCCAGAACAGGGACGGGGTCTTCGAGGTCGTCAGGGACCGGCACGGCCTGGTCATCGGCGGCATGGCAGGCATGATGTACCGGGACTATGAGCTGACCCTGGAGCCCGGCTGCAGGCTCTTCCTCTATACGGACGGGGTCCCCGAGGCCACCGACGCGGAAGGAAAGATGTTCGGCCTGGAGAGGACCGTGGAGGCCCTGAACCGGAAGGCAGGGGAGGCTCCCAGGGAGATCCTGGCCGAGGTGGACCGGTCCGTGGCGGAATTTGTGGGCGAAGCGCCCCAGTTCGACGACCTGACCATGCTCTGCCTTCACTTCCTGGGCGAAGAGGGAAAGCTCCGGAAGGATGCCGGCCTCCTGTCTCATAAGGAAATGACGGTGCCTGCCACTGTGGATACCATCGGCCGGCTGACAGACCTGGTCAACGAAGAGCTGGACAGGTTCGGCTGCTCCAAAAGGGCAAGGACCCAGATCGATGTGGCCATGGATGAGGTCCTGGGCAATATCGCCCGCTATGCCTATGCCTCGGGAGGCGGCATCGTGACCCTCCTGTTCGATATCCGCAGGGATCCCCTGCGGGCGGAGCTCACCTTTGTGGACAGAGGAAAGCCCTTTAATCCCCTGGAGGAGGACGCTCCCGACACCTCTCTGTCGGCAGAGGACAGGGAGATCGGCGGCCTGGGCATCTTCCTGGTCAGAAAGACCATGGACGACGTCCGCTACTTCTACCAGGACGGCCTGAACATCCTGCAGATCACAAAGAACCTGGAAGGCTGAACAGGCCGGTGAAGAGGCGGAAGAAGACCGGAACGGACATAGGAAAACAGAAAACAAGAACGAAATAAAAAAGCTGCCCCGCCGCGCTTTTCGCGCGGCAGGGCAGCTTTCTTTCTCAGGCGTTCTTCCTTCCTTCAGGCTCATTCCAGCCCTGTCTCTTCGGGCAGGCCCAGCATGATGTTCATGTTCTGGACGGCGGCGCCGGAAGCGCCCTTGCCCAGGTTGTCAAAGAGGGCCGTGACAGTGACCTGGTCCTCATGTCCGCAGACCACCAGCTCCAGGCGGTTGGTACCGGCCAGGTGATTGGCGTAGAGGGTCCCGGGGGCGTCTTCAAAGGGCCGGACGCTGACAAAGTGCTCGTCCTTATAGTAGTCAGCCAGCAGGTCCCGGATCTCCTTCGCGGAAGGGGACCCCTTCAGGAGGCGGCTATGGAGCATGATGGTGGTGGCCATGCCCTTATAGTAGTCGTCCACCACGGGCATGAAGACGGGCGGGAAGGCCAGGCCGGCCGCCTTCTGCATTTCAGGAAGGTGCTTGTGGCGGAGGGTCAGGCCGTAGATGCCGGGGGCGGAGAGGGCCTCGTCTCTGCCTTCCGCCTCATACTGGGCGATCATCTTCTTGCCGCCGCCGGAATAGCCGGTCAGGGAATAGCAGGTCATGGGGTAATCGGCCGGCAGGACGCCCAGGCGGACCAGAGGAGCCGCGGAGGAGATAAAGCCGGTGGCGTGGCAGCCGGGGTTGGCGACCCGGCGGCTGGACGCGATGGCGGAGCGCTGGTCTCTGGAAAGTTCGGGATAGCCGTAGGTCCAGCCGTCGCTGACCCTGTGGGCCGTGGAGGCGTCGATGACCCGGACATGGGGGTCCTCGATCAGGGAGACGGCCTCTCTGGCGCCGGCGTCAGGCAGGCAGAGAAAGACGATGTCCGCGCTGTTCAGGAACTTCTTCCTCTCCGCCAGGTCATGGCGCTTGTCCTCATCGATCCGAAGGAGGACAAGGTCCTGCCGGGATCCGATCCTTTCGTAGATCTGCAGGCCTGTGGTGCCGGCCTGGCCGTCGATATAGACTTTTGTTTTCATATATTCATGTCCCTTTCCGCAGGAATGATCTGCTGAGCTTTTTGTCTGTACCCTACCATAGTACAAAATTCCCCGGGAGACAAGAAAAAAAGGGCCCTGCCCGGCAGGCAGGACCCTCTGGATTTGAATTTGCCGCGATTTCCGAAGATCAGCGGGAGCCCTTGTCGTAAGGAATGCCTTCGGCCTTGGGCGCCTGGGAATTCTTGGAGGTGAAGATCAGGACGATCATGGTGACCACGTAGGGGAGCATCTGGTAAAGGGAGGACTTGTCCTTGAGGCCTTCCAGCTTGGGCAGGAAGGGGATCGAGGAGTTGTAGGCAGCAATGACCTTGAAGAGGGCAAAGAAGACGGAGGACCCCAGGATCTGGAGGGGCTTCCAGTTGCCGAAGATCATGACCGCCAGGGCCAGGAAGCCGTAGCCGCCGACGCTGGAGGAGAAGCCGGAGCCTACCGCGATGGTATAGGCCAGGCCGCCGATGCCGCCCAGGAATCCGGAGATCAGGACGCCCGAATACCGCATCTTATAGACGTTGATGCCTACGGAGTCCGCCGCCTGGGGATGCTCGCCGCAGGCCCTCAGCCGGAGTCCGAACCGGGTCTTGTACATGAGGATCCAGGCCGCGAAGAAGAGGACGACGGCGATGGGGGTGGTCAGATAGAAGTATTTGAAGATCAGGGAATCGAAGAAACCGTTCCCGGCCTCCAGACCGAAGGTGGCCTGGGTGATTCGGATCCAGCTGGGGATCTGGATGGTGGTCAGGCCCTGGCCCTGGACGGCCCAGGTCACGACGACGGCAAAGGCCGGCGCGAAGGTGTTGAGGGCCGTGCCGCCGATGGTCTGGTCCGCCTTCAGGTTGATGGCCGCGAAGGCCAGCAGGAGGGAGAAGACCATGCCGGACAGGCCGGCCACCAGGATGGCCAGCAGCATGGACAGCTGGGGATGGACCGGGCCGAAGCCGTTCTTGTCCATGGCCTGGAGGGTGAAGCAGGCGCAGAGGGCGCCGATGACCATGATGCCTTCCAGAGCCAGGTTGATGACGCCGGAATGCTCGGAGTACATGCCGCCCAGGGCGACCAGCATCAGGGGTACCGCAAATACGATGGTCAGACTGATAATATTCGCCAGGAGATTCATGCCTTGCCCTCCTTTCTGTTCCTGCCGGTCAGGAGCCGGACGATCAGGCCTCTTGTCAGCAGCGCGAAGGCTGCCAGATAGATGATGACGGCAATGATGATATCCGTGGATTCAGAGGAGAAGTTGGGCTGCATGGCAGACCCGCCCACCTGAATATAGCTGATGAAGAGGGAACTGAAGATGGTCCCGATGGGGTTGGAGTTGGCCAGCAGGGATACGGGGATACCGTTGAAGCCCATGCTCAGGATCCGCTTTTCCAGAACGTACTGGATGGTGCCGGCCAGGTAGTAGAGACCGCCGCCCAGGCCGGAAAGGCCGCCGGCGATGATCATGGAGACCACGATGTTGCGGTTGGCGTTGATGCCGGCGTAGCGGGAGGCCTCCTTGTTGAGGCCGCAGGCCTTGAGCTCATAGCCGAAGGTGGTCTTTTCCAGGATGAACCAGACGATCACGGCCACCAGGATGGCGATGAAGACGCTGATGTTGATCCAGCTGGAGTTGCCGAAGAGCTTGTCCAGGCCGGCCTTGGGAATGATGGCGCCGCGGTTGGCGGCGGACAGGGCCGCGGACCGGTCGGAGTTGGAGGCGCCCCAGGCGGAGGCCAGCATGATGGGCATGTTGGCGTACAGGAGGTTGACCATGAACATGCCGATCCAGTTGAACATGATGGAGGTGATGACCTCATTGACGTTGAAGACCGCCTTGAAGAGGCCGGGGAAGATGCCCCAGACGCCGCCGCCCACCAGGGCCAGGACCAGGCAGCAGTACCAGGGGAGCTGGAGGGCGATGGCGCCCACCAGGGCGCAGAAGGCGCCGATGGTATACTGGCCGGAGGCTCCGATGTTGAACATGCCGGTCTTGGAGGCAAAGCCTACGGAAAGACCGCAGAGCATGAGGGGAGCGGACTGGTAAAGGACCTTGCCGAACTGGTCCATGGAGGAGAAGCCGGTGGTCAGCATGGCGCTCATGCCGATGCCCGCCTTGGCGGGATTCAGGATCATCAGGAGGATGAATCCGAAAAGAAGGCCGACAACAATGGAGATGACGGAAGCCAGGATGCTGATCAGCATGCCGTTTTCAGCCAGAGATTTTTTCTGCTTCATACTGCCTCAGGCCTCCTTTCTTTCCTGGGTGCGGGCGCCGGCCATGTAGAGGCCGAGCTCCTCGACGGTGGTGGCGGCGGGATCGAACTCGCCGACGATGTTGCCTTCATACATGACCAGGATCCGGTCAGACAGGTTCATGACTTCATCCAGCTCCAGGGAGACCAGAAGGACGCCCTTGCCGGCATCCCGCTCCTCGATCAGCTGGGAATGGATGTATTCGATGGCGCCTACGTCCAGGCCTCTGGTGGGCTGGACGGCGACCAGGAGCTCGGGATCCTTGTCGATCTCCCTGGCAATGATGGCCTTCTGCTGGTTGCCGCCGGACATGGACCGGGAGATGGTGATGGGACCCTGGCCGGACCGGATATCAAAGCGCTCGATCAGGCCCTCCGCGTAGGTACGGACGGCGTCGGCCTTGATGATGCCATGGCTCTGGAACCGGGGATCCCGGAACTTCTGGAGGACCAGGTTCTTTTCCAGGCTGTAGTCCAGGACCAGACCGTGCTTGTGCCTGTCCTCGGGGATATGGCTCATGCCGGAGCTGCTGCGTTCCCGGATGCTGGAATGGGTGATGTCCTTGCCGCAGAGGGTGACGGAGCCGGAGGAGATCTTCTCCAGGCCTGTGATGCCGTAGATCAGCTCGGTCTGGCCGTTGCCCTCGATGCCGGCCAGGCAGACGATCTCGCCCCGGCGGACGTCAAAGGATACGCCCTTGACGGCGTTGTTGCTGTGGGTCCGGCTGGGGACCACCAGGTCGCGGACGGAGAGGACGGTCTCGCCGGGCACGGATTTTTTCTTGCTGGCGGTCAGCTGGACGTCCCTGCCGACCATCATCTTGGAAAGCTGCTGGGCCGTGGTGCCCTTGATATCCACGGTTCCGATGTACTTGCCCTTCCGGAGGACACTGCAGCGGTCCGCGACGGCCATGATCTCGGCCAGCTTGTGGGTGATGAAGAGGATGGACTTGCCTTCCTTCTTGAAGCCCCGCATGATCTCCATCAGCTCGTCGATCTCCTGGGGCGTCAGGACGGCGGTGGGCTCATCGAAGATCAGGACCTCGTTGTCCCGGTAGAGCATCTTGAGGATCTCGACCCTCTGCTGCATGCCTACGGAGATATCGGAGATCAGGGCGTCGGGATCGACCCGGAGGCCGTACCGTTCGGACAGCTCCATGACCTTTTTGCGGGCGGAGGCGTACTGGAGGAAGCCGTTCCTGGTATCCTCAACGCCCAGGATGATGTTGTCGAGGACGGAGAAGCATTCCACCAGCTTGAAGTGCTGATGGACCATGCCGATGCCGAGCCGGTTGGCGTCGTTGGGGTCATTGATCCGGACCTCTTTGCCATCCTTTTTGATGACGCCCTCCTCCGGCTGGTAAAGTCCGAAAAGGACGCTCATCAGGGTACTTTTTCCCGCACCGTTCTCTCCGAGGAGGGCATGGATCTCACCGCGCTTGAGCTGGAGCGTGATGTCGTCGTTTGCCTTGATGCCGGGAAATTCTTTTGTGATGTGGAGCATTTCAATTACATAATCTTCTGCCACTTCAGATCTCCCCCTTTATTGCTTCAGGTTGCTTTTTCAGGCCGCTTCCGGCATGCGGCCGACGGGGTGATGGGCCCCGGAAGGCCGGTGCCTGCAAGGGAACCGGACAGCTGCGGATTTAAACCTATTGTAGCATAAGAGGCGGGCGCGATGGACAAAAAAAGGACGCGCCCGGCAAAAACCGGACGCGCCCCGATCAGGGTCGGATCTTCTGATCCAGACTGAGGAGCGATTACTCCTGATAATCCACGGTCACGTTGGTGACGGCGGGGGTGGCAGCGGTATCGAAGCTGTTGTCCACGACCAGGGAGCCGTCTGCCAGGGCTGCGAACAGGGTGTCATACTGATCCTGTGTGAAGGCGGTGAATTTGGAGGTCTCCATAGGAAGGCCTACGCAGTCCTCAGCGGCGCCGAGGGTGGTCTCCTTGCCGGCATAGGCTTCGGAGAACATCCAGTCATTGTTCTGGGCATCGGTCAGAGCCAGGATGACGGAGTTGGAAAGAGCCTTCATAGCGGAGGTGATGACGCAGGGATCCAGGTTGGACTGGTCAACGTCAACGCCGATCATCTTGCCGTTGTTGGCCTGAGCTGCCGCTACGCAGGAGTTGCAGATGGAGCCGCCGCACGCGAATACGACCTCAGTGCCTTCGGAATACCAGCTGTCCATCTTTGCCTTGATGTCATCGTTGGCAACGAAGGATCCGGAGTACCAGTACTTGATGTGGACATCGGAAGCGCCGGTGTCGGCTGCTGCCTGCTCAGCGCCCTGTACGAAGCCGTAGCCGTAACGGATAACGGCGGGAACGGCCATGCCGCCCAGGAAACCCAGTTCCTTGTAGCCGTCGGTCACAGCCGCGTAGCCTGCCAGATAGCCGGCCTGCTCTTCCTTATAGGTGATCAGAGCGGTGTTGGAAGCGGGAGTGGCAAGATCGCCGGTGGAAACGTCCAGAGCCAGGAAGGCAATGTCAGGATACTTGGCCTGTGCTTCTTCCAGTGCGGGAGCGAAGAGATAGCCAGCCATGACAACGACCTTGGCGCCGTCCTTGACAGCGTTGTCCATCTGCTCTACGCGGGCCGCGTCGGAGTCCTCAGAAGGCTTGTAGTAGTTGGCTGTCAGACCATTGTCGGAGCAGAACTGCTGCACGCCTGCCCAGGTGTACTGGTTGAAGGACTGGTCATCGATGTTGCCGACGTCGGTAACGAAGGCCACGTCTGTGGTGCTGCCGGATGCCGTGTCGGTGCTCTCCTGCGCCGCGCCGTCATCTGCTGCCGCGCCGGAGCCGGAGCCGCCGCCGCATGCCGCAAGGCTGAAGGTGAGGACGAGAGCCATGGCTGCTGCGATAAGTCTCTTTTTCATGTTTTCCTCCTTGAAAAAGACATGTGTTCCAGCCCTTCCCCGTTTCCGGCCCGGCCGGCAAGCGGAGGGAAAGGATGGACATTTATGACAAAGACTACACTGCTATTCTACTTCAAATAATGCGGAATTACTAGAAATAAAGACATAAATTGTCTGCGGAGCGGAAGGGGAGGAGACAAAGCCAGGAGGACCGGAAAGAGAAGAAGGGGAGGAGGGACGATTAACAAAGCATGTCCTCTCTTCCCGGGGGGATATGCTAAGATGCTTTCAACAGCAAAGGGAGTAGCCTCGCAGCCGGATGGCTGCGGCAAAGGCCGACATACGGCGCTCCGGCGCCCGGTCCAGATCAAATGGCAAGACTTTATTGTGACGCGGGTCATGATAAGGGCTTGCCTTTTATCATGACCGGAACGAGAGTTTTCCGGAAAGGAGACAGAGGATGATTTTCAGAAGAAAAGAGACAGAGGATCCGGCAGGCGGCACTGTCAGGAGCAGAGGCATCGGCGCCCGGGTCGGCCTGGGACTGGCGGTCCTGGTCTTCGCGGCCGTGACCCTGATCAGCTCCGTGGTGGTGATCCCCACCGGCTATACCGGCGTCAGGACCACCTTCGGGCAGATCGACAGCCGGCCCATGCCCAGCGGCTTCAACCTGGTGATCCCCTACGTCCAGAAGGTGGAGAGGGTCAACAACAAGCAGCAGGACATCGTGTTCGGCGACAAGGTCTGGTCTGAGACCTCCAACCGGACGGCCATCTATTATGAGGACATCACGGTGACCTACCAGATCAATCCCGAGTATTCGGCCTGGATCTACGCCAATGTGACCAACTACCGGGACAACCTGGTATCCCAGAGCCTGGCAGCCTCCGGCATCAAGTCCACCAGCAAGGAGCTGACGGACATCGACGCCACCAACCGGTCCATCATTGAGCCCCTGGCCCAGGAGAACATCCAGCGGCTTCTGGATGAGAAGTACGGCGAAAGCGTGGTCATCATCAACAAGGTGGTGATCGGCAACGCCGACTTCGATGATTCCTACAACGAGGCTATTGCCTCCAGGCAGAGGGCGAAGCTGGAAGCCGAGCAGCAGGAGATCGAGAACCAGAAGGCCATCGACAAGGCCGAGGCAGACGCTGCCGTGACCAGGACCCGGGCCCAGGCAGAAGCTGACGCCAGGGTCATTGAGGCCCAGGCCGAGGCAGACGCCAACCGGCTCCTGGAGGAATCCCTGACCGAACAGGTCCTCCGGGACAAGTACCTGGAGAAATGGGACGGCAGCCTTCCCACCTTCGTGGGGGACGGCACCGGCTCTGTCCTGGTGGGGATCGACGGATCCGCCCTGGGAAAGGGAAGCGGACAGACTGACCAGTAAAGACAAAGGGAAGGAGGGCCCCTCCTCCCCCTGAGAGGGAGCCGGCAGGCAGCCAGATGCGCTGTCTGCCGGCTTTTTCTCCGCGGAAGGCACAAAAGATGAGCGAATAGATGTTCGATGTGGTATACTGTCTGACAGGAACGACCATCCGATTTCATAAAAAGGAACCAAGACCATGAGAATCTTCCATATGTCCGACCTTCATATCGGGCTCAGACTTTATAACAGGGACCTTCTGGAGGACCAGAAGGCCGTGCTGGCGGAGGCCGCCGCCCTGGCCGGGCAGAGGCAGCCGGACGCTGTCCTGATCGCCGGCGACATCTATGACAAGCCCATTCCCCCGGCAGAAGCGGTGGAGGTCTTCGACCGCT
Organism: uncultured Lachnospiraceae bacterium; assembly: GCA_946626215.1. GTDB lineage: Bacteria > Bacillota > Clostridia > Lachnospirales > Lachnospiraceae > CAG-791. The sequence continues at coordinate 18,127 of CAMOUD010000011.1, forward strand.
TCCTGACGGACCTGACCCAAAAGGCCCCCAAGGCCGAGATCATGATCATCAGCGGCAACCACGATTCCGGCGCCAGGGTCAACTGCTTCCGGTCCGTCCTGGCCCGCCAGCACGTGCACATGATCGGCCTTCCGCCCCAGCGGGAGGAGGACCGCATTGAGAAGGTGGTCCTGGAGGATGCCTTCGGGAAGGTGAATTTCTATCTCCTTCCCTTTGTCAGGCCCTCCATGGTGCGCCTGATCACAGGGACCGGAGAGGATGGGCGGGCCCGCAGCTACGCGGAGGCGGTCGCCTTTCTGCTGGAAAGGGACGCCCCGGATCCTGCCGAAAGGAACGTCCTGGTCAGCCACCAGTTCTATCTGCCCGGGGACAGGAAGGCGGAGGACATCGAACGGATGGATTCCGAGATCCGGATGGTGGGCAATATCGATGAGATCCCGGCCTCTGTCCTGGAGCCCTATGACTACGCGGCCCTGGGCCATATCCATAAGCCCATGAAGGCGGGGAAGGATATCTTCCGCTACTGCGGCACTCCCATGGCCTGCTCGGTCTCCGAGGCCGGCCAGGAAAAGGGCCTGCTGGAGGTGGAGCTGGGCCCCAAGGGAGAGGCCCCGGTCATCCGTCCCCTGCCCCTTCACGCCCCTCACGGCATCCGCAGGGTCCGGGGGACCCTGGAGGAGGTCCTTTCCCAGGCCTGTGACGACTATGTCCAGGTCACCCTGACCGACCGGATCGACCTGGATTTCGCGGATGTCAGGGACCGGCTCCGGGCCGCCTTCCCGGGCCTTCTGGAGATCCGCAGGGACCTGCCGGAGAGAGAGGTCCGGGACAGGGAAAGAGGACAGGAGAGAGAAATGGATCCCTATGAGCTCTGCCTGGCCTTTCTGGGAGACCTGGATGAGGAGACGGACGCCCTTTTACGGGACGTCATCAATACGGTGAAAGGAGGAGGCGAATGAGACCGATCAAGCTGACCATGCAGGCCTTCGGGTCCTACGGAGAAAGGACGGAAATCGATTTTACAAAGCCCTCCCAGAACCTCTTTCTGGTCTCGGGAGATACCGGATCCGGCAAGACCACGATCTTTGACGCCCTGGTCTTCGCCCTGTACGGGGAAGGCAGCTCCGGCATCAATAAGAAGGAGGGAGCAGAGCTCCAGAGCCAGTTCGTCAGCCGGGACGTGGAGCCCTTTGTGGAGCTGGTCTTTTCGGAGGGGACCGGGGAGGAGATCTATACCGTGACCCGGAGCCCCAAGCATTACAGGGCCAGAAAAAGGGGAACGGGCGAGGACAGGTCCATCAGCAGGAAGGTCTCCCTGATCCTGCCCGACGGGACCGAATACCCGCCCAAAGAGGCTGACCAGAAGCTGGTGGAGATCGTGGGCCTGACCAAAGAACAGTTCATGCAGGTGGGCATGATCGCCCAGGGAGAATTCATGAACCTCCTCAGGGCATCCTCCAACGATAAGAAGGAAATCTACCGCAGGCTCTTCGGGACGGGTCTTTATCAGAGGGTCGCGGACGAGCTGGACCGGAGGCGCAGGGCAGGAGAGGAAAGGATGGACCGGATCCGGGCCGACTACCGGGCGGCGGCGGAGAGGATCCAGCCCTGTCCGGACTTCGGAAGGGCAGAGGACCTGGAGGCGCTTCTGGCCGAGATCCGGTCGGAGCCTTCCCTGGGCATTACCCAGATGGAAGCGCTGATGGAGCTTTTAGAGGACCTGACCCTCTTTCTGGAAGCGAAGGCAGAAGAAAAAAAGAAGGTCCGGGAGCAGGCGGATGAAGCCAGTGACAAGGCGCTGCGGGCGGCCAGTGAGGCAGACGGGCTCCTCCGCTTCTATTCCCAGCTGGAGGGAGCCCTCCGCGGCCTGGCAGAATGCGGGGCCCGGGAGGAGGAAATGGGCCGGAAGGCGGCCCTTTCCGTCAAGATCCGGCAGGCATGGGAGATCCGGGACATCCATATCCGTCTGGAGGATATCCTGAAGACCATCCGGGACACGGAAGAGGACCTGGAAAGGCAGAAGGCCCTTCTGCCCGGCCTTACGGAAGCGGAAGGGAAAGCGGTCCTGGCCTGGGAGGCCGCCCAGGAGATCCAGAAGAAGGCCCTTGACCTCTACGCCGGGGTCCTGGAAAAGGTCAGGGCGGAGAGGATGCTGGAAGAAAAGATCCGGAAGGCGGAGGAGGAGATCCGAAGGGCCGGGGAAGAGGCCGGCCGGGCCCGGAAGGAAGCCGGAGCTGCCCGGCAGGGCCTGCAGGCTTTTGAAGAGGAATTCCTGGCCTGGCAGAAAAGGGCCGGTGACCTGGCAGGGACCGGCGAAAGAAAAAAGCGTCTGGAGGAGAGGCAGGGACAGCTGGAAAGCCTGCGGAAGCAGCTGGAGGCGGTCCGGGCCGGGATCGAAAGGGCCCGGCGCCTGAAGAAGGAGAGCGCCGGGAGCCTGGAAGCCTATGAAAAGGCAAAGGCAGCCTTCGAGAAGAGCCATCTGGCCTATGAGCAGGCCAGGCAGAGCTTTCTGGACGCCCAGGCCGGCATTCTGGCGGCGGATCTGCAGGAGGGCGTTCCCTGTCCGGTCTGCGGGTCCCTGCATCATCCCAGGCCTGCTCTTCTGACCGGGGAGGATGCCATGACCCGGGAGGCCCTGGAAGCCCTGCGGGCGGAGGACGACCGGCTCCGGTCCGTTCAGGAAGACCTGGCCAGGAAGGCAGGGGAAGCAAGGACCGCCTTCCAGGCGGCCGGAGAGGACCTGGAGGTCCAGTCAGACCTTCTGAAGGACCGGTTCCGCCGCGTCCTGCCGGAAGCCGGGGAAATCGGCAGCGCAGCGGAAGCGGACCGGGAGATCGGGAAAGCGAAGGAAGCGCTGGAGGCTGCCCTGGTCCGGATCCGAAAGGATGAAAGGGAACTGGCGGACCTGACAGGAAGGATCTCCGGTGCGGATGAAAGGAGAGAAAGGCTCCGTTCAGCGGCCGAGGAGGCTGAAGCCAGGGAGAAAAAGGCAGGAGAAGCTCTGGCCGCGGGCCAGGCGGAGCTGGCAGCTCTGACCGGCAGCCGCCGGTTCCCTTCCCCGGAAGAGGCGGAGGCGGCTCTGAAGGAGGCGGCCCGGAAGAAGGATGCCGCGGAGACGGCGGCGGCGGAAGCCATGAAAAAAAGGCAGGACGCTTCCAGGGCGGCAGAAAAGGCCCGGACCCTGATCGCCCGGCATGAAAAGGACCTGCCCGGATTCCTTGAGGAGCGGGACCTTCGGCGGAGAGCCTGCCAGGAGGCCATGACCGGCCGGGGCCTGACCGGGGAAGCCTGGAGGGCCCTGGTCCGGGACCACGAAAGAAAAGAGGCGGAAGCCCTCCGCCTGGAAAAGGAAGCCTTTGACAGGAAGAAGGGAGAGGCCCTGCAGCTGAAGAGGGCGGCCGAGGAGGGCATAGCCGGCAGGCAAAGGCCCGACCTGGAGGCCCTGAAGGAGGCGGCGGCCCTGGCGAAGGAAAGAAGGGACGCGGCCAGAAGCGAAGAAGCCGACTGTGTCCAGAAACGGAACACAGACAGGGGGATCCTGGACAGTCTCCGGTCCGGGATGGCGGAAAGAGAGAGAGCCGCCGCGGACCATCAGCGGGTCCTGGCCCTCTGGAAAAGGGTGTGCGGCAAGCTGACAGGGGCCAAGATGGACCTGGAGACCTATGTCCAGCGCTGGTATCTGGACCGGATCCTGTTCTGCGCCAACCAGCGCTTCCGGGAAATGTCTGGCGGCCAGTTCGAGCTCAGGATGACAGAACCGGAGGAAGCGGGAGAAGGAAAGAACCGGGGCCTGGACCTTATGGTCTGTTCCCTGGTGACCGGGACCCTGCGGGAGATCCGGACCCTGTCCGGCGGCGAGTCCTTCATGGCGGCCCTGGCCCTGGCCCTCGGCATGGCGGACCAGATCCAGGAGCAGTCCGCCTCCATCCGTCTGGACGTCATGTTCATCGACGAGGGCTTCGGGTCCCTGGATGACACCTCAAGGGGCCAGGCGGTCCGGGTCCTCCAGGAGATGGCCGGAGGCGAGAGGATGATCGGCATCATTTCCCATGTCACGGAGCTCAAGCAGGCCATTGACAGCCAGCTGGTGGTGACCAAGGACGACCGGGGCAGCCATGTCCGCTGGCAGATCAGCTGAGCCACGAAAAACTTTATAAAATATTTAGAAATAGAACGGTTGTTATACCGATTTCGCGCATATATCCTGAGGCATACTTAGACCATCACAAGGAAACAGGAATCCTCGTTGCGAGGGTGGGGGTCCGAAAGGAGGTCCAAGCCAATGAAGGGATATACGACAGAAAGCGGCTACATGGGTTATGTGAACGGCGCCTATATGCTCTTTGCCTGCGAAGAGGACTACAGAGACTATATGGCCTGAACGCCGGCACCCATACAGGAAAACGCGTCCGAGCCGGAAAGCTCCCCTCCCGGGGCGCTTTCCGGCTCTTTTTATCTAGAAGGTCCTCTTTTCCCCCGCATGCGCTATAATACAGGTAAGGAGGAAGCGCTATGCAAACAAATGATTCCGACTGCATTATCATCGGCATTGCCGGCGGCACAGGATCCGGCAAGTCCACCTTTACCAAACGGATCAAGAAGGAATTCGGCGATCAGGTCACGGTCATCTATCACGACAACTATTACAGGCGCCAGGACGGGGTGCCCTTTGAGGAACGGGTCAAGGTCAACTATGACCACCCGGATTCCCTGGAGACGGACCTTCTGGTCCACCATCTCCATGAGCTCAAGGCGGGCCGGCCCATCCAGTGCCCGGTCTACGACTATACGGTCCACAACCGGTCGGAGGAGACCATCTCCATCCTGCCCAGCAAGGTCATCCTGGTAGAGGGCATCCTGGTCCTCCAGGATGAAAGGCTCCGGGACCTCCTGGACATCAAGATCTATGTGGAGGCCGACGCGGATGAGCGGATCCTGCGGAGGGCCCTCCGGGACATGGAGCAGAGGGGCCGGGACCTGCGGGGCATCATCGACCAGTACCTGACCACCGTCAAGCCCATGCACTACCAGTATGTGGAGCCCACCCGGGCCAAGGCGGACATCGTGATCAACAGCGGCAAGAACGACGTGGCCTTTGACGTGGTCCGGGCCAAGATCCGTCAGCTGCTGGACTGAAAAAGGACCGGTAGCAGCTATGACAGAACATAAGGGAATTGTAGTGATCGGGGCGACCCTGGTGGATATCAAGGGATATCCCACGGACCAGTTCAATCCTGTCGGCCGCAACGCCGGCCGGGTGGTCCAGGTCCACGGGGGCGTCAGCCGGAACGTGGCGGAGGACATCGCCAATGTGGAGCTCCGCCCCACCTTTGTCAGCGTGGTGGATGAGACCGGGGCCGGGGAGGACTGCGTCCGGAAGCTCAGGAAGCACAAATGCAATACCTCCTATATCCGGAAGGCTCCGGGCGGCCTGGGGACCTGGCTGGCCATCTTTGACAATACGGGAGACGTGGCGGCCTCCATATCCAAGCGGCCGGACCTGACGGAGATCGGGACCATCCTGGATGAACAGGGGGATGAGATCTTTGCCGGAGCGGACAGCGTCTGTGTGGAGATCGACATGGATACGGCCATCCTCAAAAGGGTCATCCGCCTGGCCGAGACCTACGGAAAGGACCTCTACGCCATCGTTTCCAACATGTCCATCGCCATGGAAAGGCGGGACCTCATGCAGAAGACGGCCTGCGTGGTCTGCAACCAGCAGGAGGCAGGCATGCTTTTTTCCGAGGACTACGGAGACCTGTCCCCGGAGGAACTGGTCCGGGTCCTGCCGGAGAGGATCCGGGCAGCGGGCATCCGCCGCATGATCGTGACCATGGGAGAACAGGGGGCCGTCTACGCGGGACCCGGGGAGGCGGGGATCGTCCCCCCCAGAAAGGTGGACGTCATTGACACCACGGGAGCGGGAGATTCCTTTTTTGCCGGCGCCGTGATCGGCCTGACCTACGGAAAGAGCCTGGCCGAGGCCTGCGAAATCGGGACCAGGCTGGCCGCGTCGGTGATCGCCACCAGAGAGAATGTCTGTCCCAGGTTCCGGCCCGGGGAATTCGGACTGGAGATACCCTGGCTCAGGGAAGAATAAAGGAGGCAGGAAATGATCGATTATACAGAAGGATCCGGCAAGCAGTATCATATCGGGGTAGGGCCCGGCGATGTGGGACGGTATGTCCTGATGCCCGGCGATCCCGGCCGCTGCGCCCAGATCGCCTCGCACTTTGACGATCCGGTCCTGATGGGACAGAACCGGGAATATGTCACCTACACAGGGACCCTGGAGGGAGAACGGGTCTCCGTGACCTCCACCGGCATCGGCGGGCCCTCGGCCAGCATAGCGGTGGAGGAGCTGAGCAAGTGCGGAGCCGATACCTTTATCCGGGTCGGGACCTGCGGCGGCATGCAGGACGATGTCCTGGGCGGCCAGCTGGTGATCGCCAGCGGATCGGTCCGGATGGAAGGGACCAGCCGGGAGTTCGCCCCCATTGAATATCCGGCCGTGCCCCATCCCGACGTCCTTTTCGCCCTCCGGGAGGCGGCCCGCCGCCTGGATATGCCCCACCATGTGGGCGTCGTCCAGTGCAAGGATTCCTTCTACGGCCAGCATGAGCCGGAGCTCATGCCGGTCTCCTATGAGCTGCAGAACAAGTGGGAGGCCTGGCTCAGGATGGGCTGCCTGGCTTCGGAAATGGAATCCTCCGCCCTCTTCATCGTGGGAAGCTTCCTCCGGGCCAGGACCGGCACGGTCCTCCTGGTGGTCGCCAACCAGGAAAGGGCCAGGAAGGGCCTTCCCAACATCCAGGTCCACAACACGGCCTCTGCCATTTCCACGGCCGTGGAGGCCCTCCGGATCCTGATCCGGGAGGACCGGAAGGAAAAGGACGGATAAATATGGTAAAAATGATGGATACGGGGCGGATCCGCCGCCTGGCCCTGGAGGCGAGGAAGGGATCCTACGCTCCCTACTCCCGCTTCCATGTGGGGGCCGCCCTCCTTGCGGAGGACGGACGCGTTTTTCAGGGCTGCAACATAGAGAACGCGGCCTATACCCCTACGATCTGCGCCGAGCGGACGGCCTTCTTCAAGGCCGTGAGCGAGGGCGTCCGCCGCTTTTCCGCCATAGCCGTGGCGGGAGGCAGGGCCGATGCCCGGCCGGAGGACCTGGATTTCTGCGCCCCCTGCGGGGTCTGCCGCCAGGTCATGGCGGAATTCTGCGACCTGGATACCTTCCAGGTGATCCTGGTCCGGTCAGAGGACGACTATAAGATCTATACCCTGCGGCAGCTGCTGCCGGAGGCGTTCACCCCCAGCAACCTGGAATGATGGAATAAGGAGGAAAAAAATGGAAATCAGCAAGATCCTTGGCATGTGCGACCATACCCTGCTGCTGCAGACGGCCACCTGGGAGGAGATCCGGGCCCTCTGCGACGACGCGGTCCGCTACGGGACTGCCTCTGTCTGCATTCCTCCCTGCTATGTCCGCAGGGCTAAGGAATATGTGGGAGACAGAATGAAGGTCTGTACCGTCATCGGCTTCCCCAACGGCAATATGGCCTCCGCCGTCAAGGTCCTGGAGACCACCGAAGCGGTGGCGGACGGCGCGGATGAGATCGACATGGTCATCAACGTGGGCGAGCTCAGGGCCGGCAATGACGCCTATGTCCTGGACGAGATCCGGAGGATCCGGGAGGCCTGCCGGGGCAGGATCCTCAAGGTCATCATCGAGACCTGCCTCCTGACAGAGGAGGAAAAGATCCGCATGTGCGGGATCGTGACAGAATCCGGGGCCGACTATATCAAGACCTCCACCGGCTTTTCCACGGCCGGCGCCACCTTTGACGATGTGGCCCTGTTCGCGGCCCATGTGGGAGAAGGCGTAAAGATCAAGGCCGCCGGCGGCATTTCCAGCATCGAGGATGCCGAGAAGTTCATTGCCCTCGGCGCATCCAGGCTGGGGACCAGCCGGATCGTCAAGATCGTCAAGGCCATGGAAAAAGAAAACGGATAAGAAAGGGGTCCACGCGCCCGGGAAGAGCGCGTGGACTTTTCGCGCCATGCCCGGCGCCCTGCCGGGAGATTGCTTTTCCGGAGGGAATCCTGTATGATTTCCTCCTGTACCATATGCAGCAAGCAGTAGGAGAGAAGTTCATGTCCGCACCTCAGAAAGAGAACAAGATGGGCGTCATGCCCGTGAAGAAGCTGATCATTTCCATGTCCCTGCCCATGATGATATCCATGCTGGTGCAGGCCCTCTACAACGTCGTCGATTCCATCTTTGTCGCCCAGCTCAGCGAGAACGCCCTGACGGCCGTCACCCTGGCCTTTCCCATGCAGAACCTGATGATCGCCCTGGGATCGGGCACCGGGGTCGGCATCAACGCCCTTTTGTCCAGGTCCCTGGGAGAAAAGCGCTTTGACCGGTCCGACGCGGCGGCCAATACGGGTCTCTTCCTGACCTTTCTGAACTTTGCCGCCTTCTTCCTGGCAGGCTTTTTCGGGGCCGGGGCTTTCATCCGGACCCAGACCTCCCAGCCGGACATCCTGTCCATGGGGACCACCTACCTGACCATCGTCAACTGCTGTTCCCTGGGCCTCTTTTTCCAGATGACCTTTGAGCGCCTGCTCCAGTCCACGGGTCTGACCATCTATTCCATGATCAGCCAGGCAACGGGCGCCGTCATCAATATCATCTTCGATCCCATCATGATCTTCGGCCTGTTCGGCTTCCCCAGACTGGGCGTGGCCGGGGCGGCCCTGGCCACGGTCCTGGGCCAGTGCGTCGCGGCCCTGATCGGCCTGACCCTGAACCTGAAGAAGAACCGGGAGATCCATTTCTCCTTCGGAAGGGTCCTGCATCCGGAGATGGAGACTATCCGCAGGATCTATTCGGTGGGCGTTCCCTCCATCCTCATGATGTCCATCGGATCGGTCATGACCTATCTGATGAACCGGATCCTGATTATCTTCTCCTCCACGGCGACGGCGGTCTTCGGCGTATACTTCAAGCTCCAGAGCTTCTTCTTCATGCCGGTCTTCGGCCTCAACAACGGCCTGATCCCGGTCCTGGCCTACAACTACGGAGCGGCCAGAAAGAACCGGATCGACGAAGCCCTGCGCTTTTCCGCCTGCCTGGCCGTGGGCATCATGGCCACGGGGACCCTGGCCTTCCAGCTCTTTCCCCGCAGGCTCCTGCAGATGTTCAATGCCTCGGAGGATATGATGGGGATCGGAATACCGGCCCTTCGGACCATCTCCCTCTCCTTTGTGATCGCGGCGGTCTGCATCGTCATGGGGTCTGTCTTCCAGGCCTTCTCCCAGAGCATCTATTCCCTGATCGTATCCGTCAGCCGCCAGCTCCTGGTCCTGTGTCCCCTGGCCTGGCTCCTGGCAAGGACCGGACAGGTCGCCGCCGTCTGGTGGGCCTTCCCCGTTGCGGAGCTGATCTCCCTGATCGCTTCGGTGATCTTCTTCCGCAGGGTCTACAGAAGTACGGTCGTTCCGCTGGAAAATGTGGAAAAAAACCGGGAAATCCCCCATCCATAGACGAGTTATCCACAAATTACTGTGGATAATGTGGGAAACCGAACAGAAAATCGAACGCCCCGCATGCGGTCAGAGTACCGCGCGCGGGGCGTTTTTCTGTGGGCAGGGCCCTGTTAGGATCATTTGCAGTAGTTGGAGTAGATGGCGGCGTGGTCGGCGATGCAGGACCAGACGCTGTAGGCGTTGCCGGTCACGCAGATATAGTGGCCGCCCTTTTCAGAGATGAAGTAGCTGGCGGCGCAGTTGCCGGCCTCAGCCACGTAGCCGGTCTTGGCACAGACCACCGTGCCCGGCGTGGGCTTGTCCTCGATCCTGCGCAGGAACCAGTTGGAGATGCCAAGGCCGTCGGGATGGACGTCCGTCTTGATCTCATAGTACTTGGTGGAAAGGACTTCCCTGCAGAGGTCGATCTCCACGGCGGCCTTGAGGATCATGGCCATATCCACCGGCCTGCAGTAGAGGTTCTCATTGTAGAGGCCGATGCAGTTGGTGAAGTGGCAGGTCTCGGAAAGGCCCAGGGACTTGGCCTTGGCGTTCATGGAATCGGTAAAGCCGTCCACAGAATCGCCGCAGTACTTGGCCAGGGCCAGGGCGGCGTCGGCGCCGGAGGGAAGGATGGTCCCGTACAGGAGGTCCTTGACCGTGGTCTGTTCTCCGGGCTCATAGCCGGCGGTGCTGCAGCCGGTGGCGTAGGCGTAGTCGATGGTCTCGGGATCGATGGTGACCTTTTCTCCCAGATCCGTCAGGCTGTCCGCCGCTGTCAGGAGGGTCAGGATCTTGGTCATGGAGGCGGGGATCATCCGCTCCTTCCACTTGCGGCCGGCCACGATGGTGTTGTCATCCAGGTCGATGAGGACAATGAACTCGCTGGCGATGCTGTCGTCCTCGATGGTGACGGTCTTGTCGGTCTCCTCCGGGACATAGCCTTCGGCAAAGGAATAGGCGTCTTCGGACCAGGCAAGAAGGGGATTTTCAGGGGCGGGAAGGCCTTCCTCCTCCTCTGCTTCCCCAGCCTCTTCCGCCTCCGCGGCTTCCGCTTCTTCTTCAGGGACTTCCTCAGGCTTTTCCTCCGCGGGCTCTTCCGCGGGCGCTTCCGCCTCAGGAGCCTCCTGCGGGGCAGGCGGAGCCGCGGTCACAGCCTCTTCGGCGGCCTCTGTCAGGGCGGCCGAGGCCGTTTCCTGGGAATGGGTGCTGGCGGCGGCCGCCATTTCATCCTCGGCCTTCTTTTTGTTCCTCTGCCGGATCACGGCTGCCGCCAGAGTGACGACCAGGAACAGGGCCAGGATCCCGGCCGCGGAACGCACCAGGATCTGCCGCTGCCTTCTTTTTTTCAGGCGGAGGTTCCGCCGGCGGCGAATTTCACGATTATCCAGTCCATTTCTGTTTTCCAATATTCAAATCTCCCTGTAATGGCAGTAATATGTCATAATATAAAAAGGACGCCGGAAGCGTACCTGCTTATTTTAACGGTCCTTTACGCTGAATGCAAGATATCGGGACGCCGGATCGGGGCATGGACCATAAAAAATGACTAAATTCAGAAATCAGGAGCCGGGAGCCGGCTCTCTTTCTTTCAGGAAGAGCCGGGAAGGGCAGACAGGATACAGATGACGACGAAAAGACGGACAGGGACCTCCGGAGGAGGGCGCCGGACGGAGACGGCAGAGCAGCGGATCCGCCGGCGGAAAAGGAACAGAGAAAACAGAAGAAAGCAGGTCTTCAGGAGCCGGCTCGCGGCGGCGATCCTGGCCCTGGTCCTGGTCCTCATGATCGCCGCGGCCCACCGCTTCCGCAATCTGGCGGACCCGGCCAGGGTCCGGAACCTGTCCGAGGAGGTCCTGGCCCTCCAGGGCAAGGTGGAGGAGTACGCGAAGAAGGAGGGCATTTCCTTTTACGTGCCCTACCTGCTGGCCATCATGGAGGTGGAATCGGGCGGAAAAGGAGAGGACGTCATGCAGTCCAGCGAGTCGCTGGGCATGGAGGCGGGGACCCTGGACCTGGAATCGTCCATCAGCCAGGGCTGCCGGTACTTTTCTGAGGTCCTGATCCGGGCCGAGGACCTGGGCTGCGACATGGACTGCGTCCTTCAGGCCTATAACTACGGGATCTCCTTCCTGGACTACGCGGCGGAAAACGCCGGCGGGACCTACAGCTTTGACCTGGCCAGGGATTTTGCCAGAGACAAGTCCGGGGGAGAGACCGTCATCTACCTCAATCCCATCGCCATCGCCGAGAACGGCGGCTGGCGCTACGCCTTCGGAAACATGTTCTATGTGGAACTGGTCCGCCAGTACCTGGAGTGATACAGCGCCCGGGAAGGCCCGGGCGCTTCTCTTCTGCTTGAAAACATATTAAACCTATAGGGTTTAAGAAAATGCTTGACAGGCCCTGAAGGGAGTGATATGATGCAGGCATGAAAACATACAAATCCTACGAGATTAAGGGGATTTCAAAAGACAAGACCTTGCGTCATACAGAAGGAGGATCAAGATGGCAGGCATTTATAAAGGTACTTTAGGACTGATCGGGAACACCCCTCTGGTAGAGCTGGTGGGACTGGAAAAGAAGCTGGGCCTGGAGGCCAGGCTTCTGGCCAAGCTGGAGTATTTCAATCCGGCAGGCTCTGTCAAGGACAGGATCGCCGCGGCCATGATCGCGGACGCGGAAAAGAGAGGGGTCCTGAAGGAAGGCTCCACCATCATCGAGCCCACCTCCGGCAATACCGGCATCGGCCTGGCAGCCGTGGCAGCCTCCAAGGGCTATAAGATCATCCTGACCATGCCCGAGACCATGTCCGTGGAAAGACGAAACATCCTTAAGGCCTATGGAGCCCAGGTCGTCCTGACCAGCGGGGCCCAGGGCATGAAGGGAGCCATTCAGAAGGCAGAGGAGCTGGCGGCAGAGATCGAGAACAGCTTCATCCCTGCCCAGTTCGACAACCCGGCCAATCCGGAGATCCACCGGCAGACCACCGGCCCCGAGATCTGGGCGGATACAGAGGGGACCGTGGATATCTTTGTGGCAGGCGTCGGCACAGGCGGCACCCTGACCGGCGTGGGCGAGTTCCTGAAGAGCAAGAAGCCCGAGGTCGAGATCCTGGCTGTGGAGCCGGCCGGATCCCCTGTCCTGTCCGAAGGCAGGAGCGGAGCCCATAAGATCCAGGGCATCGGCGCGGGATTTGTGCCCAGCGTGCTCAATACAAAGATCTATGACCGCGTCATTACGGTGGAGAACGAGGACGCCTTCCAGGCTTCCAAGACCCTTGGCAGGACCGAGGGCATCCTGACCGGCATTTCCTCCGGCGCCGCCCTCCACGCTGCCATCCAGGAGGCCTTAAAGCCCGCCAACAAGGGCAAGACCATCGTGGCCCTCCTGCCCGACAGCGGTGACAGGTACTATTCCACCCCTCTCTTTGTGGAATAAGAAAACAGAAGTCAGGTCCTCCGGGCCCCGGAAAGGGACGGAAGGGACTAAAAGATCAGGGACCGGCCCGCCGGTCCCTGTTTTTTATATGCGCGCCATGGGCGCGCTCTAAAGGGTGAAAGTCCCAAACACGCCCAGGTAGTGGGAAGTGTATAGCTGAACAGCAAGGGTGTCCACCGTGAGGTGGAATCTGAAAGAAGCTGTAGGCAAACCTCTGGTCCGACGGACAG
>CAMOUD010000012.1 GCA_946626215.1 uncultured Lachnospiraceae bacterium
TGGCAGATTCATAAGACTTCTGCATATCGGTAATAATCTAAATGACTGTGTTTAAGGGAGTGACATAATATCCTGCTCTTTCAAGCCTTCTTTTCATCCCTTCGGGAGTATAATAACGCAGAGCTTCATGGTTCTCTATAACCGCATCGACCAAAGTTAAAGATTTGTGATCCCTTACCTGCATCTCTATGGCGGCATTTATTATCCTCTCAGCCGGAGTGACTTTTCGCTTATCCAGGCCATATTCTGCTCTTCTTCGGAATTCCTCTTCTGACAGCCAATCTTTTGGCCCGCTCTTTCCGCTTTGATATGTCCGAATTCCTCTTTTCGAAACATATTCAATTACGCACTCGCATCCTTCGTGACGCTGAAACGCACCAATTTCAAGGGCCTTTTCGTACGTGACCTCATTGCACTCACGATCTTTGCACCATTGGCACACCCTTCCGCTGCTTAGTCCAACTCCATCTTACGTCCTTGTGACTCTGACTTCAAGACCGGCTCCGGAAGCATTCTCTGCGTTAAACTTCAGGGAATCATCCACAGATTTCTGCGCCAGCGAAGCCGCCGCCTCTACGACCTTCCCGGCCTCATCCGTCCAGCTCATCAGCAAAACTCCTTTGTGACTGATCCCTGACCAGCTCGTCCTCTCTGCGGAGGTTATAGTCCGGCATGACTGCCTTCAGTCCTACTCCGGCCTTCCTGTACTGCTCGCTCTGACAGGCCATAGCGACCTCTGAGACATACCTGTGGGTCTTCCTCAATATCGGGATAACGATGCGGCGGACTTCCTCTTCCGGGACATTCCCTTCCGGATATTCCTCCAGAAGCTGGTCCCGGACGCACTCTCCTGCTGTCCTTCCGTACTCGGATGCCGGCCGGTTCAGCTCTCTGGCCGTGAGCGTCCCTTTTTCTGTTTATTCAGGCTGTCAGACTTCCGTCGGCGAAAGCGGATGCGGATCCCATAAGGAGACATCCGGGGGATTCCAGCATGCCCCGCAGCCGGTCCGGGGCATTTGGTCCTTTTGCCCGGCATCTTCACGGACGATCCGGTTTTATAAATCTCTTTCTGTTCTCCTGACTGTGAGGAAAGTGAACAGGAGCCGGCCAGTTCGTACACGGACAGGCTCCTGTAAGCGGAGACCATGATCATGCCAGATCACAGGTTCCGGCGGTGATGGACCAATGCCTCCTCTCTTCCATCGTCATGGGCTTGAGGAGAATGGAAATTTGCCTGACTCCGCCCCAGCAGTGAAGGCCGGAACGAAATGCATGATCCTTCAGGAATCAGAAAAGGGCTCCTCCGGTCCGGCAGCGCCTGCTGCCGGGCCGGAAGAGCCCTTGTCTGCCGGTACCTGTCCTATTTGACAGGTCAGCCGGTCTTATTTCTTATAGGTGATGGATTTGCTGGTCCCGGGAGCGGAATAAACGGTCTTTCCGTCCTTGGACACGACTTTGACGATGAAGGTGTACTTAGTGTTGTTCTTGGCCTTCTTCCAGGTGTAGGAGGTCCCGGAGACATCGGCCAGCTTCTTGTAGCTGCCGCTGCCGGTCTTGACATAGACCCGGTACTTCTTGACCTTGATGTTCTTCCAGCTGATCTTGATGCCGCCGGATACCTTCTTGACAGAGGAGACGTTCACTGCCGGATAGAAGCGGACGCTGGCCCCGGTCCTGTAGGAGGAGACCTGTTTGCCGCCCTTGACGCAGCGGACCGTGAATTCGTAGAGCTTGCCCTGCTTGGCGCCCTTCCAGGTGTAGGAGGATCCCTTGACGTCCTTCAGGACCTTCCACTCTCCCTTTTCGGTCTTGTAATAGACCCGGTAGGCGTCCACGCCCTTGGATGTGTTCCAGGTCACCTTGACGCCGTCCGCCGCGTTGGCGGCCTTGACGGAAGGAGCCGCGTAGTAGAGGCATTCCGTGCCGGACTGGTAGGAAGAGACCTGCTTGCCGTCCTTCAGGCAGCGGACCGTGAAGAAATAATCCTTGCCGGAGACAGCCTTTTTCCAGGTATAGCTGGTCCCCTTGACGTCGGTCAGCTTGGTCCATTCTCCCTTTCCGATCCTGTAATAGACCCGGTAGCTGTCAATGCCGCTGACGGACTTCCAGCTGACCTTGATGGAATCGGCCTTGCGGGTGCACTTGGCCGCGGGCGCCTCATAGAAGACCTTGGAGGTGCCGGCGTTGTAGGAGGATACCAGCTTGCCGTCCTTCAGGCAGCGGACGGTATAGGTATAGCTGACATTGCTCTTGGCGTTCTTCCAGGTATAGGAGGTGCCCTTTACATCGGCCAGCTCCTCATACTCTCCGTTCCCGGCCTTTCCGTAGACCCGGTAGCTGTCGATCCCGGAAACGGCGGTCCAGCTGATCTTGGCCCCGCCGGCGGTGTTGGAGACCTTGGGATCGGCAGGCGCGGTATAGAACCAGGAGGATGCCAGGTCTCCGGAGACGTTGCAGGCAGTCAGCAGATCGCCGGCCTCCTGATAGCCCTGGACTGTGTAGGTATAGGCCTTGCCGCTTGCCGTGCCCGTATCCGTATAGGACAGGGTGGCTCCGGCAGTCTTGCCGGAAACGCTGTTCATCTCCCCGATGATGGTCCATTCCTCATCGGAGCTGCCCTTGGGCTTTCTGTAGATGATGTATTCCGTGGCCGTATCCAGGTGCTTCCACTTGATCTTCAGGCCCTTGAGGGTCGGAGAGACCGAGGTCAGCAGAGGATAGGAGCCTTCAAAATTGATGCCCCACTTGACCTTGCTGTAGGCGGACTTCATCTTTGTGAAGACTGCCTCATTCTGGAACTGGGAAGGGATCAGGACGGTCAGAGAAGCCTGATTGACAAAAACGCTGCTGCCCACAGAGTCTAATTTGGAGGACAGGCAGATCCTGGCCAGCTTGGAGCAGCCGGCAAAGGCGCTGTCGCCGATGGATTTCATGGACAGGGACAGGAAGTCCAGCTCAGTCAGGGCGCTGCAGCCGTTGAAGGCGTTCCTGCCGATGGAAGCGATCTCCGCGTAGGAGTCGAAATCCGTCAGGGCCGTGCAGCCCTGGAAAACACTTTCAGGAAGGGCGGCGTCCGTATTCCAGGAGCAGGTCCCCAAAGCAGTACAGCCCTGGAAGGCGCCGGTGCCGATGGAGGATACATTGTCCGGAACGGCAATGTCGGTCAGGGCCGTCAGGCCGTAGAAGGCGTAATTGCCGATCTTCAGGTTCACGCCGTCGGTATCGGGAAGCGTCACCGTCTTGATCCTGGTCCGGATGGAATACCAGGGGCTGTTCTCCTTCGTAAAGGAGGGAATCTCCCAGGTCCCGGTGCCGGTCTTTGTAAAGGTCAGGGCTCCTTCTGAAGAGACCGTCCAGGCAAGGCCTGTGGAAAGGGTGCCGCTGCCCAGGGCAGCCTCATATTCCTCCAGAGACTCTTCCTCTTCAGCTTCTTCCAGGACCTCCGCGGAATCCCCCTGGCTGTCAGCCGCGGGTTCCTCTTCTTCCGCTTCTTCAGGTTCCGCGGCTTCTTCATCCGCTTCCTCCCGGGCGGGCTCTGCCTCTTCCGCCTCTTCTTCAGCGGGCACTTCCGCTTCGTCCAGGAGGGCGTCCGCCTCGGCGGCTGCCGTTCCTTCCAGGACCTCTTCCTCCGCCAGGATCTCCTCCCCGGCGGTATTCTCCGCCGCCATCGTCATGACGGGCGCCTGCAGGGCGATCACACAGGTCAGCAGGGCGGCCAGGGCCTTTGTCATCTTTCTTCTCAAAATTCTCCTCCCTCTGTCACAAAGAGCGATATGGATTTAATATTTTCGTAATAGTTTTGTCATATCTTTCTTCATTTTGTACCTTTTTCTGTAATATGTCAATAACAAAGGCAGTCATGGAGGCGTCGTCAGGACAGAAAATGACCGCGTTCTTCCACGTCCGCGGGGACATGGGAAAACGCGGTCAGGACCGGTATCTATTCAGAGGGGAAAGCCTTATTCCAGCAGTTTTTTCGCGCAGCGGAGGGTCAGCTCATAGGGGGTCTGATAGACATAGGGGATCCCCGCCTCCTCCATGGCTCTCCTCTGTTTTTCGGTGACTACGGTATAGGGATAGATCCCGTAAATAAAGGGGAAGAAGGAATAAAGGAATGCCTGCCGGTCCTTTTCGGTCATCTCCGGACAGAACCGGATCAGCATCCGGTCCACCGCGTCCAGGGTGGCTCCGTAGGCCTTCTTGAATTCCGCCAGGACCTCCTCCCGGCTGTTCGCTTCCAGGTCGAAATGGTTCATGCTGAGGATCTTCAGGATCTGGGGCTGGCTGGTCAGGGTCCCGGCCAGGGCCTCCGCGATCTCCTCCCGGGTCATCTCCTCACGGCTTTCGATGACCTGATCCAGCTTCCGGACCCAGAGCAGGTATTCCTTCTGCAGGATAGCCAGAAAGATCTCCTCCTTGGTCTCGAAATAATTATAGATGGCAGGCCGGGAAAAGGAGGTATAGCGGGCGATCTCCTTGATGGTCACTTCCTTGAAGCCCATGGTCTCATAGAGGGTTT
Organism: uncultured Lachnospiraceae bacterium; assembly: GCA_946626215.1. GTDB lineage: Bacteria > Bacillota > Clostridia > Lachnospirales > Lachnospiraceae > CAG-791. Next base: position 4,520 of record CAMOUD010000012.1, read on the forward strand.
CACAGGCGGCAATGATCTCTTCTCTTCTGGCGTTGGTCAGTTCCGGGGAACCCTTAGGCATTTTTTATTCACTCCTTCATCATTTTTGTCTACTATACCATACTCTTCTGATAATACAGCAGAAAAATGCGGAGGGCCGCCGCGGTTTTTGTCCCGGGGCGGCCCTTCCTGGGTGGATGGTTATGTGTCTGACAGGTCAGTCAGGGAGGTACCTGTCAGGTCAGACGCCTGCTTTCCTCTTCTTATATCTATATTCCCGGATGACCAGCGCCTGGAGGGCGATCAGGCCGGCGGCCAGAAGAAGGTCAATGACAATGGCAGCTTTCTGCCACTTGTGGAGGCCGGGATGGATGGCCTCATCGGAACAGGCGCGGCTGTTCACGATGGTGTACATCATGTTCTTGCAGGCCTTTCTCATGGCCAGAAGGGATGTGGCGGACTGGGTATCGGCGACGAAGTTGGATGCCATGGGATAGGCCACCAGGGCCGCGTCATTGCCGTTGCGGATCATCTGGTCAAAGTTCATGAAGCCGTTGCCGATGAAGTAGTCGGTCAGGGGAAGGCACTGGCCTTCGTTCTTCAGGAGCACGATGCCTTCGTCCGCGATCTCTTCTACAAGGGCCTCGGATTCATGGAGAGATTCCTCCGTGATCTGTCCCTCTCCCGCAGACAGGGTCAGAAGGGAATTCATGGGGCCGAAGCAGATCAGGTTGACGACGGTCACAAGGGCCAGCAGCACGGCCAGCAGGCTCTCCCTGCGGACCAGGTACCTGGCGGGCCTGTCCATCTTCCCGCAGGCGATCATGACAAGGATGCCGATCAGCAGGATCACGCCCAGGGCGATCAGATAGGGGACGCAGAGCGTCAGGATATTCGCGACGTCCTGCCAGTTGATTTGCAGCATAGGTTCCTCCTCCCTTTTTCTCAGCATTATCTGAGAATGCTGTGCTGTACTGCCTCCTTCCGAGACTTGTGTCCAGTTTCTGACACCGTATTGTCAATACAACCATATCATCTCGCTGACAGTGTCAATATATATTGATCCTTTCCGCCCCGCCTGCAGCGGCATTCGTCCCTGTCTCCGAAGAAACAGGCCTCCCGGTCTCCGAATATAGTCATTCTCCGCCGATGATGCTAAAATGACCTTATACAGAGAAAGGAGGTCTCCCATGTCCGCTCCTCGTTACCAGATGCCCGATGAGATCCGCAGAGAGCTGGAGATCCTGCCCCAGTGCCTGGTGGTCTTCTATATGGACGGAACCCGCAGCCGGCTCCCGGTCCTGGTATCCGACCTCAGCTGCCAGGTCATGCACCAGGACAGAGAAAGTCTTCTTGCCTATTTCAGCCAGAATCCTGAGCACTATATCCATCCAGATGACCTGATCCCTCTCCAGAGCCGGCTGACCGAACTGCGCCGGAGATCGGACTATGTCTTCCCCTTCCGCATGCGGGTCCTGGTGGACCATGCCTACCGCTGGTTCAAGGGCAATATGTCCGCCCGCTTTCTGACAGAGGATTCCTTCCTCCTTTATGTCTCCTCCTCGGATATCACCGACGACCATAACCGCCACAAGAAGGTCAAGATCCGGGAGCTCCTGCTCTCCAGGGTCCTGGACACCACCCAGAACTGCATGTTCTGGAAGGATACGGACCGGCGCTTTGTGGGCGTCAACCAGGCCTTTCTGGATTACTACGGCTTCCCCTCCGAGGATGTCCTGATCGGAAAGAACGATGAGGACATGGGCTGGCATCCTGATCCCGAGCCCTACAAGAACGACGAGCTCCGGGTCCTTCGGGGAGAGAGCACCCACATGGTCCACGGGACCTGCCTGGTCCACGGCGAGGTACGGGACATCCTGGCCACCAAGACCCCGGTCTATGACGACAATGAGATCATCGGCCTGGTGGGCAGCTTTATCGATGTCACCGACCACTACCGCCAGCAGCACAGGATCGAGCAGCTGAGCATGGAGCTGGAGGCCGCCCTTCACAAGGAAAAGCACCTCAACAGCGAGATGAACCATTTCCTCTCCCGGCTCAGCCATGAGCTCCGGACGCCCATGAACGCTGTCATCGGTCTGTCCGCCCTGGGCATGGAGCAGACCACCCTGGGGGGAGCCGTCTCCTACCTGGAAAAGATCCATGCCTCCGGCCAGTACCTCCTCCAGATCATCAACGAGGTCCTGGAGATCAACAAGCTGGAGTCCGGCGACTACCGGCTGAACGAGGAGCCCTCCGACCTCCTTGAGATCTATGAGGATATCCGGACCATCCTGGCTCCCCTGGCGGAGTCCTCCGGCATCCATCTGGTCCTGGACGAGACCGGCATCCGGTTCCCCGACGTCTGCTGCGACCGGGTCCGTGTCCAGCAGATCCTGATCAATCTCCTCAACAATGCCGTCAAATTCACAGACCGGGGCGGCAAGGTGTCCCTGTCCGCCTCCCAGACCGAGGAGGAGGACGCCATCCGGACCGTCTTCGAGGTATCGGATACCGGATGCGGGATCTCTCCCGCCTTTATGCCCCGCCTCTTCCAGCCCTTTGCCCAGGAGAACCGGAATCCCTCCAAGTACGGGACCGGCACGGGCCTGGGCCTTGTCATCTCCCGGAACTTCGCCTCCCTTATGGGCGGCGATATCACCGTGGAAAGCACGGAGGGCGTGGGTTCCGTCTTTACCGTCACCCTCTTCTTCAAGAAGACCTGTCCTCTTCCTTCAAAAGAAACCGCCCCGGCCGATTCCGCTCCTCCCAGCTACGAGGACCTGTCCGGCCTCCGGATCCTGCTGGCAGAGGACAACCTCATCAACCAGGAGGTGGCCGTGGGGGTCCTTGCCCGGATCGGCATCCAGGTCGACCTGGCCGCCAACGGGTCCGAGGCCCTTCGGATGTTCGTACAGTCAGCCCCCGGCTGCTATGACGCCATCCTCATGGACATCCAGATGCCCTATATGAACGGCTTCGACGCCGCCAGGGCCATCCGGTCCCAGGAGCGGCCTGACAGGAACGTTCCCATCATCGCCATGAGCGCCGATATCTTCGACGCCTCCCGGAATGCGGCCCGGGACTGCGGCATGAACGGCTATGTCACCAAGCCTCTGGATATGGACGTCCTCTATCTGGAGATCCGGAACGCCCTCCGGAAATAAATCAGTCCCTTACAGGAGGAGGGCCCCGCGGCTTCCCGGTTCCGGAAGCCGCAGGGCCCTCTCTTTTCCTGTCTTTCTGTTCCGTTCTTCTTTCTGTCCCGCTTTTCTTTCCGTTCCGGAGGAAGCGGAAAGAGGCCTAATGTCTGCCCTCGTCCTCATAGCATTCCACGAAGCGGGCGTGGAAGGAGGGCTCTGTCCCTGTCTCCCAGAGATGGGGCAGGGCGCCGAAATAATTCATCCTGAAGAGGGCCGTCCCCTCCTGTCTTTCCTCTGAATACAGGCTGGTCACCGAGGAAGGGGCCGCGCAGGAGGTATGCCAGAGGACCATGGGGGAGACTCCCATGAAGTGGGACAGGATCACGCCCTCCAGGCCGAAGTGGCAGAAAAGGGCGATGGTCTTATGACTGGCCTTCCGGACCTCATAGACATGGCCCTTTCTGACATAGCCATAGGAGGCCAGAAGGTCATCCAGGCTCCGGCAGACCTCCTCATAGAAGGCCCGGATCCCGGCCTCCTCCATGACCGCGGGCTCTGTCCAGGCGTCCCTGTCATAGAACCTCTCTTCCCCGGTCCAGTCTGCCGGCAGCCAGTCCCAGACAATGGGGCTGTCCGGCCTGTCAGGCCTTTTCACCGGATGGGAGAACTCCCGGAGCCAGGGCAGGACCGCCGCCTCTTTGCCCAGCTTCTTCAGGGAAGGCTCCAGGGTGAGCCGGGCCCTGGGAAGGGGCGATACATAGAAATCATCGATCCCGTACCTTTCAATGGTCTCTGCCAGCAGGGCGGCTTCGGCCTCCCCTTTTGGGGTCAGGCAGTTGTGGACATAGTCGGGATCTCCGTGACGGAATATCAGAATGCGCATGGGCGGCTCCTTTCCAAAAACATTTCAGCCTCAGCGATCTTCGCGGCGATCAGCTTTCCGCACCAGCGCAGGCTCCGGGCTTTTTGCCGGCTGCCCGGACACTGCGGATCTCCTGGTCCGGCTTTTCTTTATCATACCCCTTTATCAGTATTCTAGTAAATGCCGGTTCAGGCCTTCGGATCATCCCTTCCGCGGGTCCTGCCCTTCTCCCCTCCTTCCGTTCTCTCTCCTGCTTTCCGGTCCATCCTGTCCTGCTCTTTCCCTGCCGGGAGCTTCTGCCTTCTCTGTTTTCCGGGTTTTTCCTTCCCTGAGCGGCCTTTTCTTGACAGGCGGCGCTTTCTGGTGCTATATGGAAAACAGGAATGAATCCTGCTGTTTCTGAAAAAGGACAAAGCTATGGCAGCCAGAAAAAGAAAAACTCCGCGGAGGAAGGGGTCGGGGATCTACCTGTACCTGGTCGTCCTCTGCATGGTCAATTTCATCGCCCACCTGGCCTTCTTCCCCTTCCTGCCGGTCCGGATCCCCACCCACTGGGGCGCGGGAGGCGTGGACGGCTACGGGCCCAGGTCGGCCGCCCTGATCCTGGACCTCCTGCCTCTGGGCATGCTGGTCGTCTTCCGGGTCATCCCCCTGGTAGACCCCAACATGTCCGCCAGCCGGCGCTTCAGGGCCATCTATAACGGCTTCATTACGGGCATTACGGTCTTCATGGCCACCTTCAGCTGGATCACGGAGGCCACGGCCTTCGGCCTGATCCGGGAGAAGACCTCCCTCCCCCTCCGCCTGGTCATCCTGGCCCTGGGCTTTGCCTGGCTGATCCTGGGAAGCTGCCTGCCCTCCATTCCCTACAACCGGTCCTTCGGGATCCGGACCCCCTGGACCCTGGCCGATCCCCTGGTATGGAAAAAGACCCACCGGCTGGGCAGGAAGGTCCTCATGGTGACCGGGTCCCTGCTCATCGTCTGCGGCATGATGACCAGCGTCCTGGGAGGGGCCTCCTTCTGGATCATGCTGGTCCTGCTGACTGTCCCCGCCCTTTACCTGGTCTACCGGTCCTACCGGTTCGCCTCCGATCAAAGCTGAATCCTCCCTGAGGCTCTCTGCGCGCCGCGGGATCCTGACCGGGTCCCGCGGCCTTTTTCTGTCTCCAAGGCTTTATGAAAGCTCTTCCAAAAATCTTGCATAAGATTCCCGGATTTTTTTCGTATGAGATAGCGGATGAGTTTTCGGGCCGTTTACTGTAAAATAAAACTGAACTGCGGCCCGGTCCCTGTAAGCCGCTGCAGAAGCCAAACAATCCCCAGAAAGGAAAAAGACCATGGAAAGAAGACACTACAGGCCCACCTATCATGCAAGTATCCCTTCCGGCTGGTGCAATGACCCCAACGGAATGATCTACTATAACGGAAAGTCCCATCTTTATTTCCAGCATTACCCCTATGCGGCCCACTGGGGCACCATGCACTGGGGACACTTTACAACGGATGACTTTATCAAGTGGGAGCTCCAGCCTGTAGCCATCCGGCCCGATCAGGACTATGAGGTCATCTGCGGCTGCTGCTCCGGCAACGCCGTGGAAAAGGACGGCAGGCTCTATATCATGTATACGGCTGCCCAGCCCGACCGGCAGCGCCAGTGCCTGGCCTGGTCCGAGGACGGAGGCATCACCTTCACCAAGGAGCCTTCCAACCCCATCCTGACAGCGGAAATGCTGAGCGAGCAGGTCTCCACCAGAGACTTCCGCGACCCCAAGATCATTGTCAGGGACGGCTGGTACTACTGCCTGGCCGGCACCAGGATCATCGATCCCGCCCTGCCCCAGCCCTCCCCCAGGGCCTACGCCTCCAACATGTCCGGCGCCAACACCGCCGACCTGGTCCACCATGCCAGGCTCATGATCAACCCCTCCGACCCCAACGGGGACGTCCTGGGCGGCATGATCGACCTCGGCTGGGGCAACCTGATCCTGTTCCGGTCCAGGGACCTCTATCACTGGGAATTCCTGGGCCGCTGCCTCTACAGGCAGCCCGGCTTCTCCGAGCATTACTATACCCTCAACGGCGTCTATGAGTGCCCCGACATCTTCACCTCCAACGGCAAGGATGTCATCATCTCCAGCCCCCAGAACCTTCCCCAGATGGGCAACAGCTACCAGAACCAGCACTCCGTGGTCTACATCCCCGGCAAGATGAACTGGGAGACCGGCCGCTTTACCATGGACTCCATCAACGAGCTGGACGCCGGCTTCGACGTCTATGCCCCCCAGTGCATGACCATGCCCGACGGCCGCATCATCATGATCGCCTGGAAGGAAATGTGGGACCGGACCATGCCCATGACCGAGGACGGATGGGGCGGCACCTATACCCTGCCCAGAGAGGTGGAATTCAAGAACGGCAGGCTCTATCAGAACCCCGTCCGCGAGATCAAAAACTACAGGCAGAACAAGGTCGAGGCCGGCGCCATGACCCTGAAGGACGGCTCTCTCCAGGTAAAGGGCGTCGAGGGCGATATCATCGAGCTGGATGTGACCTTCCGTCCCCTGGACTGCCGGACCCTGGGCGTCCGCTTCTTCAAGGGCACCGAGCATGAGACGGTCCTGACCTTCAACGCTGAGGATTCCACCGTGGTCTTCGACAGGACCAACAGCGGCGTCCCCATCTACGGCGTAGAGGTCAACACCAACACCAGGACCTGCGACATCGACGAGACCGACCGGATCCGCTTCCACATCTTCCTGGACCAGTGCTCCGCCGAAGTCTTCATCAACGACGGCCGCTTCGCCATGACCGGCAATGTCTTCCCGGACGCTGAGGATACCGGCGTGGAATTCTTCTGCACCGGCGGCTCCTGCGAGATCGAGTCCATCGTCAAATATGACATCATTGTCGAATAAATAACCGCTTCAGATCCGGTCCTGTCCGGTCTCCTGCTCCAGGGCAGGGGGCCCGGGACAGCAGAATGCCGCGCGGAAAGGGACGTTTCCCTTTCCGCGCGGCATCTGTTTTTTTCTGATCCTATGGGCCTGTGTACGGGACCGGTCCATCAAAGTCTTCATCCCGGTCCCCGGACTCCCTTTCCTTCCTCAGGAGGGGTCTGTCCTGTAGAGGATCTCCTCCTCCACAAAGGCCCCCAGGGTCTCCAGGCTCTCGTTGAGCTTGGCCGCGTATTCCTCCGCCTTTTCCCTGGTCTCGAAGACGCAGAGCTGCCGGCGGTAGCTGTCGCCGCCCCTGAGGACGACGCCGTATACCCGGTACCGGGTCCGTTCCTTCAGTTCCTTAACGATATGGTCCGCCTTCCTGGTCTCTTCATAGAATTTCCCGGCCAGGAGCACCTTTCTTCCATCTGCCATAAATCCGCCTCTTTCTTCCTTACAGCCAGTCATAGTCCCCGCCGGTCACGGCCAGGCTCAGGAGCTTGTCATAGCGTTCGCATTCCTCTTCTCCCTCGATGACCTGGAGAAGGACGGCGTCCTCCCGGATCGCCGGCATCTCTTCGTCCGGGCCGATCTCCATGTCCGGGAATTTCCCGCAGTCGGGGCAGACCATCCGGGGCGCGATCTTTACGTCCAGGAAGCGGGCGCGGCAGTTCCGGCACTCATAGAAGCCGCACCGGGCCGCGTGGTCCGGAAGATAGTACATATTTACAGCCATTTTTCTTCTCCTTTGCTCTTAATGCTTTCCCAGCTCCTCCAGGGCGCTGTCCACGGCCTGGGACAGTTCCGAAAAGGTATCCTGCAGCTCCTGGCTCTCCGCCAGCTGCCGGATCTTGTTCGGGATCAGGGGAAGGGGGATCCCTCCTCCGTCCTCCATAAGGCCGTTCAGTTTTTCCTTCAGGGAGGACCACTTGGTCCGGAACTTGTCCAGGTCCGTCTCATCCAGGCGGCTGAGGGATTCCCTGACGGTCTCTTCCAGCTCCTCTGAGTCAAAGGAATCCCGGATGTTCTCCCCCATAAAGGACAGGAGGTCAGCCAGTTCTCCCAGGGCCCTGAAGGAAGAATCCAGGGATCCGTCCCAGTCCTTGCAGAGAGCAATGAGGCTGTCCAGCCTTCGGGAGAACTCCTCCCGGACCTGAGCCTCATGGGCGGCCTCTTCATCCGGGACCTGGGAAGCCTCCTCCGCGGGCTCCTCCGCGGCAGGCTCTTCCGCGGGCTCCGCTGCCGCGGCGGGAGCCTCCGCCGGAGCCTCCTCCTTCTTTCCAAACGCGGCGCAGCCGGCCGCGGAAAAGGCCAGAAGGGCCGCCAGGATCAGCGCGAAAAATCTTTTCATCGTCATTTCCTCCGTCAGAACATGTCAGCAGGCCGGTGCCGGATGGCCCCTGCCGTCTCCTTATCCTAACGCGAAAGGATCTTCTTCTGCCCGCAGGAAGTGTTAACGGACTGTCAGGCCTGGGCGATCATGTCGGACAGGATCCTGAAATAGTTCCTGTATTCCGACCGCATGGCCGACTCGCGGTCCTCATAGGAGGCGATCATTTCGCTGCCGTTGATGGTGTCGAAATAGAGGGACATGCGGCCCTCATCTCCGGCATATTCCATGGCGGCCCTGAGGGGCGCCATCATGGTCGAATAGGCCACGTAGAAGCGCTCCGTGAAGACATAGGAGCAGTGGAGACAGACGGGATAGCCGTCCATCATGATCATGATCTCCGAGTCAATGGCCTCCACGTCGCCGTCCAGCCGGCAGATCATGGTATCCTTCTCCAGGATATCCGATTCCTCTACCGCGATCTCCTTCTGCTTGTAGACAAAGCCCTCCACGTCGGGAATGTAGACCGTGTTGATGTTGGACTCCGTGACCTCATCGATGAAGTCCTGGGCCTCGTCGATCCTTCCCTCCATGAACTCTCCCATGACATAGCAGGCGAACTTGACGGCCCGGCGGTAGCCGGTATGGTCGAATTCGTCATAGTAGTCATTGGGCTTATCCGGCTCATAGAGACGCTCCGCGTGGTCCCGGACCAGGTCGTCCGCGTGCCCCAGGTCCTCCTCCATCATGGCGTCGAACAGGCTGAAGTCGGAAATGACCAGCCTCTGGTAGCGGTCGAACTGGGACAGATTGACGAAATGCTCGGTTCCGTCATTCTCATCATAGAGCCTGAGCTCCACATCATAGATTTCCATGGGCTCGTTGTAGCCCCATCTGGTTTCCTTGAGAATCGGTTTCATATTGCTCTTACCCCTCGCTTTGTCTTTGTATCTTCCGAGCTTCATGGAAGACATCTCCTATTATAAGACATCTGCCCCCTTTTTTCTCCCATAATTTGTCCTTCCGGCCCCGAAGAGGGGCAAAAAGGACAAAAAGAGAGGAAGGGAGGCCTCCCGGCTCCCCTTCCCCTCGAAAGGATCAGTACATATCCAGCATCATTCTGGCCATGGCCTCTTCCATGTAGCGCTCGGCCGCTTCCTGCTCCTCGGGCGTCAGGGCGAGCCCCTCCTCCTCGGCCTCCTTCATCCTGGAGACGGTCCGGCAGGCCTTCAGGTAGTCCCCGGTCAGGGCGCGAAGCCGAGAGGACAGGTGACGGAGGGCCAGCATGGTCACGGAAGGGGACTCCCGGAAGAACTTCTCCAGGTCCTCCTCCGTGATGGCCCTGAGCCTGGTATCCTCATCCAGGACCACGGCCGTGGCGGACCTCTCCAGCTTCTCGATCAGGCCCATCTCGCCGAAGAAGGTGTTCTCCGCGAGCCTGGTCAGTTCCTTCTCGGCCTCTGTTCCCCAGCCGGTATAGATGCCCACAAGGCCGGACTCCAGATAGTACATGGAGTCGCCGGGATCTCCTTCCCTGAAGACCACGGTCCCGGCCGCGTATTTTTTAGAGGCGAGGCCGGCCGTGTCGGCAGCCTCCTCCGGCAGGCCGGGCCTGGAGGTGAAATAGCCCGCGCCGGAAATGGGAGCCGTCAGTCTCCAGACGGATAAAAAGCGCCCGATCCTGGCCAGCAGGCCCTGGCTGCGCTTTTCTCCCTTCACGGTCAGGTGCATCTCCCGGATGGTCTCGCAGACCTCCCTGTAGTCCTCTGTCAGGCCCCGGAGCCGGTGGCTGAGATTGACCATGAGGGTCCTGACCTGGGCGGGATCCTCCCGGAGAAAAGCCTCCATCTCTTCCCTGAAGACAGGCGTCAGCTCGGCGCCCTCCTCACCGGCCGTGACGGTGGCGGACCTGGGCCAGCCCTCCAGAAGGGCCATCTCGCCGAAAATGGCGCCGGGGCCCAGCTCGGTCAGACGGACGGAATCTCCGGACTCTCCGCCGACGGTGACGATCACCGATCCCTGCAGGACGTGATAGAGACAGGTCCCCCCGTCTCCCTCTCTGAATACTGTTTCTCCGCTGTCATATCTTCTGACTTCCATTTGTGTTCTCCTTATCGGCTTCCCGCGTCATGTCCGGCCGGGCAAAAGGCCCAGCATGTCTCTGATATCTTCATCCAGGCCGTTCTCCTCCAGAGCCGGTCTGGTATATTCTATGGTCCGTTCCGCTCCCGGGCACTCCCTGTCGATCAGGGCCCGGAAGGCGTCGAAGTCCAGGGTCCCGTCATGGATCCTGTTATGGAGGTCCCTCCTGCCGTCGTTGTTGTGGAGGTGGAAGGCCCGGATCTGGTCCTTCAGGTCCAGGACCAGCCTGCCCAGGTCCCAGCCGTTGGCGTGGGCGTGGCCGATATCCACCAGGACGTCAAAGCCCCTCTGCCGGCAGAGGTCCGTAAATTCCTCCTGGTCCAGGAGGACGTTCCCCTGGAGGGCAATGCCCGTATTCTCCACAAAGATCCGGCAGCCGAAGGCCCCGAAGAGGTCCCGGACCTCCTCATAGCTGTCCAGGGCGTTCTCCAGCATCTCCTGCCTCTTCTCCGGCAGGACCCGGCAGTTGTTGAGATGAAAGACCAGATGGCTGCTGCCCAGGTATCTGGCGTAGGGCAGGGTCTTCCTGATATGCCGCATGGTCTCCTCGTATTCCGGGCTCCCCCGCCTGGCGGAGTGCTCGGCCCCGTAGACCGGGCCGTGGAAGCTGATCCTGTGCTTTTCCAGGACGGGCAGGGCCCCCTTCAGCTCCTCCTCAAAATCCGCAAGGTCGAACTTGGCCAGGACCTCAAAGCCCAGGGCGTCCCCGTAGCGGTCCGAATAGGTCCGGATCCGGGAAAGCTTTCCCGGACCGAAGACGCAGGTATTGACGGATACCCGTCTTCCTTCATGCATGGCTGTCACCTCCCGCTGCTTTCAGGAAGGCCGAAAAGCCGGCCGGCCTGGCGGTGAATACGATCCGGATCCTGCCGTCCCTCCGGTCCCTGACCTTGGCGTAGGCGTCGCCTCCCAGGTCCAGGACCAGGTCGTCCCGGACCTGAAGGGGAGTACCGGTCTGGACCAGGGCACCCTGGTCCGACAGGGCCAGAAGGAGGCCCCGGAAGGTCTCCTCTTCCACATGCTTGCCGGACAGGACCCGGAAGGTGACCGGGAGAGGTTCCGGAAGGGCCGTCAGGGCCTCCTCCTTTTCCTCCAGGAAGATCCCGTAGCCTCCTCCGATCCCGGTCAGGTGGAAGACCGTGACGGGGGTCTCCACCCCTTTGGGAAAAACAGGAAAGCTGTCCGCGATCTCCAGTCTTTCGGGAATGGCCTCCAGGCTCGTCCCGGACAGGAGGACCTGTCCGTCCGTGGTATAGGACTCGATCCGGCCGGCCAGATTGACGGCGGGGCCCATGACCCCGTACTTGGTCCTTTTTTCAGAGCCTATGTTGCCCAGGATGACTTCGTCGGTATTGATCCCGATCCCCATGGACAGGAAGGGATAGCCCCTCTCCCGGTTCCAGCCGTTCACCTCCTCCATCCGCTTCTGCATGGCCAGGGCGCAGGCCGCGGCGTCAGAGGCGTGGCGGGAGGAGGGGACCGGGGCCCCGAAGAGGATGAACATGCCGTCTCCCAGGAACTCGATCACGGTCCCCCCGTACCGGCTGATCTCCTCATACATGACAGAGAAATAGTGGTTGAGCATGGCGACCAGGTCTTCGGCGTCCATCCTGGCGCACATCATGGTGAAGCCCCTGAGGTCGCTCATCAGGATGGTGACCCGGCGCCGGTGGCCCCCCAGCCGCATCCCGTCCGGGGTATCCAGGATCTCCCGGACGATGTCATCGGACAGGTAGCGCCCGAAGGTGTCCTGGAGAAGGCGGTTGCGGATCTCCAGCTTTTTATTGAGGTCCTGGATGGCTTCCATGGCCCGGACGGCGTCCTTGAGGCCGGCCAGCTCCGTGATGTCGGAGATGACCAGGATCACCCCGATCCTTTCCTCCCCCTGTTTCAGGTAGGAGGAGACCACCCTCAGCTGCCGGCAGGCGGTCTCCGTATAATAGGGGACATAGGTCTCCAGGCGCCTTCCCCTGGACCGGACCGCCTCCAGGACCGTTTCCGTAAAGGCGTCGTTCCTCTCCTCCCCGAAAAAGCAGGCGGCAAAGGACCGGCCCTCCAGTTGCTGCCGGTCCATTTCCAGAATATGAAGAGCGGCATCATTGACCAGCATGATCCGGCCGTCACAGCGGATGGCCATGACGCCCTCGGACATGTCTGAAATGATGCTGCTCCTGATGGTCTTTTCGTTGTCCGGACCCATTGAATTTCTCCCTGCCTGGACCGGAGGCTTTCGCGTCAGCGGATCTTCTTCCGGATCGTCAATCTGTTCTTCCCGTCCTGATAGATATAGGAGATCGAATCCACGTTCTTTTTGGCCATGAAGATCCCCAGGCCTCCGATCTCCCTCTCGTCCGCGGAAAGGGTCACGTCGGGGTCCTCCTTGGCCAGGGGGTCGTAGGGCATGCCCCTGTCCACGAAGGTGATCCGCACCTGTCCGGGCGTTTCTTCCGTATCCACCTGGATCCAGGCCGGACCGGGATCCCCCTCATAGGCGTAATGGGCGATATTGACAAATAGTTCCTCCACCGCGATCTCGATCTGCATCTGCGCCTTCATGGTGCAGCCGGCGCTCTCCAGCTCTGTGTCAATAAAGGAAATGACCTGGTCCAGGTTTTCAGTTGTCGCTTTCAGTCTGAGCTCTTTCACAGTCTATACCTTCCCTTCGGCAGGCCTGCCGGCCTCCGAATGTACAAAGCTGCTGCATACGGTTCCCTACTCGATGGTCAGGATATCGGAAAAACCGGTAACGTCAAAGATCTCCTGGACCTCTTCGGGCACGTTCCTGACGATCATGCTGCCCTGGCGGTTCATGACCTTCTGCGCGGATAAAAGGACCCGCAGGCCGGCCGAGGAGATATACTCCAGGTTCCGGATATCAAAGACGAGTTTCTTGACGCCGTCCAGAGACTTCTTGATCTCGGTCTCCAGCTGAGGCGCGGTGGTCGTATCCAGTCTGCCCGTCAGGGTGAACAACAGGTCAGCTGCGTTGGCTGTCTTATCGATTTTCAGCATGCTTTCTTTCCTCCTTAGCCTTTCAGGCTCATAACGCTCTTTATTATTTTACTTAAAAGGCCGGTCTTAGACAAGGCTATGTACAGGGCGGGGACAAAAAGAAAAGGCACCTCCGGCCCCTGCCGGAGATGCCCCGCCGGCCCTGCGGCCGCGTCATTTTAGTCTTTTTCTTATTCCGCGGGCTCCTTTGCCTCATCCTCTTCCGCTGCCGGTTCTTCTGTCTCCGCGGGCTCTTCGGCTGCCGCTTCTTCCTCTTCCGCGGGCTCTTCGGCCGCTGCCTCCTCGGTCTCCGCCTCCTCATCGGCCCGGTCCAGGGCCTTTCTGATGGCTTCCCTCTGCTCGCTGGTCATCCTGCCCACGTTGGCGATCAGGTCCTTCACGCCCTGGCTGACCTTCTCAGGGGTAATGGAGCGGACGCTTTCAGAGAGGGTCTCCGCTCTCTCCTGCATCTTTTTGGCCAGCTCGGAATCCAGGAGCTTGCCCTCTTCCACGGTCAGCTCGCCCTTTTTGACAAGCTCGTCCACGATCTGGCGGGCCTTTTCTCCGGTCACGGCGCCTGCGCCGATCATAGCGAACGCAACGGTCTTGAGTCCTTCACTCAGTTTCATTTTCCCTTGCCTCCTTTTTGACAATCACTTGCGGCCCTGATGCGGCCATACTGCTTCTTGACAACAGTATAGCCCATTATCAGACAAAATGGCACGGTTTTTGGGTTTTTTCTGTTCCTTCCCGCAATTCACACTTCTTGCTGAAAACAGGGACGGCCCTTGTGGTATACTGATATACGGCCGGCTCCTGCCGGTCCGAAAGGAGGCGTTCTTCTTGAAAAAGTTAAGGGACCTGCTGGAAAAGCCCTGGTTCTCCATGACCTTCGCCGTCTGCTGCGGCGTCATCCTCTATATGTTCCTGTCCAACCTGGCCCATATCTTCGGAGGCCTGGGCTGGATCTACCAGCTGACGACCCCCGTCGTCATCGGCATCATCATGGCCTATATGATGAATCCCATGGCCGTCTGGTTCGAAAACGGGCTCCTTCAGAGCGTCGTAAGGGACCGGACCCGCCACAGCCTTTCGGTCTTCTTCACGGTCCTGATCCTCCTGGCCGCCCTGGTCCTTCTGATCCTGGCCGTGATCCCTTCCCTGGTCCGCAGCCTTGCCGCCCTTGCGGGAGGCTTTGACAGCTACCGGGAAGCAGCCGCCGTCTACATCAACGACCTGAGCCGGTGGGCCTCTGACCTGGGCATCGACATCTCCGAGCTGATCAGCGCCTTCAACAACACCCTCAACAAGGTAGCCGAGAACATGCCCGCCTACCTGAACCGGGTCCTGGAGGCCTCCCACAACATGGGCGCCTTTCTGGTCAACCTGGTGATCGGCTTCATCCTGGCCGTCTACATCCTCATGTCCAAGCAGAGCATGCTGGATACCATCAACCGCCTCCGCCACGCCCTCATGTCGGAGGAGGCCTACCGCCAGCACAACGCCTTTTTCAAGCGCTGCCATACCATCCTGATCAGCTACATCGGCTATTCCCTCCTGGACGCCATGATCGTGGGCACCACCAACGCCGTCTTCATGAGCCTCTTCCGCATGGAATTCACGCCCCTGATCTCCCTCCTGGTGGGCACCACCAATCTTCTGCCCACCTTCGGTCCCATGATCGGAGCGGCCCTGGGCGCCTTCATCCTGGTCCTGGTCAATCCCTTCCACGCCCTCCTCTTCCTGATCTTCACCCTGGTCCTCCAGACCATCGACGGCTACGTGATCAAGCCCAAGCTCTTCGGCGGCATGCTGGGCGTGCCCTCCGTGGTGATCCTGATCTCCATCGTCCTGGGCGGCCAGCTCATGGGAGCGGCCGGCATCCTCTTTGCCATCCCCTTCGCCGCCATTTTCACCTTCGTCTACAACGAGGCCCTCCTGCCCTGGCTGGAGGCCAGAAAGGACAAGAAGGAGGTCCCCGCGGAAGCAGGAGCCTCCGGACCGGCAGAGCCTGCCGAAGCCCCCTCTGACCAGAAATAGGCATGCCTTTCGTCAGCAGGGGACATCAGGAGGAAAAGGGGATCCCCCTTCCCGCCTTCAAACGGATCATCCGGCATCAGAAAAGGACAGACCAGGCGGTCTGTCCTTTTCTGATTCTTACCGGAGGCTGTTCCATCTTCCGGCGGGCCCTCTCCTACTTGCCCAGGAGCCCCATGATGGAATCCAGGCTGAAGCCGGAAGCGGCCCCACCCGAGGCTTCCTCCTTGCCGGCCTTTGCCTTCTCGGCCGTCTT
The DNA here is from genome assembly GCA_946626215.1 of uncultured Lachnospiraceae bacterium. Taxonomy (GTDB): domain Bacteria; phylum Bacillota; class Clostridia; order Lachnospirales; family Lachnospiraceae; genus CAG-791. Next base: position 20,198 of record CAMOUD010000012.1, read on the forward strand.
TTCGGCCAGGGTCAGGATCACCATCTTTCCGATATCCCCGCAGTCGCGGAAATAGCCGATCAGCTTCTTCTCATCCGCGCTCAGCCGGATGGAGGTCGAAGCGGTCTTCTTCCTGGCCGTGGTCGATGTCTTCTTTGCCGCAGCGGTCTTCTTCGCCGTCGAAGCGGTCTTCCTGGCCGTGGTCGATGTCTTCTTTGCCGTCGAGGCGGTCTTCCCCGCCGCGGACGCTGCCCTGGTCACGGTGGTGTTTTCTTCTGCCATGTCGTATCCTCCCTCTCTTCCGTAATCCGGCGGATCCTGCTGCCTCCATTATAGCCTGCCCGGGCCGGTCCTGTCAGAAAAACTTCTTTTCATTTCCTCCTCCAGCCCTTATAATAAAATTTCCTACCCGAAAAAGGCCGTCCGGAAAAAGCCGGTACGGGAGACACATCAGAAAGGAAGACGCGGATGACGAACCGGGAACGAATGGAAAAAGGCATGCTTTATATCGCGGACGAGGACCTTATGGAGGACCAGAAGAGGGCCCGCCGGCTGACCCAGAAGCTCAACACCATGGACAGGTCGGACTTTGAAGGCCTCCAGGCAGTGGCCGAAGAGCTCCTGGGCAGGGGAAAGGGAGCCGTCATCAACCCGCCCTTTTACTGCGACTACGGCAGCAGGATCGAGGTGGGGAAGAACTTCTTCGCCAACTACAACTGCACCTTTCTGGATGTGGGCAGGATCACCTTCGGCGACAACTGCTTCCTGGCGCCGGGCGTTTCCGTCTATACGGCGGGCCATCCCCTCCACCCGGCGGTCCGCAACACCGGCTACGAATACGGGATCGACGTGACCGTGGGCAATAACGTCTGGATCGGCGGGAACGTGATCATCTGCCCCGGCGTCCGGATCGGGGACAACTGCGTCATCGGGGCGGGCAGCGTCGTCACCCGGGACATCCCGGCCTGGAGCCTGGCGGCCGGCAATCCCTGCCGGGTCATCCGGAAGATCACGGAAGCCGACAGGGACTTCTACCATAAGGGCATTCCCGTGGACGCGGAAGCCGCTGCCCATATGGAAAGGATCCGGGCAGAGGCGGACGATCCCGCCTCCTTCCCCCGGGCGCAGGAAGAAAGGGCCTGAAAGAAAGGAAAGATCCATGTACGCGGACTATCACATCCATACGGAATTCTCCGATGACTCCACGGAGCCCATGGAAAGGCAGATCGAAAGGGCCATCGGCCTGGGCCTTGAGGAGATCTGCTTTACGGACCATGTGGACTACGGAGTCAAAAAGGACTGGGAGGAAGGAAACATCGAAAGAAGAATGGGCCTGGGGAACGGGACGGACCCGGCAGGCACCGTCTATATCGCCAACGTCAACTATCCCGAATACTTCGGCAAGATTCTCCGGATGAAGGAGATCTACGGAGACCGGATCCGGATCCGGTCCGGCCTCGAGTTCGGCATCCAGACCATCACCCTGGACCGGTTCGAGAAGCTTTACAGGACCTGGGAAAAGGACCTGGACTTTGTCCTTCTGTCCATCCACCAGGTGGGGAACAGGGAATTCTGGAACGGAGACTTCCAGCGGGGCAGGACCCGCCGGGAATTCAACGAGGCCTATTACAGGGAGCTCCTGGCCGCCGCCTCCTTCTTTGACCACTACAGCGTCCTGGCCCATCTGGACCTGATCGTCCGCTATGACCCGGAGGGGCCCCTCCCTTTCTCCGAGATCCGGGACCTGGTCGCCCCGATCCTTCAGACCGTCATCGAAAAAGGAAAGGGGATCGAGATCAACACCTCCTCCTGGCACTACGGCCTAGCCGATACCCAGCCCTCCCGGGAGATCCTCTCCCTCTACAGGGAAATGGGAGGGAAGATCGTGACCATCGGATCCGACGCCCATACCGCCAGCCGGCTGGGCGACCACGTCAGGGAAGCCGCGGAGATCCTGAAGGACCTGGGCTTTGACTCTGTCGCTGCCTTTGAACATATGGAACCTGTCTTCCATCCCCTCTGATCCCGGAGGGGACCCATACCAGCCCGGCCCGAAGAGACGCCTCTTCGGGCCTTTCTGCCTCTTCCCGCGCAGAAAACCGGGCCCCTCCCGCCCCTCAGGGCGGGCATTTCTTATTTTAGGACTGAGGATAAGGAAAAGTCTGCCCTCAGGCAGAGAAAGGAGGCCGCATGGCTGAACGATACGCTGAGACCCGTACAGAACGCACTGAAAAGGAAGCCAGAGACTTTGACAGGGCCTTCCGCGCCCTTGCCCTCTCTCTCAACGCCTGCGGCCGGATCGACTTCGACCGGATGGAGGCGTCCTCCGGCATGCGCGCCCAGGAGATGGCGGAGGTCCTCTCCAGGGCCGGCCTGATCTTCCAGGACGCTGCTTCCTATCTCCAGGATCCCCACCCCCTGACCGGCTGGCAGATGCGGTCCCAGTTCCTCTCCGGCAACCTCCTCCGCCGCCTGGAGGAGAACCGGAAGGCCGCGAGGCTGACAAGGCAGCCCAGCTTCAGACGGAACACGGACCTGCTGGAAAAGATCCTGGAGGAGGGCAGGAATCCCCGGGGCGTCTTCATCGCCCTGGGCGCCTCCTGGGTGCCCGCCTCCTATTACGAGGAGTTCATCACGGACCTTCTGGATATCCAGTGGTACAGGCCCCGGGTCACCTGGATCCGGGAGCCCGTGGGCCGCTGGAAGATCGAATGCCCTGAAAGGAGCGGCGTGGCCTGCCGGTCCACCTACGGCGTGCCGGGCATGGACGCTGTGGTCCTCCTGGACCACATCATGAACACCACCCCCATCAAGGTGACCCGGGAGGGCTCCGGAGGCAAAAGGGTCCCGGACCCTGCCGGCACCTCCGCGGCCCAGTTCAAGGCCGATATGATCAACAGCGCCTTCCGCCGGTGGCTGAAGGACCATCCGGAAACGGAGGAGTCCCTGCAGGAGCTCTACTGTTCCTCCTTTGCCTACGCCAGGCTGGACTATGACGCCGCCTGCCTGACCTTCCCGGACCTGGCAGAGGGCGTGGTCCTCTATCCCCACCAGAGACGGGCCGTGGAGCGGATCCTGCTCCAGAAGACCACCCTCATCGCCCACGGGGTCGGCACCGGAAAGACCTATGTCCTGACCGTGGCCTGCCATGAAAGGAAGCGGATGGGCCTGTCCGGGAAGAACCTGGTGGTGGTCCCCAACAACATGCTCTCGGAGGCCGTCCGGATCCACCGGACCCTCTATCCCGGGGACAGCCTCCTGGTGGTCTCTCCCTCTGTCTTTACGCCGGCCAGGCGGGCAAAGACCCTGGCCGCCATGCAGGAGGGGGACTATACGGCCATCTATACCTGCTATTCCTGCTTTGACAGGATCGGCATGTCCCCCCGCTGGCACAGGTCTGAAAAGAAGCGGGAGATCGCCGAAGCCAGGACCGCCCTGAACCGGGCCTCCGTCCCGGAAAAGCAGGCCATCAGGACCAGGATCCGCCAGCTGGAAAAGGAGCTGAAAAAGCTGGAAGAGAAGAAGCAGGAGGCCGCCGGCCCCTGCTTTGACGAGCTGGGGATCGAGGCCCTCTACGTGGACGAGGCCCACAACTACAAGAACATCTCCGTAAAAGGCAGCATGGAGGTGGTGGGCCTTTCCAGGTCCGGATCCGCCAGGAGCGACCTGCTCCTGAAGAAGGTCCGCTTCCTGGAGGACCGGGGCGGCTGCGTGGTCTTCTCCACCGGCACCCCCCTGACCAACTCCCTGGCGGACCTCTTCGTCCTCCAGACCTACCTCCAGCCCGCGGAGCTCTCCTACCTGCATATCTCCGAGTTCCCCCACTGGGTCCGGACCTTCGCCGAGGAGCAGCAGGTCCTGGAGATCGACGTGGACGCCCGGTCCATCCGGAGCCGGACCAGGTTCACGGCCTTCCACAACATCCGCCAGCTCATGGGCCTCTTCTCCCAGGTCTGCGACTACTACGAGCCCCGGGGCACGGACCTCTCCCTCCCTGCCTTCGACGGCTACGAGGACATCTCGGTCCCTGCCACCAGCCTCCAGAAGCGCTATATCAGCAGGCTGACCAGAAGGACGGAGGCGGTCCGAGCCGGCAGGGTCAAGAGGAAGGACGACAACCTCCTCAGGATCACGGTGGACGGGAGAAAGTGCGCCCTGGACATCTCCATGGTGGAGGACGAGTCCTTTTTCCGGGCCATGGCCATGGGGGAGATGAACCCCTTCGCCTACGCCATGGACAGGATCTCCTCTCCCCGGGCGGCCTCCTGCGCGGCCAGGGTCCTGTCTGTCTACCGGGACTACCCGGGCATGGCCCAGCTCATCTTCTGCGACCTTTCCACCCCCGGAAAGGGAGGCTTTTCCCTCTACAAAAAGATGAAAGACCTCCTCACGGAGGGAGGGATCCCCGCCGACGAGATCGCCTTCATCCATGACGCCCATACCGAGCGCCAGAAGGACGCCCTTCTGGCCCGGCTGGACAGGGGAGAGATCCGGGTCATGATCGGGTCCACCATCAAGCTGGGGACCGGCGTCAACGTCCAGACCCGGCTGATCGCCATCCATCACCTGGATGTGCCCTGGAAGCCCTCCGACATGGAGCAGCGCCTGGGCCGGCTGGTCCGCCAGGGCAATGAGAACCCCCGGGTCATGGCCTACCGCTACGTGACCGAGGGGACCTTTGATTCCTATTCCTACCAGCTGCTGGAGAACAAGCAGCGCTTCATCGCCCAGTTCCTGGCCGGCATGCTGGACGCCGAGGTCATGGACTCCGAGGACATCGCCGAAACGGTCCTCTCCTACGCGGAGATCAAGGCCCTGTGCACCGGCGATCCCCGGATCCGGAAGCGGATCCGGATGGCCTCCGACCTGGACCGCCTCAGGATGGCGGCCAGGAGCCGCCGCCAGGAGCTGGAAGCCCTGCGCAGGCGGATCGAGGACGCCCCCGGCCTGATCCTGGCCTGCCAGAGGGACCAGATCTCCCTCATGACCGACATGGAATGGTACGCGGCCAGCCGCCGGCAGGCCGGAAGGGCCGCCAGGGAAGCCTTCGGCGCCGCCCTCCTGAAGGCCCTGGACAGCGGGGTCCTCAAGGAGGAGGAAAAGCACATCGCCGACTACCAGGGCTTTTCGGTCATCCGGCCCGCCTACATGGAGCCGGACCGCCGCTTCGTCTACCTGGAAAGGGAAGGCGGGGCCCGCCGCCGGGTCTCCATGGACACATCCTCCGCCATCGGCGTCTGCATGCGTCTGGACAACCGGCTGGAGGGCCTTCCCAGGGACCTGGAGGCCCTGCAGCGCCGGGAGGCCGATCTTCGCCGGCAGCTGGAGGCTGCCAGGAAGGAACTGGAAAAGGGCAATCCCCGGGAAAGGGAGGCCCTGAAGACCGCCGAGGCCCTGGCCGCTCTGGACCGGGAGCTCGGCATCGAAAGCTGAAAGGAGGTCACTGTGAAGAACATGATCGAAATGTCCGTCGACACCATGGTCAGGGTCCTCTCCGACATGGTCATCCGGGCGGACGAAAAGGGCATGTCCATGTCCATGGTCCACGCCTTTTTCTTCTGGGGCGCTCCGGGCGTGGGCAAGAGCGACGGGGTCCGACAGGCCGCCGCTGCCATAGCGGAAAGAACGGGCAAGGAGACCAGGGTCACGGACCTCCGGCTCTCCTACTTCACCCCCCAGGACCTGCAGGGCATCCCGGCCGCGGACCGGGAGAAGAAGTTCACGGTCTTTCTCATGCCCCGGGTCCTGGAGATGGATCCCTCCCCACGGGTGATCAACATCCTCTTTCTGGATGAGCTCAACAGCGCGGTCCCCGCGGTCCAGAAGTGCGCCTACCAGATCACCCTGGACCGGTGCGTGGGCACCCACCGCCTGCCGGACAACTGCGTGGTCCTGGCGGCCGGCAACCGGACCACGGACCACGGCATCGCCTACGTGGTCCCCCGGCCCCTGGGCAACCGCATGTGCCACTTCCAGATCCGGGCCGACTATGACTCCTGGGCCCGCTGGGCAAAGGAGGCGGGCGTCAGCGAGTATGTCCGGGGCTACCTGGCCTTCGCCAGGCACAGGCTCCTCTCCGAGCCCGAGGACCCGGAGGAATACGCCTACCCCAGCCCCCGGTCCTGGCAGATGGTCTCCGACGCCCTCCTGACCCTGGGCGGGGCCCCTGCCTCCCACCACGAGATCATCGCAGGCTATATCGGGATCCCGGCGGCCGTGGAATTCGAGGCCTGGTGCCGGTCCTTCCGGCTTCCCACCCCGGAGCAGATCGCGGCCGGTCATGTGACCCGGTGCCCGGATGACCATGACGGCCTCCATTCCCTGACGGGCGCCCTCCGGGACTATGTCCTGAAGCGCCGGGACCGTCTCCCCCAGGGCTCTCTGGAGAATATCGCCCGCTACGTGGCGGACCGGTTCCCGCCGGATTTCGCCTCCGCCTTCTTCTCCTCCCTGACTCTCGACCGGGATCTTGGCGTGAAGCTCATGGCCTGTCCCTCCTTCCGGTCCTGGCTGACCCGTCACGGGACGGGCCTCTCCTGAAGGGAGGCGCGGAATGAAGCACGATCGGGCATATATGGACCGGCTCAGGGCCTCCAGGACAAGGCTCCTGGTCCGCTGGCCCTTCTACGGGACCCTGGCCATGCGGCTGGACCTGGGGCTCTCTCCCATGGGCACGGCCTGTACGGATATGCGGAGGATCCTCTTCGATCCCTCCTTCATGGACAGGCTGTCCGATGAGGCCCTGGACTTTGTTTTCTGTCATGAGGTCATGCACTGCGTCCTCTCCCACTGCGTCAGGTCAAAGGGCAAAGATCCCCTGCTTTACAACATCGCGGCGGACATCGTGGTCAACTCCGTGATCCTGGGCAGCATGGGCCTGACGGACCTGGACGTGGACGGGGAGACCCCCATGCACCTGGCCCCGGACGGCCGGGAGGGGCGGCTTATGACCGCGGAAGAGGTCTATGAGGCCCTGCGGAAGCTGTCTTCTCCCCGGAAGAAGGCCCTGCTGGCGGCCGCGGAGGGAAAGGGCATGGACGATCACGGCATCTGGGAGGAGATCCCGGAGGAGGAGGCGGCCGCCCTGTCCGACGCCTGGAAGGAGGGCCTGAAGGAGGCCCGGGCCCGGTTCCCCGGCTCCGGATCCCCCGGCAGGCTCCGGGACGTGGAGATGGACCCGGACCGGCCGGCCAGGCTCCGCTGGCCCACCCTCCTGCAGAAGTTCTACCGGCTCTGCCTCTCGGAAAGAGACTATTCCTACCTGCCGCCGGATCCCCGCTATGAGGGTCTGTCGGACTATTTCTTCCCCTCCTTCCCGGAGGCCGAGGACTACCAGGTCCGGACCATCTTTGTCGCCATCGACACCTCCGCCTCCATTGACGATGACTCTCTCCGCTTCATGCTGGAGGAGCTGCGGGGCGGCATGGCCCAGCTTCCGGCCATGCGCTGCCTGGTCTCCTTCTTTGACGGGAAGATCACGGACCCGGTCCTTCTGTCCGACTGCCGGCAGGTCCCGGACTTAAAGCCGGAAGGAGGCGGGGGCACCGACTTCTTCCAGATCTTCGAGACATTAAAGGACCTGACCGGGAAGCAGGACCTCTGCGGCCTGGTGGTCCTGACCGACGGCTATGCCCGTTTCCCGGAGGAATCGGCGGCCCTGGGCCTTCCAGTCCTCTGGGTCATCGTGGACTCCGAAGTGGAGCCTCCCTTCGGGACAAGAGCCCATGTACGCCTTTCAGACTGAACATGGATGAAAGTCTGGATGGAAGTCTGAATGGAAGTCTGAATGGAAGAAGCGGTCCTCCGCGGTGAATCGCCGCGGAGGACCGCTTTTTCTGCTCATCCTTTCCGTCTTTCAGGGTATTTCCGGACCCTTTCCCATGATTCTGTTATTCAGCCGCTTTCCAGCCAACCAGCCTCCTTGATGTGGAATCGAAGGAAACTCCGATCTTAAAGAGCTTTCTGGAATCCGCGATAAAGGGCAGAGCATAGTCTTTGCTGTCGATCTGGGCAAGGGCCGCTTCCGCGCTTTCGTCTCTCTTAAATTCGAACAGGTAAACGAATCTTTCTGTCTGTACGCAGCAGTCGATCCTTCCCGAATACGTCTGCATTTCACATACGGTATATTTTCCCAGGAGCGTAAACACAATATAGATGACAGATTGAAAATAGTGTTCGAAAGGATCTGCCTCCTTTGTATAAGAGATGCCGGCAAACAAGGCAGTCAGCACATCTCTGATCTTGTCCGGTTCTCCTTCTTCGATATACGCATCCAGCGTATAAATATCCAGTCCGCTGCCGGCAGCCGCCTTTGGTACATAAGAGGGCATCAGGCTCTCCAGGAACCCATATTTTACTTCTTCATTGGGAAAGCAAAGCGTGTACCTTCTCCGCTGTTTATCATATCCGGCAATGGTCAGATAGCCTGTCTGGTAGAGAAGGGGGACCAGATCCATCCGGTCTCCGGTATAATCCTTCAGGACAGACTCCCCTGCATAAATCGTCCGATCCGTAAACTTGCGAATATCAAAGCAGCTTTCTCTAAGCCTTCTGACCAGAAATCCCGGTGTGCCTGTCGCGAACCAGTAAGAGCCAAATTCCCTGTCGAAAAAAGCGTTCAGAAGGCTGTAGGGATTATATACGCTTACCCCATCCGGATGAAAACGGTATCCGTCATATGCCTTCTTCAGCCTTGCCAGACATTCTGCCTGAGATAATTCCTGCTCAGCGGCAAGATCCTCCATTTCTTCAGAAAAGCTCATTCTCAGTTCCGATTCTGTAATCCCGCAGATCCCGGCATACTGTTTGGAAAGAGAAATATCCGTCAGCTGGTTCAGGTCGCTGAAAATACTGACCTTATGGAATTTGGAGACGCCGGTAATAAATGTAAACTGAATATAGGAGTCCAGACTTTTCAGCGCGCTGAAAAAACCTTTAAAGACTTCCTTATTGTGGTCCTGGAGATCCGGTCTCTCCGCCACGTCCAACAGAGGTTTGTCATATTCATCGACCAGGATCACGCACTTCAGACCGGTCCTCTCCCTTGCCGCCTTTACGAGCTTCTGGAATCTTTCTCCCAGAGTATTGTTCGCATTTACAGCAGCATACTCTTCTTCCCATCCCTGAAGCTGGAATTCCAGGGCCCTTTCAAGGGCTCCCTTTTCCTGATAATTCACCCCATTAAAATCGAAGCAGAATACCGGATATTTTTTCCATGCGTCTGCGCGTTTCTCTTCCGTTTTTTCGATGAACAGTCCGGAGAACAGGTCTTTTCTTCCCTCCCAGTACGCTTTCAGCGTACTCAAAAGCAGGCTCTTTCCGAATCTTCTGGGCCTGCTCAGAAAATAAGGAACATTATCGCGGACCAGCTGATAGATATATTCCGTCTTATCCACATACAGATAGTTGTCAGTCCTCAGTTTTTCGAAGCTCTGTATTCCGACCGGCAGCTTATTCTTCATTGATGACCGCCTCCTTCTAAAACCTGTGCTCCCGTTTGCTCTGCCGTCTGCGCTTACGGACAAAAAGAGAAAGCCTGTATCTGTCAGACCTCACGCGTCATCTCTGCTGTCCATCATTCCGGTCAGTCTTCAGGATTCACGCGGGGTACACTGCTGTCAGATCATCAGGTCCCCTTCCGGCGCAGGCTTCCGGGAACTTCAGCTTCCCCCTGCATCTTAACACACCGGCAGGCCCTTATCAATCCGGGCTCCTTCCTGCAGCCTTCTGCAGCCTTTTGCCCCTTCGGATCGTTTAATATGTGAATGATCATTCAGGAAGCAGACAGGAGAACCGTCATGAGACTGACCACCGAGGAGGCATACAGACGCTATGCCGATCCTGTCTTTGCCGCCGCCTTCAGTGTCTGCCGGAATCAGGCAGAGGCGGACGACGTCGTGCAGGACACCTTTCTCAGATACCATACCGGGACATGGGACTATCAGGACGAGGGCCATATCCGGGCCTGGCTGATCCGGACCGCCGTGAACCGGTCCCTGGACCTGCGCCGGTCCTTCTGGAAGCGCCGCAGGTCCAGGGACCGTCAAAAGCCTGCTCAGCCGGGGACGGGGACTCCTGAGGAAAACACTTGCCGAGGATGGTATGGAAGGATGACGAATAAGCAGAGATACAAGAGGACCTTTTCAGCGCTCCATGCCTCCGGAACGCGATTCCTGGCGGAGGAAACAGCCATGAAAAGAAGACCGGAAAGAGCCTTTGCCCGGCTCGTCCCTGCCCTGGCCGCCCTGGTCCTG
>CAMOUD010000013.1 GCA_946626215.1 uncultured Lachnospiraceae bacterium
GCCGGTCATCGTCTCCGGGCCCGCTGCCCGGATCTTCCCCGGGATCCCTTCTTGTCTCTCCACTGGGAAGTCCTGCCGGATGCCCATCTGCTCCCGGACCTCTTCCAGCCTCTTCTTGCCGTTCCTTTTCCGGCCCCGGGCTCCTTCTCCTGCCAGACATTTTCCACCCAGTCCAGCAGCTGGGCCCTCAGGGCCCTCCGGTCGGCTTCGCACTCCTCCGGATGGCGGCGCTCGGATTTAAAGGCCATCCTGAAGATCCAGGGAAGGCTGGTCAGGGCAGCGTGGCTCATGTGCGCGTAGGCCACATGCCGGTGGGGATAGGGGAAGCGCGCCTCCTTCAGCCTCTTTTCCATGTATACGGCGCTCTCATAGGAGGGCCATACCTCATCGTGCCTGGAAGAGAGCATCAGGACCGGGCCCCGGATCTTTTCGACGGGGATGAGGGTCTCCGGCCTTACATCCTTATCCCGGTTGAATGTAATGATGTGCATCTCCTTCTCCTCCAGGAACATCCGGGGAATATTGAAGGACCGGCTGCGGTAGGGGGCATAGGGAAGCTCCTTCCCCCTCCAGCTCCAGCAGGAGGTGCCGGAGGGAGCCTTCCCCGCCCCGCTGCCGGACAGGCCCTCGCTGACGAAGTGGGAAGGGACCCGGGCGATCACGCAGGAGATCTCCGGAAACATGGACGCGGCCAACAGGGCCATCTCGCTCCCCTTGGACGTGCCGTCGATCCCGATCCTCTGATAGCCCTGCTTCTTCAGCCACCGGACGGCCCTCTCCACGTATTCGACCGGGACCCGGGACAGGTCCTTCGGGGTCTGCCCGGTCCTGAAGAGAGCCAGGGCCAGGGCAGGGATCCCGTTCCTGTGATAGAATTCCGCCTCCTGCCGGGTAAGGGCCATGCCCCCGTTCGATCCCGACATGACGATCAGGACCTTGTCCTTCCTTCCGCTGCCCGGATACAGGATGCCCTCAAACCCTTCCTTCTTTACGCTTGTCCTTCTCATGCGGAACAGCTCTCCCGATGCCTTCAGGAAGCGTCTTATGGTCTTTCCTTTCTTTGCTCTCATTTGTCTGATTCCTCCCGTTCCTTACTCCTGAAGGCCGTACAGGTCCATCTGCTCCCTGGTCAGGACACCGCCTCCCGTGAGCTGACCGGCGATCTCCAGCAGCTCCTCCGGGCTCCGGACGGGCACCAGGCCGAAGCGGACCCGGTTGCTGTCCTCATGGTCGTACAGGGTCACATAGCAGCTGTTCCGGTCTTCATCATAGGCAGCCGCCCCGTCGATCCAGGCCCTGACAGACCATTCCGTCGGATCCAGGAGCCAGATCCCGCTGCTGGCCTCGATCCGGATCCGGCCCTCCCGGTCCCTGCGGAAGGAGGCTCCCTCACTCACCGTTCTTTCCAGGTCCAGGCTTCCCAGGTAGCTGCCGTCGGACAGCCTGTGCCGGTTGAGGATCCCGTCCTGATAGAGGATCAGGACCTCTTCGCCCTCAAATCCGATGGCGGCGGGGGACTGGGCCGCTCTTTCTATATTTGTTTCAAGCCCGCTCTTCTTATGGAACAGGCGGACCGTCTTCTGGTTGCCGAAGGACCAGGCAATCGCGTCGCCGGACTCGCAGGTCAGGAGGTGGAACAGGCCGCTCGTATCCTCCTCCGGAGCAAAGGCTTCGCCCATCAGGGTCTGCTCTCCCGTCAGGGGATCGGTCCGGCAGAGGCGCCCGTCCTCCGTCACGGACAGGAGGGTCCCGTCCTCCTGCAGGGAAGCCAGCCCCGCGTCGAGCAGGGTCTGGTCCAGCTCCCTTTCCTCTCTCTCCCCGCTGTCAGGATCCACCAGGGTGACCCGGCCTTTCTCCAGGGCCAGGATCCGGCCATCCAGAAGGAAGAAGGAGCCCGACCGGTATTCCTCCTCTTCAAAGATCCGGATCCTGACGCAGTCCCCGGTCTTCCCGTCCGCTATCCAGACAGTATCCTCGGAGGCATCGGCCACGAAGATCCTGCCCTTCTTCTCATCACATCCAAGCAGGTCCCATCCGTAGGAAACAGGGATACTGACCTTGAACCGGCAGTCCATGGTCTCCGGATCCAGACAGACCAGGGCCGCGCCGTCCGTCTCTCCCTTGTCCGCGTCATACTGCCTGGACAGGACGTAGAGGCAGCCGTCTCCCTCCAGGCTCTGCAGATAGCCGTAGGAGGAGACCCCGCTGTCTTCAAATTCCTGAGCCAGGCCGTCCCTGTCCTCTTTCCGGACCAGGAGGACGCTCTTTTCGAACTGGTAGAAGAACCGGTCTTCCCCGTCCGCGGTCCGGGTCCCGGGCACATAGGAGGCCCTGTAGGCTCCCTCCGGCCCGATCTTTTTCCTGACCAGGCCTCCGGCCCGGTTCCTGTAGGCGACGGAACCGTCCCGGGTCATGACCAGGGAATCGTTCCCGGGCTCCGAGATGGCCAGGAGGATCCTGTCCGTGAACTGGATCTGCTCCAGAGGCTCCCCCCTGTCCGCCGACAGGTTCATAAGGAGGCCCGATTCATACACGTTCAGGGTATCGCCCGTCAGAGTCAGTTCCGTGCTCCGGCCGTCCAGGGAATAGTCCCAGTTATGCCTGCTGTAGAACCTGGCCGACAGATAGTCCAGGGTGTATTCCCACAGGATCTTTCCCTCCGGGGAAAAAGCCCGGACCAGGCTGGTGCCGGCCGTATCCGAAGGATTCTCCAGGATGGTGTAGAAGCGGCCGTCCCCGGAAAGATACAGGTTCCGGCTCCCCGCCGAAGAGATATCCTCCTCCCTCAGGTCCGGCAGGACAGACACGTTCCCCTCCCCGTCGAGCAGGAAGAGGACGTCCTCTTCTCCGTACAGGGCCACCAGGGCCCGGCTCATGTCCTCGGACGAGCCCATCAGCATGTGGTAGGCGTAGCTCCCCCCATAGGCCGCTTCCATGCCGGGGACCTGGTCCAGCCTTTTCATGAAAAGGACGTCTCCCGTTTCCATATCCAGGCCGAAGACGCGCCGGTCCGTCATGACCAGGGGCCCCTCCTTTCCCATCAGGAAGCAGGTCTCCAGGCCCTGGCAGTCCTGCTGCCAGCAGAGGCTCCCGTCCGAAGCGAGGAAGCACCAGGCAGTGGAGCCGCACAGGAAAAAGACTCTGCCGTCCCGGAAAACAGGCTGTCCGGGATTGGAGTCCAGGTGGCGCATGAGGAGCAGGTCCCTGCTGTCCAGATCCCAGAGATAGAAGCGGCCTCCGTCGTCGCAGACGGCCAGCCGGGTCCCTTCCGGGTCCGGCGCCATGTATGTGACCGCTCCTTCCGTCTGGAAGCAGCCGGTATTGACATAGCCGTCGTAGGCACCGGTATAGGCGGTGGCGTAGACGCCTGTCTCCTCAGAAAGAAGGCGGTAGAGGCCGGAGGGCATCTCCTGGTCCGGCGCGCTCTCCATGGCGGCCAGGGCCAGGGACAGGGCCTCCTGCCGCCTGCCCTCGTCCGCCAGCGAGGAGCAGACCGCGGTCATGTTGACCAGGTACCGGCGCTGGCTCTCCCGGTAATGGCGGCTGATCTCATGGTTGCTCCATAGCAGGTAGCTGATGGCCGTCAGGGCCACCAGGGCCGCGGCGGACAGGGTCCCTGCCAGGATCCTTCTCCGTCTCCTGGCGGCCCGGTCGATCAGGTCCGCGTAGCCGCAGCCGATCAGGACCGAGACCAGACGGGGGATCTCCTCCCGGATCACCTTCCTCCTGGGCAGCCGGTAGTCGCAGGACAGGGGGTCGTGGACGCGGACGTCCCCGGGCCCTTCCGGATCCCTCAGGATGATCTCGGGTATGACCTCGGAGGGCTCCCCGTCCACCAGGACCGTCAGGATCTCCTTCCTGGTATGGGTCTCCAGGAACAGCGCGATCTCCCTGGGGATCCAGCTGGACCCCAGGGCATGCCGGGAACAGACCACGATCAGGTAGCGGGACTCCCGGAGGGCCTCCTTGATATCGTCCGTCAGGTCATAGGTGGTGGACAGCTCGCTCTTGTCCAGGAAGACCCTGCCGGGATGCCGGCTGCCCGTCTCATCCCGGAGGGCCCGGGGGATGGGATAGGTCTCGATCCTCTTCTGTACGTCGGCCGCCGCCCGGCTGTCCGCCGGACCGTGCCGATAGGATATGAACGCGATATATTTAGACATGGTTCCTTCCTTTTCGGGTGTTCTCCGCCTCCGCGCCCGGCTCTCTCAGAATCCCTCCATATATGTCAGGAGGACGTCATCCAGGGCCTCCATCCAGGGCTCGTAGGCAGGATCCGGATCTCCCAGTCCGAAGGGAAAGACCGAGAGATCTTCCGGTTCTCCATAGACGGAAAGGGTCCCTCGGAACTGGACTTTTCCCGTATCCGGATCGCAGACCAGATAGGCGGCCTTCCGGCCCGGCAGGGAATCCAGGGGACAGAGCTCCCGGAGGCGGTCGATGGCTTCCCTGTAGGCTCCGGCCAGGTCCTCCCCGGCCGGCAGGGCCAGATAGAAGACAGGCTCCGGCGCCATATCCACCTGCCGCAGGGCAGGGACTTCACCGGAGAGCCGGGCAAAAAGGCTGTCTGCCGCCTCCCGGTAAAGGTCCATTTCCGGCAGGTCCGGGGACTGCTCTCTCTCCCCGTCCGACTCCAGGCAGTAACAGGCCGCGTAGATGTGGGCCGGGTAGGGCTCTTCCTCAAGGATGGCCCGGAAGATGTCCATCCGGTCCAGCTCTTCCTCCGTCAGGGGCCTGCCTGTCAGACAGGACCGGGTCAGGGGCAGGATCCCGTCTCCCGCGGGGGCCTCCGGTTCCGCGAAGGCCAGAGGGGCTCCCCCGGCTGTCAGCCAGACGGGCCTGGTCCCGACCGCTTCCGCCGTCATGAGGTAAAGGGCCATCTTGTTCCTCTCAGAAACGTCCGCCTCCAAAAGGCCTCCCCCGCGTACAAGGGCCATGGGGCTCTGTCCCGACTCAATGGTCCTGCCGGCGCTCTCAAGGACAAAGGAGCCGGCGCCGCCCACAAGGACCTGCCAGGTCAGCCAGTCAAAGTCTTCTCTGCTGACCGCCGCCGTCAGATAGTATTCCTCCGTTCCGGAGGCTTCCGGGCTCCCCAGGGCGTAGGGGACCCCCATATGGTCCAGGTTCCGGCGGAGCAGGGCTTCCGTTCTTTTCTCCGGATCCCCCTGCCTGCTGATGGACAGGCAGATCTCCACGACCTGGCCGGCCAGGGACTCCCGGCTCCTCTGAAGGCCGCTGCCTCCCCCTTCCCAGGAAACGTTCCGGAAAAGGTCCTCCTCTTCCGCCGGGCCTCCCGTCTCTCCCGGGAAGGCCGCTTCCTCCGGGGCGGAAGTGTCCGCGGCTGCCGCGGATCCCTTCTCTTCTGTTCTTTCCGCCTCCCCGGCCCCCTTTCCGGCCCCGCAGGCCGAAAGGGCCAGGGCCAGGACCAGAAGGGCCGTCAGTATGGTTCTCAGTCTCATGGCAGGACCGTCCTTTGCGCTCGTTCTTCAGTGCCGCCCGGGGACCCCGGGCCTCCATGAACAGGATACCGCTTTTTCCCCTTTTCCCGCAACAGCATTGCGGAGGCGTCCCGAATCCCTTAGAATACTGAGGAGACGAAGACCAGGAAAGAGGGCAGACACTGCCCCGGGAGGCGCCATGAAGATCTGGATCACAAGACACGGACAGACCAGGCTCAATAAGGCAAGGCTCATGCAGGGCCTGACCGACGAGCCCCTCAACGAGACCGGCATCGCCCAGGCCAGGAAGGCCAGGGCCATGATCGGAGACATCCGCTTTGACGCTGTCTATTCCAGTCCCCTGGACCGGGCCGTCCAGACCGGCGCCATCATCGGCGGGGTCTCCCCGGACCAGGTCATCCGGGACGAGCGCCTGATCGAGGCGGATTTCGGCCGCTATGAACAGAGAAAATATTACCTGATGGGCCCCGCCATGACCCTCTACTGGGCCCTGCCCGAGGTCTTTCCGGCCCCCGATACGGTGGAGACCATCGCCTCCCTGACGGAGCGCAGCCGGTCCTTCCTTCAGGAGATCGAGCAGATGGACTATGAAAACGTCCTGATCTCCTGCCACGGCGGCATCATCCGGGCCCTGACCGGCTACCTGACGGACGCTCCCGGCGGGATCGTCTGGCGGCCCAAGGCCCATAACTGCGAGATCCGGGTCTTTGAGTCCGCGGGCGGAAAGCACAGGCTCCTGAAAAAGATCCGGGCAGAGAAATGACAGGAGATCAAAGGAAACGCCCCGCCGTCTGGCTCTTCCCCCTGGCGGTCATGGTCCTCATCTTCTGGTTCTCCTCCCAGCAGGGGGACGATTCCAGCGCTCTTTCCGGGGCGGTGACGGACTTCCTCTACGGTCTCTTCCGTCCCCTCTTTCCCGGCATGGCACCGGCGGACTTTGCCCTGGCCCTGACCTGGCCGGTCCGCAAGTTCGCCCACATGGGAGAATTCACCCTCCTCTACCTCTCTTTCCTGACCGCCTTCCGCTTCGGGTCTTCCATGGCCTCTCCGGCAGGAAGGACCCTGGTATCCCTGGTCTCCACAGGCCTCTACGCCTGCAGCGACGAGTTCCACCAGCTTTTTGTCCCCGGCCGGGCCGGAAGGGCCGCGGACGTCGCCATCGACCTGGTCCTCCCCCTCTGCCTGAGCCTGATCCTCCTCTTCTTCCCCGGGAAAAGGCGGAGCCGGAAGGAAGGCTCCGGGGAATGCCGGGGCATCTGACAGACGAACCATTTCCCCCGCGAAAAGGAGGTCCACGCAATTGGAAGACAAAAGCTTCGCGTACAGAGAACTGCTCCACTACTTCACGAAATATGACCGGGAAACGATCGGCCGCATTCCTAAGAGCCTGATGCAGTATTTCAGGGATAAGGCTGATTTTTCGAAAACGCCGGATTTTGATCCCAACCGGCCGCTTTCCGAACTCGATCTGACGCCGGAGTGCCGCGCGATGATCTGGATCGTCGCCTACTGCTATTTTGCCGATACGGACGAGGAGCGGAAGGCCCTGGCGGCAAAAATGCTGCAGAACGACGGCAAAGAGTACAGTCCGGAACAAGCGGAAGAGATCCATGCCTCCATGATGCGGTTCAGGAGCCTGTGGGAGCCTGAAGCAAAGCCGGATGAGATCCTCCTTCTTACCGCGGATCCGGGCGGAGAGATCCTCGGGGGATCTCTCCGGATGAGCCTTCGTCCGTATCCCAGGGACATGGCCCGCGGTCTGAGAAAGGCGGCGAAAGACTGGCGCTATGAAAAGACCTGGAGGAGGTCAGAAGAGCTTCCGGAGGGAACACGGGAAGAGAGGGGGATTTCCATACAGGTCATCCCTCCTGAGGAGTTCGTGATCATAGACGGCAGACCGGCCGGGGCATTCCGGAAGAAAAGAACGGAAGCTGCCGGCCCTGACGGCCATCCTGCTGCTTTGCAGGGGGATTTTCTTCCTCTGGAAGAAGACCCCGGGAAGGTGTCTGTCGACCGCTCCTTTACAGACCAGGGGACTTCCCGCGTCTTCCTGGAAGAGGAATACAGGATCATCCCCGCCCTGGAGGCGTATTTTGTCTGTGACGAGTCTGTGGAAGGCTCCTCCCGGGTGAAATGCAGCAAGGACCTGGAAGAGACACTTTCGGGACGTCATCTGACCGAACGCGGCTGCGCCATGGCTCAGATCGCCCTGGCCCGGGAATGCTCCCGGAAGTTTCTGCTGGTAATACGTGAATTTGACTGCACGGAGACAGACATTCATCCGGGCCGGTTTGTTTTCAGCGAAGACGGTGCCTCCATCATCGGGGTCGTCGCCCAGAATGACGCGGATCAGAAGCTGTGCAGAGTATGCGGCCTGGACGGGGAGAGCGTGGAAATCACGTTTGAGTGGGATGATTATAATGACATCGGCGTGTCGCACTGGGTGACGGAGTACGGCAGCGCCTGGGTCGTTCCCGGAAAAGGCTCCTGATCCGGGCGCCCCTGCCGCCAGGCAGGAAGGAAGGCCCTGCTTTGCAGGGAATAATACGCCGGAAGAGGAAAAGGAGAAGGGCCCGCGCCCTTCTCCTTTTCCATGTCTTCTTCGTTTTTTATGTCTTCTTCGTTTTTCCTATGTTTTCTTCTTCGCCTTTTCTTTTTGTCCTGTCCTTCTCTTCTCCCTCCGCGTTCCCTGCTCCCGGTCCCGGCAGCCGCCTCAGGCCTCCAGTTTCCTGCGGACATAGCCGGTCAGGTCCGTCATGGGGTCTCCCTTCCACTTCCAGGCCTCCAGGATCTGCTCCCCGTCCAGGAGGAAGCGGAAGTCCTTCCCGATCACATAGGGGTCTTTCTGATAGGGCAGGAGGATGTGGCCCGCCCCGATGGAAGAGCCCACCTCCTTCCTGACCCAGCGGGAGGCTTCCGCGTCCGGGGTCAGGACCAGGAGGGTCATCCGGGTCACGCCCAGGCCCGCAGCGATCTCCTCGAGATATGAGGATCCCGGCGGGATGGACTCGGGGGCGATCCAGCAGGGGATCCCGGCCCCGTCCAGAGAAGCCGAGATCTCATGGGCCATGGCCTCCTGGCGCGAGCTGTAGCTGATGAAGACATCCGGCTCCAGCCGGCCCCGGTCCGCTGTGATGCTGACCAGCAGGTCCCTGAACCGGAAGGCCTTCTCCTCGCTGCGTTCCGCGATGTAGATGTCCTTCAGCTGCTCAATGTCCCGCAGGGCCCTCTGGAGCTGGGCGTAAAGAGCGGGGGCCACGTAGGTCATGTCGATCCCCTGGTTGCCGGTCCCCAGGATGGGCATGGTCATGGACCGTAAGGGGATCCCTCTCAGGTCAGCCTGTTCACAGAGGAAACGGAGGGTCGAAAAGGTGGAGGTCAGGATCTTCTGGGTCCTGTCCTCTCCCGCGAAGAGGTCCTCCGGGGAAAGGAGCTCCACGCAGGCGATCCTTTTAAAGCAGGTCCCCGTCTCCCGGGACAGCCAGCATCCCATGGACCTGAGATCCAGCTCCGGATCCAGGGCCAGGCTGCGGACGCTGATCTTCCTTTCCCACATCAGGCCTCCGATCAGGGTCCCCCCTACCGGGGTATAGTCTCCCTTATAGGCCGAGCAGACCAGAAGGTCCGTCTCCTCCTCCATGGCGGAAATGCTTCCGGTCATCAGATGGATCTTTTTTCCCGGACCCGCGTCTGAAAAATCCAGTGTCAGGATCTCCCTCATTTCTTTCTCCTCTCTCATTCAGGAAGGCCCAGGGCCCTTCCCAGGACCGCCAGGCTTTCCGGGGCGGCGCAGAAGGCAGGGTCCCGCCTTTCTATGGCCGCCTTGACCTCCTCATAGGAGAACCAGACCGCGTCCTCCAGCTCCTCCTCCTGGATCCGGATCTCCTCCTCCGGCACATCTCTTTCCAGCCAGTACAGAAAGATGATCTCGTTCTCCCTGAAGAGGGACCCGTGGAAGACCTCCTCGAACCGGACATGGAGGGTCCCCCCGAAGCGAAGGTCCTCCGGGGCCGCCGAAAGGCCCAGTTCCTCCTCCAGCTCCCGGAGGGCGGATTCCAGGGGAGCGTCCCCCGCCATGATGTGGCCGGCCGAGGAGGTGTCCCAGCAGCCCGGGAAGGAGTCCTTGTTCCGGGCCCTTTTCTGGAGAAGGACAAAGACTTCCTCCCCTTCTCTTTTCACCAGCCAGATATGGACGGTCCTGTGGAGGATCCCCTTCTCGTGGGCCTCCTGACGGCTTACGGTCTCTCCCGTGGGCCTTCCCTCTTCATCGCAGATATCAAAGATCTCCATGATTTTCCTTTCCGGTCCGGTCCCTGCCGGATCAGGTCTCCTCTGTTTTGTTCCCTTCGGGCAGCAGGCTCTCATAGGGCCGGATCAGGTCCGAGAGCCTGGCGGCCGTGGCCCCCTTCAGGACCTGGGCGGCCCCCAGCTCGTTGCCGATCCCCTTAAAGCCCGCGAAGGCCAGAGGATCCTTTCCGATCTTCCGGGCCACCGGCCCCCGTTCCCTCCCGTATTCCTCAAAGAGGGCCCGGACATAGGCCATGTAGCATTCGGTCCTGTATTCCAGCTCCGTGAACTGCCAGAGGTACCAGTGAAGGATCCGGCGGTCATAGAGGGGGAGCTTTTCGGCCATGTCCGCCAGGTCCGCCCCGGACAGGTAGAGCTCCGCCATCCTCCTGGGCGTGAAGACATGGTTGTTGGACATCCGGTGGACCATGAGATACTGGGGGGACTTGATCTTGACCCGCTTCCAGTCCCGGTCCACCACCACAAAGCCCTCATGCATGACGTCGTCCCCGGTATTGAGGCCCTCCGCCGCCTTCAGGCAGTCGTCCAGGCTCCGGAGGGGATAGGAGCCCGGCCTTACGATCCCGATGTCCTCCTCCCTCTCCTGTCCGGTAACGTTGTCCCTGGTCCCCAGATGGAAGAGCCGGGTAAAGGGATAGGAAATGACCACCTGGGTCATGGGCGAGACCAGCTCGAAGATGTAGGTGGCGGCAGGGTCCAGCCTTTCAAAGGGAATGTCCCCGTAGTTGTCGGCCCTCCGGACCAGGTCGGCGTAGGTGACGCCGGGATAGCCCTTGACCTCGACCCCCTCCGCCGTAATGGTGGAGTTGGTGGCAAAGACCCACTTCCCGTCCCGGAAGTAGAGCTTGATGATGGACCCGTCGATCTTTTCCTGGACCCGGGCCCCGGACCAGTCAATGTCCGCCGCGAAGGACTCCTGGACATTGAAGAACTTGTCGAAGGGCCGGCAGACCACCGTCAGGGCCCTTATGTCCAGGATGATGCCCCTGGACTCACAGACCAGAGGGTCCGCGAAGTCCGGGAACTGGCCGTATTTGAAGCAGGCCAGGTCTCCGCTTTCCCGGATGTTGATGTCCCTGGCGGCCAGGTCCTCCCTCCAGGAGTCCGGATGGTTCCTGATATATGTCAGCAGAAGGGGCTCTTTCATGGCGTTCTCCTCTCTCGTTTTTCAGATGGCTTCCTGCTCGTACTGGCGGGTGTAGAGGCTCCAGTAGGCCCCCTTCTCCTTCATCAGGGACCTGTGGCTGCCCCGCTCGATGATCTTTCCGTCATGGACCACCAGGATCAGGTCGGCCCGGCGGATGGTGGAGAGCCGGTGGGCGATGACAAAGCTGGTCCTGCCTGCCATGACCTCCTCCAGGGCCTCCTGAAGGGCCGCCTCCGTTTCCGTATCGATGGAGCTGGTGGCCTCGTCCAGGACAAAGATGGCCGGGTCCGAGATCAGGGCCCGGGCAAAGGAGATCAGCTGCCGCTCTCCGGCGGACAGGCGCGATCCGCCCTCTCCCACGTCAGTCTCATAGCCCTTTTCCAGCCGGTCTATGATGCCGCCGGCCCCGACCCTGCGGACGGCGGCCCTGACCTCCTCCATGGAGGCGTCCGGCCTGCCGAAGCGGAGGTTGTCCAGGACCGTCCCCGAAAAGAGGTGGGGGGTCTGGAGGACATAGCCGATCTGGCTGTGGAGCCAGAGCCGGCTCCTCTCCCTGAGGTCCCTGCCGTCCAGAAGGATCCTGCCCTCTGTGGGCTCAAAGAAGCGGCAGATCAGGTTGACCAGGGTGGACTTGCCGGCCCCGGTCTCTCCCACGATGGCCACCATAGTGCCCCGGGGAACGGTCAGGTCAAAGTGCTCCAGGACGTTGACGGACCCGTCGGGGTAGCGGAAGGTGACGTCCTCAAAGACCACGTCCCCCTTGACCTTCTCCCAGTTCTCCTTTCTGGGAGAAAAGGAATCCCCGTAGACCCTGGTCACGGACTCCGGGTCACGGACGTCCGGCTCCTCATGGAGGAGCTTTTCCAGCCGTTCCACGTTGACCCGGACGGTGATGAAGTCCGAGATGGCCCGGACGATCCAGCGGACGGGCTCCATCATGCCCAGGGCGTAGGAGACAAAGACCGACAGGGTGCCCAGCTCTAAAAGGCCCTCTCTGGTCAGGGCCCCGCCCCGCCAGAGGACCACCGCCAGGGCGGCAAAGCCGGAAAAGGAGATCATGGAGATGAACAGGCCCCGCATGTGGCCGTTCCGGACCGCGGTCCTCCGCATGGCTCCCGTCTCCTCCCGGAACCGCTCTTCCATGTCGTCCTCGATGGCCAGGGTCTTGATGGTCATGACCCCGGTGATGCCCTCGTTGAAGGCCCCGGTGATCCGGGCGTTGCACTCCCGGATCTGCCGGCCCAGGATGGTCAGGTTCTTCTGGAACCAGAAGGAAAAGAGGGCCGTGACGGGCACGATGGTCAGGACGGCCAGGGCCAGGCCCGGCCGGAGGGCCAGCATGACCGCGATGGCCCCGGCCAGGTAGGACAGGTTCCAGACCCCGTCCATGAGGTTCCAGGAGACCAGGGTCCCGATCCTTTCGGTATCGCTCATGACCCGGGCGTGGATGTAGCCCACGCTGTTGACGTTGAAGTAGGAGACGGACAGCTCCTGGAGATGGTGGAAGGCCCTGTTGCGCAGGTCCCGGTCCACGTAGAGCTCCAGCTTGCTGGCCAGGAAGCAGGCCGTCATGTCGACGACGATCTTGGAGGTCATGATCAGGAGGCAGACCAGGATAAAGGCTCCCATCCCCTCCGTGGTCCCGGGCTCAATGAAGCGCCGGATGGCCTGGTCGGGGAAAAAGGCCACGATCAGGTCTCCCCCGCTCCCGGCAAGGCCCAGGAAGACCATGACCGCCAGCATCCTCCTGTGGGGCTGCAGGTAGGACCAGAGGGCCCGGAGGGCCTCGGAGGACCTTATGTTCTTCTTATCGTCCATCAGGCATCCTCCTCTCCCGCGGCGGTCTGCAGGGCAAAAATACGCTGGTAGATCCCCCCGGCGGCGGTCAGGGACGCGTGGGTCCCCTCCTCGGCCAGCCTCCCCCTGTGGAGGACGAAGATCCTGTCCGCGTCCATGATGGTGGAGATCCGGTGGGCGATCAGAAAGACCGTGGCCCCCTTCAGGTTCCCGGACAGGGCATGGCGGATCTGGCTGTCGGTCTGGGCATCCACGGCAGAGAGGGAGTCGTCAAAGACGCAGATGTCCCCCTTCTGCATGAGCATGCGGGCGATGGCGGCCCTCTGCTTCTGGCCTCCGGACAGGGTCACGCCCCGCTCTCCCACCAGGGTATCATAGCCCTCGGGGAAGGACTCGATGGTCTCGGTCAGGGCTGAAAGGCGGACGGCCCGGCCCAGCTCCTCCCGGCTCCTGGGGCCCGCGATCTGGATGTTCTCGCCGATGGTCCTGGAAAAGAGGAAGGGCTCCTGGAGGACCATCCCGATATGGGTCCTCAGGACGTGGAGGGGAATGGTCCGGATGTCCACGCCCCCGATGGAGATGGTCCCCTGGTCCTCAGGCAGGGAATAGAGGCGGAGGAGGAGGTGCATGAGGGTGGACTTGCCGGACCCCGTGGATCCCAGGATGCCCACGGTCTGCCCCCTCTTTACGGTAAAGGACACATCGTCCAGGACCTTCTCGGTCCCGAAGCTGAAGCTGACATGGGAAAAGACGATGTCGCCGTCCGGGAAGGGGATGTCCTCCTCCTCTTCCGGCTCCGACTCCGCCTCCAGGATCTCCCCGATCCTGCGGACGGAGACCCCGGTCTTGCTCATCTCGGCGATCATCCGGCCCAGCTGCCGGATGGGCATGACCAGCATGGCGTTGTAGGATATGAAGGCCAGATAGGCCCCCACCGTCATGGTGCCCCGGATGCAGAAGAGGGCGCCCGCCATGACCACGGTCAGGACCTGGAGGCTGGAGGCCAGGTCTCCCAGGCCCCAGAACCAGGACAGGAGGACGCAGAGCCGGATCCAGAGCCCGGTATAGTAGGTGTTCTGCTTCCGGAACTTTTCCTCCTCGGCGGCCTCGGCCCCGAAGGCCCGGACCACCCGGACTCCCATGAGGTTCTCCTGGGCGATGGCGGACAGGATGCCCTCGTTCTCGTCGCAGGCCTGGAACTGCTTTCCGATCCTGGAATGGAAAAAAAGGGAGTAGCCCGTGATGAGGGGCACGAAGCCCATGGTGATCAGGGTCAGGGTCCCCTGCATGGAGGACATGAAGCTGATGGCCAGGACGATCAGAAGGATGGTCCGGAAGAGCTCGTAGACCTGGTCCGCGCAGAAGGAGCGGACGTGCTGGACATCGGAGGTGCAGCGCTGGATGATGTCCCCCGCGGGATGGGCCAGGTGCCATTCAAAGGGGAGGTGGAGGATCTTGTGGAAGAGCCTGTCCTGGAGGTTCTTGGTCAGGGACTCCCCGCCCCGGGTATTCATGCAGGTGCTCAGCCAACGGAAAAAAGCCCCCGCCGCTGCCAGGAGGCAGACGGCCAGAGCGACCAGATACAGATGGTCCTTCCAGTAGGCCTGGCCGCCCAGGCGGCCGGCCAGGGCCAGGAAGGGGGCGGGCAGGTCCAGGGGGGCGTCCCCGATCAGGGAGTCCACCGAGATCCGGATCATCTGGGGTATGGCGAGGTCGGCCCCCGTCATCAGGAGGGAGGCCAGGACCCCGGCGGCAAAGTACCGGACGCTTCCCTTCAGGAAGGACAGGAAGAGCCGGAAAGTGGCGTTCTTTTTCATGGGATTCGGTGCATAGGGTCCGGCAGGCAGGATCAGGACAGGTCCAGACGCTTCCGGATGGTGTTCAGGACCCTCTTCTTGTCCCCGCTCCAGGCAGGGGCGATCAGAAGGCTTTTGGGCCCGTCTCCCGTCAGCCGGTGGACGACCACGTCCTCCGGGATCAGGACAGTCAGGTCCGCTAAAAGGTCCGCGTATTCCTCCAGGGTCATGACCGGGACCCGGCCCAGGGCGTATTCCTTTTCCAGGTCCGTCCCCTTCAGGACGTGGAGGAGCTGGAGCTTGATCCCGTCGATCCCGGAGGCGCAGACATAGGAGACTGTCTCCTCCATGTCCTGCCGCGTCTCCCCGGGCAGGCCCAGGATCACATGGACGATGACCGTCAGGCCGGCGGCCTTCAGGTCCCGGACGGCCCGGTCATAGACCTCCAGGGGATAGCCCCTCCGGATATAGGAGGCGGTCCTTTCATGGATGGTCTGAAGGCCCAGCTCCACCCAGACCGGCTTTCTTTCATTGAGTTCGGAGAGGAGGGCGATGACCTCCTCTCCCAGGCAGTCGGGCCTTGTCCCTACGGACAGGGCGGCGATGTCGTCAGGCTCCATGGCCTGGCTGAAGATCTCCCGGAGGTAGGGAAGGGGGGCGTAGGTCCCGGTAAAGCTCTGGAAGTAGGCGATGTACTTCCCGCCCGGATTCTTATGGGCGATCCTGGCCCTGGCCTCCCTCAGCTGGTCCGGGATGGACAGGGAGGCGTCCGCCGCGAAGTCCCCGGACCCGCCCTCCGAGCAGAAGATGCAGCCCCGGGTCCCCAGGGTCCCGTCCCGGTTGGGACAGGTCACCTTCGCGCTCAGGGCGATCTTATAGACCTTGCAGCCGAAGCGCTCCCGGAGGTAGTCATTCAGGAGCCGCATGTGCCTCTCCTTTTTCCTCCTCCAGCATGAGGAAGGCGGCCATGTTGCCTCTTTCAAAGCCGGTGACCCGGTGGGAATAGAGGTAGCCGCAGTTGCACCGGGTGCAGATGTCGGTGACATGGATCTGCCCGGCCGGGACGCCGGCCTCCAGAAGGGTCAGGCGGATGGCCGCCCAGAGGTCCAGCTGGTACTTGCCCTCCTCCTTCCCGGGATAGAGGTATCTCTCCTCCCCGGTCCTTTCCCCGAAGGCGGAAAGGAAGGCCTCCGCCACATCCGAGGAGACCTCGTAGCAGTCCCGGCAGATGGAGGGGCCGATGCAGCAGATGCAGTCGGCAGGGTCCGTCCCCCAGGTCTCTCCCATGACCTCCAGGGCCCTTTTCCCGATGCGGGACACGGTCCCCTTCCAGCCCGAGTGGGCCAGGCCGATGGCCCTCCGGACCGGGTCCAGGATATAGACGGGGGGACAGTCGGCGTGATAGGTGGTCAGGATCAGGCCGGGCACGTTGGTGACCAGGCCGTCCACGTCGGAATAGTCCCTCTCCCGGACCGTCCCCTTGCCCCGGTCGGCCTCCGTGACCACCCGGATGTGGTCGGTATGGGTCTGATGGCCCATGACAAAGTCCTCCAGGGACCTGCCCCGGCCCAGGATGGCGGCGGCCCTTTTCAGGTTCTCGTCCACGGCCTCCTTTTCATCGCCCAGAGTATAGGAGAAATTGACTTCGGCATACTTGCCCCGGCTGACGCCCCCGACCCTGGTCCCGAACATGTGCCGGACCAGGCCCGTCTCCTCCAGGGCCGGGAAGGTCAGATATTCCATCCCGTCCAGGACCCTCCGGGCCATATGGGGCGCCGCGTCTTTTCTTAGGATCTTATACATGATTTACCTGTCATAAGTGATTTGGTGGATGATTCCGGGCTCCCTCCGCTCAGTGGGCGGCCCGGTCGCAGGCTGAGATCTGGAGAAGCTGTTCATAGAGGTCCTCTCCCATGAGGGCCCGGTCCCTCTCCCTGGCCTTTTCCGAGTCCCTCCAGACATAGGAGGCCCGCATGTGGTTCTCGATCAGGAAGGCGATACGGAAGATCTCCTCCTGCCGGCCGGGGGAAACGGTCCCTCCCCCTGCCCGGAAGGCCTCCCCCCAGCGCCAGAGAAGGTAAAGGTAGGCCCCGTAGGACTCATGGCCGTAGAAGTGGGCCTCCTCCGTCTCCTGGCCCCGCATGTTGCGGTGGACCTTGGTATAGAGCTTGCCGATATCATGATAGTCGGCCGCCTCGATGACCGGGGCCGGAAAGCCCTGCTGCCTGGCGTAGGCCCCGGCCGCTTCCATGTGGGCGTCCAGGGTCAGGCGGTGATGGGAGTTCTCCTGGTCGAAGCCCCTGGCCAGGGCCGGGTCATAGACATAGGGGCAGGTGTCGTCGTAGACCACCCGGATCTCGTCAAAGCCCTCAAAGAGCATGGGGACGGAGAACCGCCGCAGCATGCCCGCGATCACGGACTTTCCCACGGTCCTCTCCCTCTCCCTGTCCCTTTTCAGGCAGGCCTCCGGGGAGACCAGGACCAGGACCCCGATCTTCCGGCAGGAGAACTTCGCGATCTCCTGGAGGAAGCTCCTCCGGTTCCTGGCGGTCAGGTTGGTGGCGTCAAAGACCACGGAAAGGCCCAGGGCCAGGTCCTGCCGGACCTCCCGGTGGAGGGTGGAAAAGACCTTTGCCGCCTCTCCCTGGATGGACTCATCCCCGTAGAGCCTCTTCCGGATGGCGTCGGAGGAATGGACCTGATAGCCGGCCCGGGCGTATTCCAGGGCCAGAGTGGACTTGCCGCTGGCCGGAAGTCCCATCAGGACCACGGCCTCCTGGACGGTAAATTCTCTGCTGATCATGTTTCCTCCTCTCCGGCGCGGACATCCCGCGCCATTTTTTCGCGCTCCTATCAGTATACATGGTTTTGGCCCAAAGAGCATCCACCCGGCGGTAAAACAAAACCTCTTCCATCCGGGGACCTTTCCCTTATCAGAAAAGGCCCTCAGAGTGTATACTGGTCTCACCCGCACCAGACAAGGGGCCCCCGGGCCCGGAAAGGAGGCATGTATGGAAGATACACCGAGGAACATCATTTTTCTGGACGTGGACGGCGTCCTGAACACCGGATCCACCAGGGTCC
Source organism: uncultured Lachnospiraceae bacterium (assembly GCA_946626215.1). Lineage (GTDB taxonomy): Bacteria > Bacillota > Clostridia > Lachnospirales > Lachnospiraceae > CAG-791. Next base: position 17,592 of record CAMOUD010000013.1, read on the forward strand.
TGGCTCCCTCCGGCTACATGGGCGTGGACCCCTGGCACATCAGGGTCCTGGCCTCCATCGTCAGGGACCATGAGGCCCTCATCGTCCTTTCCTCCACCTGGAAGGACGGCTGGGATCCGGACAAGGCCCTCCAGACCGATCCGGACCTGGACTACCTGGAGGACATGCTTTCCCTCTGCGGCCTGACCATCGCGGACAAGACCCCGGGCAGCAGCTATTACCGGGGGACCGGGATCCGGGACTGGCTCAGGGCCCACCCCCACAGGGGCTGGCTGGTCCTGGACGATGAGATCTTCCCCGACTTTGAAAGGCAGGGGATCCTCCCCCATCTGATCCGGACCTCACGCAAAAAACGCGGCGGCCTCCTGCCCCTGCACAGGGACCTGGCCGCGGAGATCTTCGCCCTGGGAGACGGACCGGAAGGGACGGACGAAGGAGGCGGGGAGGCTGCCGGAGGCTTTGTCCACCACGGAAAGCCGGGCTCCGGAGCCGCGGGGGACTGAGAAGGCCTTTCTCCGGCACAGGCAGAGACAGATACAGACAAAGAAAAAATCAGAAAGGGGATCTTCAGCATGCATACCAGCGCGCCCTCATGTACACTCGGCAGGACCGGCATCACCGTGCCGGCCAACGCCTTCGGCTGTCTTCCCATCCAGCGGGATGACACGGATACCGCCGTCTCCCTCCTTGAGAGAGCCTATGAAGGCGGCATGCGGTTCTTTGACACCGCCAGGGCCTATACCGACTCTGAGAACAAGGTGGGCCTGGCCTTCGGGGCCAGGGGCCTCAGGGACAAGGTCTTCATCGCCACCAAGACCCACTCGAAGGACCCGGAGGGCTTCCGGAAGGACCTGGAGACCTCCCTGAAGAACCTCAGGACCGACTATATCGACCTCTACCAGCTCCACCAGGCCCCCCGGTGCTTCCGGCCCGGGGACGGGACCGGCATGTATGAATGCCTCCTGGAGGCAAAGAGGCAGGGCATGGTCCGCCACATCGGCATCACGGCCCATAAGATCGGGGTGGCCGAGGAGATCGCGGAGAGCGGCCTCTATGAAACTCTCCAGTTCCCCTTCTCCTACCTGGCCTCCGACCGGGACATCCGGCTCAAGGATACCTGCCTGAAGAACGGCATGGGCTTCATCGCCATGAAGGGCCTGGCCGGCGGCCTCATCAACCGGTCCGAAGCGGCCATGGCCTTCATGACAGAGCATCCGGGCGTCCTGCCCATCTGGGGCATCCAGAGGAGGGAGGAGCTGGAGGAGTGGCTCTCCTACATGGACCATGCCCCTGTCATGACCGAAGAGCTCCGGGCCTATATCGAACAGGAAAGGCAGGAGCTGGCCGGCGATTTCTGCCGGGGCTGCGGCTACTGCATGCCCTGTCCGGCGGGCATCACCATCAACAACTGCGCCCGCATGAGCCTCATGCTCCGCAGGGCCCCCTCCGAGGCCTGGCTGAACGACCGCTGGCAGGCGGAGATGAAGAAGATCGAGGGCTGCCTCCACTGCGGTACCTGCGCCTCCCGCTGTCCCTATGAGCTGGATACCCCGGCCCTCCTCAGGAAGAACTACGAGGACTACAAAAGGGTCCTTTCCGGCGAGGTCTCGGTCCGGTAGGGATCCTTCCGGCACAGGACACAGAGCAAAAGATCCATTCCCTGACGGGAAAGGGCCGGGCCCGGCAGACGCCGGAGCCCGGTCCTTCTCTTTTTTGTGTGTCTTTTTTCCCGGATCCCGCCTGCTTTCCTCAGCTGTCCTCAGATCTCCTCCCTGCCAAGGACCAGGCGGGACCCGGTCCAGGCCCCGAAGACGGCCTCCATTTCGAAGGGCTCCGCGGGACCAAAGTCCAGGAGGGCCGTATTCACGGCCTTTCCCTCCCGGGACAGGGACAGGGTGATGTGGGGCCTGGGGATCAGATCCAGGAGGGCCCGGAGGTCTTCGGAGGCGGATACGATCTCCACCAGGAGGCCTTCGTTGGTCCCGTCGTTCCCATAGCCTGTCACCCGGATCTTCACCTTCTCCCCGATCAGGGCATCCGGGACCTCGTCCGGCTCATAGCGGACGGTCACATGGGGGAACCGGACTCTCTTTTCCAGCCTGTCCGGGAAGGCCTTGTCCGCGAAGGCCCACAGGAGGGCCGGATCCGGAAAGCAGGCCATGTAGGAATGTCTGCCCGTTCTCATTCTTGTTCTCCTTTCTCCTCCTTCTTCCCCCGCTTTCTTTCCGACCTGCGGAAACGCAGGATAAAGAGGACGATGCCGATCAGGTAGAGGAACTGGACCAGACGGACCAGGATCATGCCGGGCGACGCGGGCGCGTTCCCCTCCGCGAAGATCCCCAGCATCTCCCCGATCAGGGAGACTCCGTCCGTCATGACGGAGACTATGGTCAGGAGGGTCAGGATGTTGAGGAAGCCGTCCCGGATCCCTTCCTCCTCCTTTTCCCTCTCCTCCCGCAGGGTCACCAGGGGGTCGTTGATGTCCCGGTACATGGAATCCAGGGCAAAGGCCTGCCTGACCCTTTCATAGAGGATCTGGTACTGGGGGACCTCGGAAACGAAGGAAAAGACGAAGTCCGTCTCGAACTCATGGAACCGGGCCTGGTAGTCCTCCAGGGTCTTCAGGTCGTTCCGCCGTCCCTTGCCGATATCCGTCAGGAACATGTACAGGACATACTTCTGGTGGAGCAGGAGGACATACATGTAGAGATACTGGCTCCTGAAGTTGGGGATCAGGACGTTCTGGTAAAAGTCCTTCCTGCCGCAGGCGGGACAGAAGAGGCAGGCGGCCCCCTCGGCGGAAACGCCCCAGGTGACTCCCTGGGTCAGGGAGAAGATCTCCTCCTTTTCCCTTTCCGGCCAGGGGACATACCCGTAGCCGTCGTTGTAGCCGTTCCGAAGATAATAGAGCTCTCTCACCTGGTCCTTCAGGTCCCCTCTCTCCACCAGGGTCAGGAAGGAGGCCCTCTCCGCTCCCCGGGAAATATAGAAGAAGAACTGGAGACCGAAGTCCTCTCTATAGGGAGCCAGAAGGGTCCCGGCCAGGGACAGGAAGGTCATGCCGTTCTTTTTGTCCGCCTTCTCCCCCTCCGGGGCAAAGCGCTCGCTGGAGACGTTCTTGAGGTGGAAGATGCCGGCGGCGACGGACATGGGGTCCGGGTCCTCGAAGGAGATCCCGAAGGCCAGGACGCAGACGGAGGTCTCGAAGACATAGAGATGGACCTCGTCCAGGGTGAACCGGTAGTCCCGGCGGCCGGCGCTCTCCCGGAAGGACCTGGTATGGAAAAGGCTCCGGGCAGGCGGCAGGGAAAGGGCCGGAAAGGCGTCCTCCTTCAGGACATAATGGCGGCACTGGTCCTCCAGCTTGTCCGATACATACCGCATGAGGTAGCGGAGACGGTCTCTTCTCTCCTCCCATAAGGGGTCATGGTCCAGGCGCTCTGTCAGGCCGGCGTAGTCGCCGGGGTCCCGGAAACGGACGGGAATAAAGAAAAAGGATGTGTTGTGCTCAGGCTTTTCCATGGCGCTCCTTTCCGGCCGGGAACTCCTCTCCCCGGCGCTTTTTTCCTGTCCGGAGGCCCAGGGACAGGGCCCCCTCCGGGCAGGCTCCGGTACAGGCCCCGCAGCGGATGCACTCGGCGCTGTCCGGCTTCCGGGAAGGGTCCGCCTCCATGGGGCAGGCCCTCCGGCAGGCTCCGCAGGAGACGCAGGCCTTCCGGTCCAGGTCCAGCCGGACCAGGCTGATCTTAGCAAACAGGCCGTAAAAGGCTCCCAGAGGGCAGAGATATTTGCAGAAGGGCCGCCGGATGACCATGGACAGGACCAGGATCAGGACCAGGATCCCCAGCTTCCAGGCATAGAGGAAGCGGGCCGCCGGCCGGATCGCCCTGTCCAGGATAAAGAGAGGGATCCCTCCCTCCAGCATGCCCACAGGGCAGAGGATCTTGCAGAACCAGGGGGTGCCTGCCCCGAACCGGTCCCGGACCAGGACCGGCAGAAGGAGGACGGCCAGGAAAAGAAGGAGGTACTTGGCCCCCCGCAGGATCCTGTCCGCCTTCTCCGGCACCCGGACCTTTCTGACCGGGACCAGGCAGAGGAGCTCCTGGACCAGGCCGAAGAGGCAGAGCCAGCCGCAGACGAAGCGGCCCAGGAGGGCCCCGATCATGGTCAGATACCCCAGGACATAGAAGGGGAACCGGGCCTTTCTCTCTCCCAGGACGGCCTGGAGGGCCCCGATGGGGCAGGCGCCCAGGGCGCCCGGGCAGGAATAGCAGTTCATGCCCGGGACGCAGAAGCGCTTGAGGGGGCCCTTATAGAGCCTGCCGGTCACAAAGCCGGTCAGGTGGGCGTTCTGCAGGAGGCCGGAAAGCCCCTGGACCCATTTCCGGAGGACCTGTCCGGAAGGTATTTTCCTATCCAATGCCGATGCACTCCAGACAGACGGCCGCCGCCTTGCGGAGGACGATCAGGGTCTCTCCGGTCAGGGCTCCGTAGGCGAAGGCGCCAAGGCCCGCGGCCAGCAGGCAGCGCCGGATGATCGTTTCTCTCATTTCCATCCCCTTCTTTTCTGCTCCTTCTGTTCTGTCTCTGTCCTCTTCCTTAAAAGTTCCCTTCCTCATCCTCCTCCAGGGCCCTGCGGATCCGGTCTGTGAGGGCCCTGTCGGCCGGCAGCCAGTCCACCCCGTCCAGGGTATCCGGGCCCAGCCACCTGGCCGCCTCATGCTCCAGGAGGACCGGGGACCCGGCCCCGATCTCACACCAGAAGCAGTCCATGGACAGGTGGAAGTCCGGATAGTCATGCTCCAGGGTATCGATCCGCTCTCCCACCCTGACCAGGGTGTCCAGCTCCTCCCGGATCTCCCGGACCAGGGCCTCCTCCGGGGTCTCCCCCTCCTCGATCTTGCCTCCGGGGAATTCCCAGCCGTCCTTATAGTCTCCGTAGCCCCGCTGGGTCGCGAAGACCCTGTTCCCCTTCCGGATGACGGCGCAGACCACCCGGACGACCTTTTTTTCCTTCATCTTTTTCTTTTTCCTCCTGCCCTTTCCGGCAGAACGCAAAGTCTGCCGAAAACAGGCGACAAAAATCCATGGAAAAGGGCAGGTCCCTCTTCCTATAATGGAGCCTGTCCGGCAGCCTGCCGGCCTTGAAAGGAGCAGCCATGAATGAGTTCCAAAGAAGAATATGCATGACCGTAGCCGGCGTCCTCCTCTGCGGAGTCTGCGTCGCCATGTTCGGATTTTCCGCCTTCGGCATGGACCCCTTCCAGTCCTTCGCCCACGGCGTATGGTCCCTGACCCCTCTGGGCTACGGCACCTTCTACATGCTTCTCAACGCCCTTCTCCTGGTCTTCATGTTCTTCTTTGCCAGAAAGAAGATCGGCCTGGGGACCCTGATCAACCTCTTTCTCCTGGGCTATGTGGCGGAATACTTCACAGGCCTCTTCGCCTCTCTGTTCCCCCAGCCCTCTCTCCTTACCCGCTGCCTTTTCCTGGCCGCGGCCCTGGTCTTCATGTGCTTTTCCTCGTCCCTCTACTTCGTGGCGGACATGGGCGTTTCCACCTATGATTTTATCGCCCTGACCCTGGCCGAGGCAACCCCCGTCCCCTTCCAGTACCTGAGGATCGGGACCGACCTGATCTGTGTCCTGACAGGCTTTGTCCTGGGCCAGACCATCGGCATCGGCACCGTCCTGACGGCCTTCTTCATGGGCCCCGTCATCGCCTTCTTCAACAGGACGGTCTCAGAGCCCCTCCGCTATGGAAGGAAGAAGGACTGAAGAAAGGACTGAAGAAAGGACTGAAAAGGTCCCGGAAGAATCAATACCCGCGCGCAGACAAGGACAGGCAGGCCCCCCGGGGCCAGGCCTGTCCCTCTTATTCTCCTGAGCCGGCGCCCCGCGCCAGCTCTTTTTTTGCTTCCGCAAGTTCCTTCAGGTCCCGGCCCGAGGCCTCCTCTCCGTACCTGGCCTTTTCATAAAGGACGTGGATCCTCTGCCAGGCGGAGGACTCCCGGGCGGCCTTCCCGGCCGCCTTTTCCTCCAGCCGGCTGGGGGTGTCCGAGGCCAGGATCTCCCCGGCGCCAGGCTGGGACAGGATCAGGGAGGCGTAGGCGCGCCGGATCCGGTCCGGGGGAGAAAAGCCCAGCGGCCTCTTCCTTCTTCTCCGGAGCCTGGTCCTGGTCTCCGCCGCCTGGGTCCGTTTCCTGGTATCTCCCGTTTCGGGATCCGCGGACCGGAAGTCATAGCAGAAGGACTGAAGGGCCCTGCAGAGGCCCGCCAGAAGGATGGCAAGAAGGAAAAACCCCAGGATCCAGGTCAGGAGGGTCCAGAGCATCCGGACCCAGGGAGCGGCGGTCCCGCCGGAAAGGCCCGCCTGGGCCTCTTCCGCCGCCTGGGCCGCCGCCTCCGCGGCCTCGGGCGGAAAAAGGTGGACCGCCAGCCAGAGGATGCCTCCCAGAAAGAGGGCGAAGAGGGCCATGGAGGCCCGGGGGACCAGGCGGATCAGGTCATCCCCCGCGTAGAGGCCCATGAGGCCCAGACAGAGGAGAAGGGCCCCGCCCAGATAGGCCAGGAGCAGGAGGCCGTTGAGGCGGCCGATCTTCCGGTAGGGGACCCGGGTCTTTTCCGAGGCGGCCGTATAGGTCCGGTCCAGGCTCTTGAGGTTCAGGAAGGCCAGGTAGAGGAGGCCCAGAAGGATCTCTGCCGCCAGGGCCAGGACCTTGAGGGAGGGCTCCTCCATGACGATCCCCAGGGTCCAGACCCCGAAGGGCAGGAGGATATGGCCGGGCCTGGGGGCGAAGAGCCGGAAGCCTCCCGCCCTGGCCTGATAGAGCCAGACGGTCTGGGCCAGGACCAGGACCAGATGGAGGGGCCAGAGCCCCGGCAGGGCCAGATGAGACCCCAGAAGAAAAAGGCCTCCCGTGACCAGGCAGGCCAGGCTGTAGGGCCTGATGCCCCGGATCCTGTGCTGGATCTGGTCAGTGGAAAGGATCAGGAAGGCCAGGCAGGCAAAGCCCCCTGCCAGGGAGGACAAGGCGGCTCCGGTCAGAAGGGCCGCGGTCCCTGTCAGGGTCATGTAAAGGGTCATGTTGGTGAAAAGCCTCACGATCCGGAGGCTGGTCCTTTCCCGGTAAAAACGGTCCGGATCCGGTCCCATGGCGTTTCCTCTTCTTTCTGTTCCCGGCAGTCCTAGAGTTCCACCGGAAGGAAGGTGATGTGGCGGGGCAGGGGCTTTCGATCGATCTCGGGGTCCAGGGGGCAGATCCATACCAGGCCCCCGCAGGCCTCGGACAGGGCGCCTGCCTCCCGGATCAGGGCGTCGGACTGGGCCGAGGCGATCAGGCAGAGGGCGGCCGGGTCCGGGGGCGGGTTCTCCCGCTCCTGCCTGAGGATCGCGGAAAAGTCATCGGCCGGCAGGTCCAGGCTGATCCTGGCCAGGGCCTCGCCCAGGGTCCCCATGTGCTGGTCCGAGCTGCCGGCGGGGACCTCCGTCTCCCGGCCGGTGGCAGGGTCCCGGCCGTTGGAAACAAGGCTGACCGGGATCCTCCGCCGGATGCAGTCCCCGGCCAGGGTATAGGCCAGGCGGATGGCGTCCTCCAGGATCTCGGGAGAGTAGCGGATGGCCGGCCTCTCCAGGTCCAGAAGGATGCGGAGCTGGATCCCGCCCGTATACTCCCGCATGTTGACCATGTAAGACCCGGTCCTGGCCGAGGCCTTCCAGTTGACCATGGACAGGGGGTCGCCGGGGACATATTCGCGGATGCCCCGGAAGGAAAAGATATCCTGGTAGAGCCTGGCCCTGGAAAGGACCTGGCCCACGATCTGGCGGGACACGTCCGCGGCGGGGGCCGTATCCAGCATGGAGGGCGCCACCATCAGGGTCCCCTCCTGGGGATACTGGGCCGCCCGGATATCCTCGGTGAAAAAGTCGGGCAGGATGAGAGAGGCCGTTTCGATCCCGTAGACGCCCCGCTTCGAGGCCCTGACCTTCTGGCGCCTTTTCACTTCCTCATGTCCGAAAAGGCCGAAGTATTCGGACACGTTGGTCCTGTCGGAGACGGAGGCGTTCTCGTCCTCCTCAATGACCAGGGACCGGTCCAGCTTGAAGGAGAGCCTGACCACGGGCAGGGGCAGGCCCTTGTCGTTGGTCACCTTCTCCACCAGGGTCACGCTTGTCCCCTCCTCCACCTTTTTCTCCTCAAAATACAGAGACACGGACAGGCCCTTTTTCCAGAGGAAGCGGTAGATAAGGCGGAGGACCAGGTAGAAGACGAGGAGGCTGACCGGGATCCAGATGATCAGCATCAGGTCCCCTCCGTGAAGGCTTCCGTGGGCACGGGCAGGCCCGCGAGGATCTCCTCCAGGATGGCCTTCTGCTGGCTGGTCCTGCCGTAGCGGCCGGCAGGGACCAGGCGGTGGGCCAGGACCGGGACGGCCAGAGTCTCGATGTCCTCGGGCACCACGTAGGTCCTGCCCTCCAGAAAGGCCAGGCTCTGGGCCGCGTGCAGGAGGGCCAGGGTCCCCCGGGGGCTGACCCCGGCGGCCAGGTCGGACCGGCTCCTGGTGGCCATGACCAGCCGGCCCATGTAGTCCATGAGGTCCGGGGACACGCGGACCTTCCTGGCCTCCCGGCCGGCGGCAAGGACGGTCTCCGCTCCGGTCACGGGAGACAGGGAGGCCTCCTCGGACCCGGTCAGGAACCGCTCCATGATCCGGATCTCCCTTTCCAGGTCCGGAAGGCCCAGGGACAGGCGCATGAGAAAGCGGTCCAGCTGGGCTTCCGGCAGGGGAAAGGTCCCGCTGGTATCGATGGGGTTCTGGGTGGCGATGACAAAGAAGGGGGCCGGCAGGGGCCTGGTCTTTCCGTCCGTGGTGACCTGCCGCTCCTCCATGCACTCCAGGAGGCCCGCCTGGGTCCGGGGCGTGGCCCGGTTGATCTCATCGGCCAGGAGGATGTTGGCAAAGACCGGGCCCGGCCGGAAGGTAAAGGTCCCCTCCGCCTGGGAATAGACGGACAGGCCCGTCACGTCCGTGGGCAGGAGGTCCGGCGTGAACTGGATCCTCTGGAAGGAGGCGTCCAGGGACCGGGCCAGGACCCGGGCCAGGGTGGTCTTGCCGGTCCCGGGCAGGTCCTCCAAAAGGACATGGCCGCCCGTGATGAGGGCGGTCAGGACCAGCCTGGTGACGGACTCACAGCCCACCAGGATCCGGCTCATGTTGGTTTCAACTGCAAGGATCTCATCCCTTAGCGTCATAGGTCTCTCCTGTCTTCCGGCGCTCCATACGGTATTCCTTATGGCTGCCTCACGGCTGCCTTATGGTATGTCTTCTTCGTCCTCTTCCGGGAGAAGGAGCCTCAGCTCATGCCAGTGGATCTTCTCTCCCTTCCGGTGATCGTAGGGGCCCCGGTCCGTAAAGCCGAAGGCCTCATAATAGGGGACCATTCCCTCCCGGCATACGCCGGCCAGGCCCCGCTTCCCCCGCTCCCTGGCCGACCGGATGGCCCTGGCCAGGAGCTCTCCCGCGTATCCCCGGCCCCGGTATCCGGGCAGGGTCGCGGCGATGACGATCAGGTCCCAGTCCGCCTCCTCGTCATGGACATAGGGGTACATGAATTCCTCATGGTAGAGACTGGAGATGGGCGCCGACATGCCGTACAGCATGCTGACGATCCTGCCGGTCTCTTCCTCCTCCATGACCCAGAAGTGACCGGGACTGAGGCGGAGCCTCTCCTTCAGGTTCCGCTTGCTCTCCCTGCCGGACCTGCCGAAGCAGGCTTCCTCGATCCTGCAGATGGCCTCCAGGTCTTCGGGCACTGCGCTGCGTATTCTCATGTCTTCCTCCGCCGCCTGAAAGCGGCCGTGAAAAGGCTGTTTCCTCCCGCATACCTCAACTCCCGGAAACCTGTCTGCCTGTTCCTCTTGTTTTTCCTGCTCCTTCGGGGTGATGTCATTCCCTCCGGAAGCGGAGCCCGACGGGCCCCGTCAGGTCCCTGGCCATGGAAAAGATCCGGAAGCGGACGCCTTCATCCTCCATGACCGTAAAAGGCTGTTCCTCCACCAGGCGGACCCGGCGGACCACAGTCCCGTTCTTATCCTTTTTGTAGAGGAGGGGGTAGTCTCCCTCATAGCCCTCCTGCTTATAGTGATAGGTGACCCGCTGGCGCTGGTAGGCGTTTTCCGCGTCCTGTTTCCCCCCGTAGGACCGGAGGGGCCAGCGGCTGGAAGCCGCCCGGATCCGGCTCTCGATCAGGTCGATGAAGGCCGCGTGCTCCGGCAGGGCCAGGAGCTCTGCCAGGGCCCTGACCGCCTCCGGATCGGCCCTGTCCCCCTTCAGGGACCCGGCGTAGGCTCCGATGGCTTCCGCGAGGACCCGGTCTCCGGCTGAAAGGGCCGCCTGCCGGGCCGCCTCAGCGCCCTCGGGACTTTCCCTGTACCAGTCCAGGATGCTCTCGTCAATGGGAGAATACCAGCGGAAGGGCCCGAATTCCGCCAGCAGCAGAAGGTCCCTCTCCAGTTCGTTGCAGCCGGCCGGTCCCAGATATTCCATCTTGTCGTGAAGGACGCAGACCAGGTTGACCAGGCGGCGGATATCCTCCTGGCCGGGAGAAGACCGCCAGTCATGTCCGATATCCCCGTAGCGGTAGCAGGCTCCGCACAGATAGACCTGACGGAACCAGACCGATACCATGGCGCCGGACCGGGGCCGGATGACCAGGGCGGCCGAGGTCCCCCGTCCCGCCAGAAAGGCCGAGGCACCTGTCAGGTCCTCTTCCCTGGCAAGGTCCCGGGAAAACCGGCAGTCATCGAACTTCAGGTAATACTCCGCCGCGTCATTCATCATGTAAGGGATCAGGAGCCGGGGAAAGGTCTCTGTCTCCTCTATATACAGCTCCAGAGCGTCCGCGCTCCGGATCCAGTCCAGGTATCCCTTTGCCTCTGTCAGTGTCAGAGGTCTTCCCTCACCTTGTCTTTCCAGCATATCTGTGACCCCGCATTACGTACGAACTGTTCTCCATTTATAATCGCCCAGTTGGGCGCCGGGGTCAATCCTTTCGAAAGGTCCTGCCAAAAAAAGACAGCGGTCCTGCCGCTGTCTGACTGATTCTTCTCTTCCCTCCTTGGCTCCGCGAAAAAGGAAGGGGGATGCCTCCCCGCGGGAAGTCCCCCTTCGCCCTTTTCCGGTCTTCAGCCGTCTCCTGTCAGTCCTGCGGCCTCT
>CAMOUD010000014.1 GCA_946626215.1 uncultured Lachnospiraceae bacterium
AACAGAAAAGAGCCCTGACGGGCTCTTTTCTTTATGCTTCACATGCTTCTGTTTTGCCGGAACAGGCTTCTTCAGATGCCTGTCTGTCAGCAGCAGTACCATCTGCCGCCGCAGAAGAGATTCAGGAAGAGGTTCAGGAGGCACATGCGCAGGCACCAGGAACCGGTGTCGACCTGGTTGGTCCTGTAGGGGGCCTGCCGGCTGGTATACCAGCTGCCTCCGCTCTGGAGGCGGGTGACCAGGTTCTGGTAGACATAGTTGTCAGGCTCCATCTGGACCGCCATCTGGGCCTGCTGGAGGGCCAGGACGTTGTTGCCGATGCCGGCGTTGGCCACCGCGGAATAGTAATACCAGCGGGCCGTCCGGTCGGAAATGCCCGAAAGGACGTTGAGGGCCTCCTGGTAGCGGCGGTTGTTGATGTAGTTGGCCGCGGCCTGCATATGGGCGTCGTCTTCGCTGGTATAGCCGGTCCCCCTGCCCGCGCCGCCTCCGTAGTAGGCGCCTCCGAAGGCCTGGTTGAAGAAGTCCTGGAAGTCCTGATAGGAGTAGGAGCCGTCCGCGTAGCCGGGGCCGGCCGAGGAGGATCCGGTCCCCCTGTCGGAGGAAGCGTAGGGATGGGCCTTCTCATACATGATCTGCTCATAGGCTTCCTGGACCAGCTTGAACATCTCCTCCGCCTGGTCCTTGTTGGGATTGTCCATGTTGGCGTCGGGATGGTATTTGCGGCTCAGCTTCCGATAGGCCTTTTTGATTTCTTCGTCGGAGGCGTCTCTGGATACGCCAAGAACTTTATAAGGATCTGACATTACGCGTCACCTTTCTGATCGTCGGGAGTTTCTGCCTGCCGTTTCCTCTGGACCGCGTCATAGCGGGACCACACTCCAGAATAAAGGATATTCCGGAGGATGGCAAGGTCATTGAGGATGGGGAGCTGTTCAAACGCGGCGGAGCATTCCGCCATCATCATGGTCATCATGGCATGGGCCTTCTCCTCATAGGAGGGATCCTCCCTGAGGGCCCTGAAGGGATTGTAGCAGCCCTTTTCCAGGTCCTTCTCCAGGTCGTCATAGGCGTCCATGAGGTAGAGGAACTTGCCCAGGTAAAAGCCCATGGTCCGGAGCCGGGCCTCCCATTCATCGGACCGGACAGCAAAGACCTCGGAGAGGACCCTGCCAAAGCAGCCGCTGACCAGGTCGGGCTCCTTACAGCCTGCCTGCTCCAGCCTGCCCAGCTCCTCCAGGCTCTCCCGGATGACGGCTGCCTTTTGAGGATAGGCCTCCATGACAGACTCCGCTTTTTTCTTAAGGGCCCTGGCCAGGGCTCTTTTTTTCATGTCCTTTTCATCCTTCCAGTCATCCAGGCAGGAATAATAGGTAAGAAGGATGTTCATATCGGCGGCGTAGTCGGTAAAGGAAGACCGCCTGGTGGGATGGGGCTTTCCGGGATGGACCGCGCAGCGGATCTTTTCCTTCCTGAGGTCCGGCTCATAGAGGGACTCCAGAAGAAGGGAGAGAAAGGTCAGGTCGTAGCTGAGGGTCATCTGGCCGGCCGCGCCGTAGCGGTCCCGGAGGGCCCGGCAGAGCCCGCAGTAGCAGGACCTGTATTCATCATATTCATAGAGCTTGAGCTCCTGTTCATTGGGAACGACATATCCGAACATGAAGACCTCCGTCCTGCCGCGTCAGCTGCGCTTTTCGAACTCTGTCCGGCATTTGGGACAGGAGATCATGATCTGGCCCTTGCCTCTGGGGATCCGGATCTTCTGGCCGCAGGAGGGGCACTTGAAGATCTTGTAGGCCTTTCTGTATTCGGCCTCCTCCTTAAAGGACCTGCCGGACCCGCCGGAGCGGCCGAAAAGGCCCAGGACCCTGGCCCTGACCTGCAGATACTTCTGGTTCTCGGCGTATCGCCGGGGTATGTTCTTGGAAAAGATCCGGAAATACATATAGATGAGGACGGCCCATGCCAGAAGCCCCAGGATCCTTCTCCGCAGGAAGAGATTGAGGACGATCAGGACGATGAGGGCAAAGGAAAGAAAACGGGAGAACTGGTCTCCGCCGCAGCGTCCCCGCATGAAGACGGATGTTTTATACCGAAGCCGGCTGAAAAAATCACGCATGGAAAATACTCTCCGGGAGCACAGGAAAACGCCCGGCCTGTCCTGCTGTGCTCCCGGCAGGCGGCTTCTTGGCACTTGGATGGGATGCGCGGGCCTCTCCGGGCCTGCTGACCCATATCCTAAAGGTAATCTGTGAAAAATCCGTGTCCGAATGATGACCAAAAGAGGAACCGATCCTCAAAAAAGTCTGAAGAGGGGATCAGAAAAAGAAGCCGGTCAGGAAAACGGTCACGCAGCAGCTGATGGCCACCACAAAGAGGTCGCCGTTGATCCAGGCGGCAGCAAGGCCCACCAGAAGGGCGGCCGCGCCGGACCAGACCTTGTCCGTGGCCCCCAGGATGGCCGGGAAGGTCATGACGGCCAGGGTCACATAGGGGACGTAATAGAGGAAGGACCTGAGCCAGCGGTTGGTGATGGTCCTCCTTAAGAAAAGCAGGGGAAGCATGCGGATCATGTAGATGGTCACGCACAGGATCAGGAGGGATCCGTAGATATTTCTGGTCATGCTGTTTCCTCCACGGGGCGGATCCAGGCCGCGATGCCGGCGATCAGGAGGGTCAGGATGATGACCCGGAAGCCGGTGGAAATGCCGGAGGTGAAAGGCAGCTCGGAGAAGATCCAGCTGGCTGCCATGGATACGGCCACCAGGCCGCCCAGGAAGTGGTTGGTCCTGGCGGGCGGGATGATGATGGCCAGGAACATGCCGTAGAGGGAGACGCTCATGGCGTTGGAGGCCCAGAGGGGCAGGATGTTGCCGACCAGGACGCCCAGGGCCGTGCCCGAGGTCCAGCCTGCCACGGAAACGATGGTCATGCCGTAGGTATAGACGGGCTCCAGATAGCCCTCCACAGCGGCGGACAGGCCGAAGATCTCATCGGTAATGCAGTAGGCCGTCAGGAACCGGTGGATGACGGGAATATCGCTTTTCAGCTTCTGGGACAGGGCCGTGCTCATGAGGAGATAGCGGAGGTTGACGATGATGGTGGTGGTGATCATCTCAAAGGCGCCGGCTCCGGACCCGATCAGGACCAGGGCAGCGAACTCGCCGGCCGAAGCCACCATGCCCATGGACATGAGGGCTGCCTGATACCAGGTCATGCCGATCTCCCTGGCGGCGATGCCCAGGGCAAAGGAAACGGCAAAATAGCCCATGCAGATGGGTATCCCGTCCCGGAGTCCCCGAAGGAACCAGGCCTTTTTTCCGGCCGCAGCTTGTTTTTCCATATGACCTCCTGTCGGCTGTACGCGCAATCGGTAAAATTATAAACATTTTTCTGCGGAAATGGAAGATGCTCTTTTTTCCGGGCCCCCTCTTGGAGGGGACGGGGACCGGAATTATGAATTGTGCATGAATATTTCTTTCTTGCGGTCGACAATTTGATTCAAATGTTATACAATACTTTCAGCAAGAACAGCGCGCAGGCGCAACAATTCAAGGAGGAAAAATTAATGGCACAGTTCAAGTATGTTGTTACTGATCCCGTAGGTATCCACGCACGTCCCGCCGGACAGCTTGTTAAGGAAATCAAGACCTATGATTCCACCGTTACCCTGACCAACGAAGCAGGCAAGTCCGCAGACGGCAAGAAGCTTATGCAGATCATGGGCCTGGGCATCAAGCAGGGCCAGAGCGTTACCGTTAACGTCGAAGGCGGCGATGCTGAAGGCAACTGCGCAAAGCTGAAAGCTTTCTTCGAAGCTAACTTCTGATTCAGCTTTACTGAAAGTACGATCCCGGGAGACCGCAGGAGCAGAAAGCTCCTGCGGTCTCTTTTGTCGTCTCCCGGCTTTCTTTCCTTCCTCCTCATAAATTGACAAACGCTCTGACAGACGGTAATATCTAATTTCAGGCACGCCTTAGAATTTATCAGAGGAGGAGATCCATTCATGCGCAAGGAACTGGCCAAGACCTATGATCCCCAGGGGATTGAGGATCGTATATACAAGAACTGGGAAGAGAAGAAGTATTTTCACGCTGAGGTGGACAGGACCAGAAAGCCCTTCACCATCGTGATCCCGCCGCCGAACATCACCGGGCAGCTCCACATGGGCCACGCCCTGGACAATACCATGCAGGACATCCTGATCCGCTTCAAGAGGATGCAGGGCTACAACACCCTCTGGCAGCCCGGCACCGACCATGCCGCCATCGCCACCGAGGTCAAGGTCATTGATTCCCTGAAGAAGCAGGGCATCAACAAGAACGACCTGGGCCGGGAAGGCTTCCTGGAGAAGTGCTGGGAGTGGCGGGCCGAGTACGGCAGCCGGATCGTGAACCAGCTCAAGAAGCTGGGCTCCTCCTGTGACTGGGACCGGGAACGCTTCACCATGGACGAGGGCTGCAGCAAGGCCGTCCAGGAAGTCTTCATCAAGATGCATAAGAAGGGCTGGATCTACAAGGGGAGCCGGATCATCAACTGGTGCCCTGTCTGCAAGACCTCCATTTCCGACGCCGAGGTCCAGTATGAGGAACAGGCCGGCCACTTCTGGCATATCAAATACCCCCTGATCGAGGCCGACGGGTCCGTCAGCAGGACCCGGTTCCTGGAATTCGCCACCACCCGTCCCGAGACCATGCTGGGCGATACGGCCGTGGCCGTCCATCCCGAGGATGAGCGCTACCAGGACCTGATCGGACAGAAGGTCTTCCTGCCCTTCGTGGACCGGCAGATCCCCGTCGTGGCGGACGAATACGTGGACAGAGAGTTCGGGACCGGCGTCGTCAAGATCACGCCTGCCCATGACCCCAACGACTTTGAGGTCGGCAAGCGCCACGGCCTGCCCGAGATCAACATCCTGAACGATGACGCCACCATCAATGAGAACGGCGGCAAGTTCGCCGGCATGGACCGCTACGCCTGCCGGGCCCAGATCGTCAGGGAACTGGAGGAGATGGGCCTTCTGGTCGGCATTGAGGACCATGTCCACAACGTCGGCACCCACGACCGCTGCGGCACCACCGTGGAGCCCATGATCAAGCCCCAGTGGTTCGTAAAGATGGACGAGCTCATCAAGCCCGCCGAGGAGGCTGTCAGGAACGGCGATATCAAGCTGATCCCCAAGCGGATGGAAAAGACCTACTTCAACTGGACCGGCGGCATCCGGGACTGGTGCATCAGCCGCCAGCTCTGGTGGGGCCACAGGATCCCGGCCTATACCTGCGACAAGTGCGGTGAGATCACCGTGGCCGATTCCATGCCGGAGACCTGCCCCTGCTGCGGACACAACAGCCTGACCCAGGATCCCGATACCCTGGATACCTGGTTCTCCTCCGCCCTCTGGCCCTTCTCCACCCTGGGATGGCCGGATAAGACCGAGGAGCTGGACTACTTCTATCCCACCGATGTCCTGGTCACCGGCTATGACATCATCTTCTTCTGGGTCATCCGGATGATCTTCTCCGGCTATGAGCAGATGGGAGAGAAGCCCTTCCATACCGTGCTTTTCCACGGCCTGGTCAGGGACGCCCTGGGACGCAAGATGAGCAAGTCCCTCAACAACGGCATCGACCCCCTGGAGATCATCCGGGACTTCGGCGCCGACGCCCTTCGCATGACCCTGATCACCGGCAACGCGCCCGGCAACGACATGCGCTTCTACAACGAACGAGTCATCGCCAACCGCAACTTCGGCAACAAGGTCTGGAACGCCAGCCGCTTCATCATGATGAACATGAAGGAAGGCGAGGAGGCAGGCGACGTCATGCCGGAAGGCCTGAACGCGGAAGACAAGTGGATCCTTTCCCGCTGCAACACCGTAGTCAGGGAAGCCACTGAAAATATGGAGAAGTATGAGCTGGGCATCGCGGTCCAGAAGGTCTATGACTTCATCTGGGATGAGTTCTGCGACTGGTACATCGAGATGGTCAAGCCCAGGCTCTATCAGTCTGACGACGAGAAGACCAGGGAGGCGGCTCTCTGGACCCTGCAGACCGTCCTGATCACCTCCCTCAAGCTCCTCCACCCCTACATGCCCTTCATTACGGAAGAGATCTTCACCACCATCCAGAGCAGGGAAGAGACTATCATGCTTTCCGCATGGCCCGTCTACCGGGAGGACTTCTCCTTCCCTCATGAGGAAGAGGGCATCGGCCTTGTCAAGGAAGCGGTCCGGGCCATCCGGAACGTCCGCGCCGAGAGGAATGTGGCGCCTTCCAGAAAGGCCAAGGTCATCATCGTGTCCGAGGATCCGGCCGTCCTGGATATCTTCCGGGAGGATGAGATCTTCTTCAGGACCCTGGCCTTCGCCTCTGAAACGGTCCTGGCAGCGGACAAGTCCGCCGTGCCGGAAGGATCGGTTTCCGCGGTCCTGCCCCAGGAGACCATCTACATCCCTCTGGCAGACCTGCTGGATGTGGCGGCGGAGACGGAAAGACTGAAGAAGGAAGAAAAGCGCCTTCTCGGCGAGCTGAAGCGCTGCGAAGGCATGCTGTCCAATGAACGCTTCCTGGCCAAGGCTCCCAAGGCCAAGGTCGACCAGGAAAAGGAAAAGCAGGCCAGATACCAGCAGCAGCTGGAAGGCGTGCGCAGAGAGCTGGACCAGCTGGCAAGGATGTAAAGCCGAACAGGTTCATGAAGGACCCGGGCCCCTGCGGGCCCGGGTCTTGTTTCAGGGCAGAGGACCGTCTCCGGGAGAAAGGCTCCCGGAAAGGAGAGACCATGGAAAGATCCCCGCGCCGGGAGGAAATGGAGGCCGCCGCTTCCTATATAGAAAGCATTCCCCGGTTCACAAAGAAGAATACGCCGGAGGTGACCAGGGCCTATCTGGCCCTCCTGGGCGCCGGACGCCTGCCCTCCCGGATCATCCATGTGGCGGGGACCAACGGCAAGGGATCGGTCTGCGCCTACCTGGACCGGATCCTGAGAGCGGCCGGGGCCGGGACCGGACTTTTTATTTCCCCCCACCTGTCCGATATCCGGGAACGGATCCGGCTGGACGGGGACCTGATCCCGGAGGAGGATTTCCTGGCCTCCTATGAGAGGGTCCTTTCCCTGTGCGGGAAGGACGGCCTGCCCCATCCGGCCTACTTTGAGTTCCTCTTCCTCATGGCCATGGACTATTTCCGGAGGCAGGCGCCTGAATACCTGGTCCTGGAGACCGGCCTGGGAGGCAGGCTGGACGCCACCAATACGGCGGAGGGCAAGGTCCTGACCATCCTGACCAGGATCGGCATCGACCATACCCTCTATCTGGGGGATACTCTGTCCTCCATAGCGGGAGAAAAGGCGGGGATCCTCCGGAAAGGCGTCCCGGCCCTGACCCTGACAGACCCGCCCGAAGCCCTGGCCGTTTTCCGGGAAAGGGCCGGAGAGATGGGGGCTCCCCTTTATGAGATCGGGCCGGACCTCTGGCAGGGATCCAGGCCCTGCCCCGGCGGCATTGATTTTTCTCTGAACTGTGGCTATCATACAGAGGGCGGAGACGGCCCTGTCCGCGCCGTCCTGGCCACCAGGGCCCTCTATCAGTGCGAGAACGCTGCCCTTGCGGCCTCCGGCGCCCTCCTTCTGGGAAAAGAAGATGAGAGGATCGGCCGGGCGGCCATCGAGGAGGGACTGGCCCGGGCCTTCTGGCCCGGCCGGATGGAAGAGGCAAGGCCCGGTGTCTTTCTGGACGGGGCCCATAACAGCGACGGGATCCGGGCCTTTCTGGATACAGTCAGGGAGATCCGCCCGGAGGAGGGCGGACGCAGGATTCTTCTCTTTTCCGTAGTCGGTGACAAGGACTACGGGCGCATGGCCGGGCTCCTTCTGTCCTCCGGCCTTTTTGACGTATTCGCCGCGGCTCCCATGGCGGGAAGCCGGGCCCTCTCCGGCCAGGTCCTTCAGAGGACCCTGGAGGAAGCCAGGGACCGGGCCGGGGCGGACGTCCTGCTTTTGTATTCTGACAGCCCCCGGACAGCCCTCAGGGAGGTCCTGTCCATGAAGGGGGAAAAAGACCTGGTCTTCGCGGCCGGGTCCCTGTATCTGATCGGCGAGCTCCGGGACCTCCTGGAGAAAGCCTGAAGGAATAAGCTGAATGGTTGTATTTACGAGTCTGGAATTCATCTTCCGGTTCCTGCCGGTCTTCGTCCTCCTTTACTGGCTGACGCCCGAGGCCTACCGGATGCATGTGCTCTTTGTGGGAAGCCTGATCTTCTACGCCTCCGGAGCCGGCTTTTATGTCCTGCTCCTGGTAGCCCTGACTTTCTTCAACTACGTCATGGGCCGGTGGATCTATGTAAAGCCCGGCAGGAACATACGGAAAAGCCGCCAGGACCAGAGAAAGGGCTACCTCCAGGCGGTCCTGATCACAGACCTGGCCGTCCTGGTCTTTTTCAAGGTCATGTCCCTCTTTTCCGAGTCCTTCTCCATCCCCCTGGGCCTGTCCTTCTACCTGTTCAAGATGGTGTCCTACCAGATCGACCTGTACCGGACGGACATCGCCGTCATGCCCGGCTTCGCGGACACGGCCGCCTACTTCTGCATGTTCCCCCAGCTGACCCAGGGCCCCATCATGCGCTATGGCCAGGGCGGTCTGGACGGGTCCTATGACAGAAGGTTCTCCCTGAAAAAACTGGAGGACGGCCTGGAGTTCTTCGTCATGGGCCTTGGCATGAAGGTCCTGCTGGCGGACCGGCTGGCCATCCTCTGGAACGACATCTCCAAGATCGGCTTTGACAGCATCTCCACTCCCCTGGCCTGGCTGGGAGCCTATGGCTACTCCCTCAGGCTCTACTTTGATTTCTGGGGCTATTCCATGATGGCGGCGGGGGCCGCCATGATGCTGGGCTTCCCCAGGATCGTCAACTTCGAGCACCCCTACGCGGCAGGCAGCATTTCCGACTTCTACCGCAAGTGGCACATGACCCTGGGCAGCTGGTTCAGGGACTATGTCTATATCCCCCTGGGCGGGAGCAGGCAGGGGGCCCTGATGACGGCCAGGAACCTTCTGATCGTCTGGGCCCTGACGGGCTTCTGGCACGGAGGGACCTTCGGCTTCCTGCTCTGGGGCCTGGTCCTGGGCCTTCTGATCATCTGGGAAAAGCTGGCGGTGCGAGGGATCCTGGAGCGGCTCCCCCTTCTGGGCCACCTCCACGTCCTGGTCCTGATCCCCCTGACCTGGGTGATCTTCGCCATTCCCGACCTGTCCGGCATCGCCATGTACTTTGCCAGGCTCTTTCCCTTCTTCGGGATGGGAGAAGCCGCCTTTTCGGGCGATTTTATCAAATATCTGGCCCGTTACCTGCCCTTTCTGCTGGTCTCGGTCCTTCTGTGCGTGCCCGGCGTCTACAGGCTGGTCATCCGCCACCGGCGCAGGTGGATCTCCCTCCTGATCCTGACGGTCATCTTCTGGGTCTCCGTCTATATGTCCGCCAACGCCTACCTGAATCCCTTCATGTATTTCGGTTTCTGATACAGGCAAAGGAGCCTTATGTTGGAAAGAATCAAAGAGTTTTTCCGCAGGATCCCCCTGCTGGCGATCCTGGTCCTCACCAGCTGCCTGCTGAGCCTGGCCGCCTTCGCGGCCGGGACCTCGGTCTATGCCTCCTATCCGGTGGACCCGGTCCGGGAGCCATGGCTGACGGCCCTGATGGAGGGCCTTCACGACGGGGTCTTTCCCTGGAGCCGGCCGGACGCGGAGGAGGCTGAGACAGGGACCGGGCCGGAGGAGACTTCAGATCCGGCTGCCGGAGCAGCGGAAGAGGAGCCTGAAGCGGCACCGGCTGAGGATGGAAAGGAAGACGAGGCTCCGGCTGGGGACGGAGAACAGACCGGCGGAGAGGAAGAGACGGAAGGACCTGAGGCTTCGGAGGAAGAAGAGACAGAGACGCCTCCTGCCGAACCGGAGGAGCCTGCCGGGGACGCCGATCCCTATGACATGGATCCCGACGTGGACCCTTCCCCCACAGGAAAGCCCCTGCCGGCCCTGCCCGAGAATGTCTCCGCGCCCGTGGTCGGGGCGGAGGATTTCGGAAACGCCGATCCCATCTTCCTTTCTCCCGAGGATACGGTCTATAATTCAGATACGAAGGGCCTCTTCGGCAGGACCGGGACCACCTACAGCTTCCGGTCCGTGGACGACTCCTATTTCGAGACGGCCCTTTTCATCGGGGACTCCCGGACCACCGGCTTTGCCGAATACGGGGGCCTCAGGGACAGGACCTCCTTCCTGTCCAGGGATTCCGTCACGGTCTACACCCTTCTGGACCACAAGCTCCAGTTCCGCAGGCCCGGCAGCAGGGCAGAGGAACGCTACCTGGAGGACGTCCTCCGGGAGACGCCCTATGACAAGATCTATATTGCCATCGGGGTCAATGAACTGGGCATTCCCGATACCCGGCTCTACTATGAGAAGTACCGGAAGATCGTGACCATGATCCACCAGCTGCAGCCCGAGGCCATCCTGTACCTGCAGGGATCCATGCATGTTTCCCGGAAGGTGGCGAAGGGGAGCGACACCTACAACAACACCATCATCGTCCAGAGGAACAAGGCCATCGCCACCCTGGCCAACGGCCGGTCCGTTTTCTATCTGGATATGAACGGGGCGGTCTGTGACGACAAGGGGAACCTGATCGAATCCTATTCGGGCGACGGGATCCACCTTTTCGCCAGCAAGTACGGCCTCTGGGCCGACTATCTGCGCAGCCACGCCATTGTCAGAGAGTAGGAAGGAGCAGGCCTATGCGGGAAATGATCTTCAAGATGGAAAGGGAGGGCCTCCTGAAGGAGGGGGACGAAGTCACCGTTACGGAGGGCGTCCTTCCCAGCAACTATTACTACACCATCGATCCCTCTCTGGCCATGAGCGGGAACGTGCCCCTGAACCAGAGGATGCTGGCCAGGAAAGGGAAGGTGGTCTCCATCGAGCAGAATGAACGGGGGTTTTACGTGCACGCGGTCTTTGATGAGACCGGGGCATGAGTAAAATACATTTCAGAAAGCCGGAAGGCTTAAGGAGGCAGACATGTCTAAAAAGGAAAAAGAGAAGAAGGTAAAAAAGGCCAAAAAGGGAGAACTGCTGGAAGCCATCCCCACCGTCCATACCCCGGAGCTGGAGGAATACGCCAGAAAGCATGAAAAAATGGCGGAGTCCGATGACAGGCCCGAGAGCGAGGAGGACGGTCTTTCCGTCATTGCCACCAGCAAGGCGCCTGCCGCCATCGGCCCCTATTCCCAGGCCATCACGGCCGGGGGCTTCCTCTTAGCGTCCGGCCAGATCCCCATCGACCCCAGGACCGGGGAGATCGACGGCGAGGACATCCGGACCCAGGCCAAGCGCGTCATGAAGAACATCGGAAAGATCCTGAAGAAGGCCGGGACCGACTACGCCCACGTGGTCAAGACCACCTGCTTCCTGGCCGACATGGCTGACTTCGCGGCCTTCAACGAGGTCTACGGGGAGTATTTCACCGGCAAGCCCGCCAGGAGCTGCGTGGCCGTGAAGGAGATCCCCAAGGGAGTCCTCTGCGAGGTGGAGGTCATCGCCTGGATCGGCTGATCCCGGGCAAAAGAAACAGGATCCTGTGAGATACAGAAAGAGCGCCTGAGTCTCCGCTGACAAAAGTCAGTGGTGACTTCGGCGCTTTTTCGTGGTATAGTGCGGGAGTGCCGGGCGAAAAGGCCTGCCCTGCCCGGCTTTCCCGACCCGGGCAGGCGCGAAGAGGAGATCCATTTGAAACTGCCTGTCAGAAACGCCCTGATCCTGTTCCTGGCCGCCTCGATCTGGGGCACGGCCTTTGTGGCCCAGCGCCTGGGCATGGACTATGTAGGGCCCTTTACCTTCAACGCGGCCCGCTACCTGGCGGGCGGTCTGGTCCTGGTCCCCGTCATCCTTTTCAGAAGACAGGTCCTCCATGTGAGAGCCTTCCGGCCTTCCCGGAACCTTCAGGCAGGCATCTTCTGCGGCCTCTTCCTGTTCGCGGCTTCCAGCCTCCAGCAGGCGGCCCTTCTGACCACCGACGTGGGCAAGGCGGGCTTTCTGACCGCCATGTATATCATTCTGGTCCCCGTCTTCCATTTCTTCATGGGCCGGCCCTCCGGGATCAGGCTCTGGATATCGGTGGCCATCGCGGCGGCGGGCCTCTATTTTCTGTCCGTGCAGGGAGGCTTTTACCTGGAGAGAGGAGACCTCCTCCTGATCCTCTGCGCGGGCGTCTTTTCCCTCCATATCCTCTGCGTCGACCATTTTTCGCCGGATACGGATCCGGTGATCATTTCCAGCCTCCAGTTCTTTACGGCGGCGGCCCTGTCCCTGGCCTTCGCCCTTCCCCTGGAGGAGATCGGCCTTCCTGCCCTGGCAGGCGCCGCCTGGCCCATCCTGTACGCGGGGATCTTTTCCTGCGGCGTTGCCTACACCTGCCAGATCATCGGCCAGAAGGGCGCGGATCCCTCCTACGCCAGCCTGATCCTGTCTCTGGAATCCGTGATCTCCGTCCTTTCCGGCTTCCTGATCCTGGGACAGGCTCTGACGGCCAGGGAGCTTCTGGGATGCGGGCTCATGTTCCTGGCCATCCTCCTGGTCCAGCTTCCGGAGGGGAAGCGGGAGGCGGAAGCCGGGAAGACATCGCCCTGATGCAAAAGAGGCCCCGGCTATGGTAAGATAAAGAAGACCCCTGTCAGTGTATTTCTGTGATAAGGAGAAAAGTCCATGATATCCAGGCTCATCGAAAAGATCCGCCAGACCAAGGCCCCCGTGGTGGTCGGTCTGGACCCCAACCTGTCCTTTATCCCTTCCCGCCTCCTGGAGGAAGCGGCAAAGAAAGCCGGGGCGGGCACGCCCCAGGCAGACCCCCTTGCCATCGCGGCCGAAGCCGTCTGGCAGTTCAATAAGCAGATCGTGGACGCGGTCTGCGATATCGTTCCCGCCGTCAAGCCCCAGATCGCCATGTACGAGCAGTTCGGCCTGCCGGGCCTTGCCGCCTATGACAGGACCGTCCGGTACTGCCGGGAGAAGGGCATGATCGTCATCGCGGACGTCAAGCGGGGCGATATCGGCTCCACCTCCGAGTCCTACGCCATCGCTCATCTGGGCAGGGCCAGGGTCGGAGAGGACCTGGTGCCCGCCTTTGACGCGGACTTTGCCACGGTCAATCCCTATCTGGGGACCGACGGCATCAGACCCTTCGTGGATGTCTGCAACGCCTGGGACAAGGGCATCTTCGTCCTGGTCAAGACCTCCAACCCCTCCAGCGGCGAGTTCCAGGACGTACGGACGGAGGATGGCCGTCCCCTCTATGAGAGGGTCGCGGCCAAGGTCGTGGAATGGGGCGAAGCCTCCATGGACGGGACCTACAGCAACGTGGGCGCCGTGGTCGGCGCCACCTATCCCGAGCAGGGCAGGCGGCTGAGAGAGCTCATGCCCCATACCTTTATCCTGGCCCCCGGCTACGGAGCCCAGGGAGCCTCCGGCAGGGACCTGGCCCACTTCTTTGACAGGGAGGGCCTGGGCTGCATCGTCAATTCCTCCCGGGGCATCATCGCGGCCTGGCGCAAGCCTGCCTACGCCTCCTTCGGGGAAAAGGACTTCGCCGGCGCCTCCAGAGCGGCGGCCCTGGACATGATCGAAGACCTGCGGAGCGCCATCGAAGAGAGATGAAAAAAGCCCGTCGGGACGATCCGCTGGATCGCTTTTGACGGGTCGATCATAAATACGAGACAGAGACAAGCATCTGCGAGAAAGGAAACGGCATGCAGGAATACAAGCAGCAGTTCATTGATTTCATGGTGGAATCCCAGGTCCTGAAATTCGGGTCCTTTACCCTCAAGTCCGGAAGACAGTCCCCCTTCTTCATGAACGCGGGCGCCTATCAGACCGGATCCCAGCTGATCCGCCTGGGCGAGTTCTACGCCAGGGCCATCCACGACCGCTACGGCCTGGACTTTGATGTCCTCTTCGGGCCCGCCTACAAGGGCATCCCTCTTTCCGTGGCCGCCTGCATGGGCATCAGTTCCCTCTACGGGAAGGAGATCCGCTACTGCTCCAACCGCAAGGAGGTCAAGGACCACGGCGACGCCGGGATCCTCCTGGGCGCTTCCCTGAAGGACGGCGACCGGGTCATGATCATCGAGGATGTCACCACCTCCGGCAAGTCCATGGAGGAGACGGTCCCTATCCTCCGGGCCCAGGCCAGGGTGGAGATCGTGGGCCTCATGGTCTCTCTGGACCGGATGGAGGTCGGCAAGGGCGGAAAGGTCACGGCCCTGAAGGAGATCTCCGACCTCTACGGCTTCCCCACCGCCGCCATCGTCACCATGGAGGAGGTCACAGAGGCCCTCTACAGGAAGGAGACAGGCGGAAAGGTCCTGATCGACGAGAAGGTCAAAGCGGACCTGGAGGCATATTATAAGGAATACGGCGCAAAGCAGTGATCGATACCAGATATCAGCTGGCAAGTGAAAGGATCCGCCAGATCGCGGCGGGAGAAGACCTGGTCCACCCGGCCTTCCGGGACTATTTCCGGAGCAGTGCCGGGTGGATCGTCATGCTTCTGGACCGGATGGAGAGAGGCCGGGAGGGCCTTGCCTTCCAGCCTTCTGAGGAGGTCCTGGCCCGGGAGGACCGGGCCCTGTGGAGAGGCCTCCTTCCGGAGGGATACGGGACTTCTTACCTGAACCCTTCCTTTGCGGCAGACCGTCTGGGCAGGGGCCACGGGCCCATCCTGAGCGCCCTCCTTGCGGAGCTCTATGCCATGCCCCGCCTGGCGGCGGGCGGCAGCCGGGAGCGGCTCCTGATCCGGATGGAGCTCTTCCTGGAGATCTGGCAGGTCTTTTCGTCCGCCTTTCGGGAACCGGAGGGGACCGGCCGCCCCAGGGTCCGTCATGTCAGGGACCGGATCTCCATGGCCCTGGGCGACTACGCCAGGGACGAGGCGGCCTGGGACCTGGCGGAAAAATGGACGAGTCAGGAGAGCCCCCTGCGGAGGCTCCTGATGGAGGAGGACCCGGAGGATCCCCGCGCCCTCTATCTGCTGGGCGTTCCCGTCACGGACCGGGAAAGGGCCCTCCGGGAGTCATTCCTTTCCATGGGGAAAACGGAACTGGAGACGGCGGCAGGAGCCGCGGCGGACCGGGTCCTGAAGGCCCTGCCGGGAGGACCGGAGGAGTGCGCCGTGACCCTGTCCTGGGATGCCGGTTCCGGGCGCCTGGTCCGGCGGGCCGCGGAGATCCTGGAAAAAGAGGGGCTTGTCTGCGGCTTTTCCGCTGCGGGAAGGAGCCTTTTCCTTCCCGGGAACAGGGAAACAGGCTGCCGGGGCGGCGCCCCCGACCCCCGGTTTGCCGCCGGCCACGCGGGAGACCAGGCCCTGTTTTCCGGCGAGATCTTAAGGTCCCGCCAGCGGGAAGGCCTCCAGGAGGCCCTGAAGGAGGCGGCCGGAGGCAGGATCCGGGCAGGAGAGGCGGACTTTAAAAAGCTTGCACTGGGACTTCTTTGTGTTTATGATTGAATGGATATAGTATTTTCGCAAAAAGGAGCGTATAGTATGGCACTGGTTGGTATTGTTATGGGAAGCGATTCGGATATGCCCGTCATGAAAAAGGCGGCGGATATCCTGGACAGACTGGGCGTCAGTTATGAGATGCGCATTATTTCGGCCCACAGGGAGCCGGACATCTTCTTTGACTACGCGAAGGGCGCGGAGGCAAGAGGCCTGAAGGTCATCATTGCCGGCGCCGGCATGGCTGCCCATCTGCCCGGCATGTGCGCGGCTCTTTTCCCCCTTCCCGTGATCGGGATCCCCATGCATACCACCTCCCTGGGCGGACGGGACTCTCTGTACTCCATCGTCCAGATGCCCAGCGGCATTCCGGTGGCCACCGTCGCCATCGGAGGCGGCATGAACGCCGGCCTTCTGGCGGCCAGGATGCTGGCCATGTCCGACCCTGACCTGCTGGCCAGGCTCAAGGAATTTTCGGCAGACCAGGCCGCGGCCGTGGAAGCTAAGGACAGCCGTCTCCAGGAGGTCGGCTATAAGAATTATTGATAAACAGGAGAGCATTTCGTATGGATTATAAAAGCGCCGGCGTAGATATCGAAGCAGGATATAAGAGCGTCGAATTAATGAAGGAATTTGTCAAAGGGACCATGCGCCCCGAGGTCATGGGCGGACTGGGCGGCTTTTCAGGCGCCTTTTCCCTGGCAGGGATCAAACAGATGGAGGACCCGGTCCTTCTGTCCGGCACCGACGGAGTAGGCACCAAGCTCAAGATCGCCTTCCTCATGGACAGGCATGATACCGTCGGCATCGACTGTGTGGCCATGTGCGTCAACGACGTGGCCTGCGCGGGCGGAGAGCCCCTTTTCTTCCTGGACTACATCGCCTGCGGCAAGAACTATCCGGAAAAGATCGCCCAGATCGTCAAGGGCGTCTGCGAGGGCTGCCGGCAGGCCGGAGCGGCCCTGATCGGCGGAGAGACGGCGGAAATGCCGGGCTTTTATCCCCTGGATGAGTATGACCTGGCCGGTTTTGCTGTCGGCGCGGCTGACAGAAAGGACCTGATCACCGGCGAGACCATCGCCCCCGGCGACGTCCTCATCGGCATTGCCTCCTCGGGCGTCCATTCCAACGGCTTCTCCCTGGTCCGCAAGGTCTTTGACGTGAACGAGGAGAACCTGAAGACCTACTATGAAGAGCTGGGGACCACCCTGGGCGAAGCCCTGCTGACCCCCACAAAGATCTATGTGAAGGCCCTGGCCGCCGTCAAGGCTGCCGGCGTGACCATCAAGGGCTGCAGCCACATCACCGGCGGCGGCTTCTATGAGAACATCCCCAGGATGCTGCCGGAAGGGATCCGGGCTCTCGTCCATACCGACGCCTATGAGGTCCCTGCCATCTTCCGCCTTCTCCAGAAAAAGGGAGACCTGACGGACCAGATGATGTACAATACCTTCAATATGGGCATCGGCATGGTCCTGGCCCTGGACAGCGAGGACGCGGACAAGGCCCTGGCGGCCCTTGAAAAAGCCGGCGAAAAGGCCTGGATCCTCGGATCCTGCGAAGCCGGAGAAAAGGGAGTGGAAGTATGCTGAAGCTGGTCGTATGCGTTTCCGGCGGCGGGACCAACCTGCAGGCCATCATTGACAGGATCGCGGACGGCACGATCTCCAATACGAAGATCGTCCGCGTCATCAGCAACAATCCCGGCGTAAAGGCCCTGGACAGGGCAGCGGCGGCCGGGATCGAGGGCGTCTGCATCAGTCCCAGGGACTACGCGGACCGGGCCCTCTTCAATGAGGCCCTCCTTTCCGGCATCCGCGAGGCGGACCCGGACCTGGTGGTCCTGGCCGGCTTCATGGTCGCCATCCCCCCCGCCATCATCGAGGCCTTCCCCAACCGGATCATCAACATCCACCCGGCCCTGATCCCCTCCTTCTGCGGGAAGGGCTTTTACGGCCTGCGGGTCCATGAAGGCGTCCTGAAAAGGGGCGTCAAGGTGACCGGCGCCACGGTCCACTTCGTGGATGAGGGACTTGATTCCGGTCCCATTATTCTCCAGAAGGCCGTGGAGGTCAGAGACGGAGATACCCCTGAGATCCTCCAGCGCAGGGTCATGGAAGAGGCCGAATGGGTCATCATGCCCAGGGCCATTGACCTGATCGCCAGGGGGCGGATCGAGATTGTCGGCAGGACGACCCGGATCCTGCCTGAAGATAAGTGAGGTGACTGACAGATGAAAGTATTGCTTGTAGGAGGCGGCGGCAGGGAACACGCCATCGCCCAGGCTCTTAAGAAAAGCAGCAGGGTGGATACTCTCTACTGCGCCCCCGGCAACGCCGGCATCGCCGCCATCGCGGAGTGCGTCCCCATCGGGACCATGGACTTTGACGCCCTGACGGCCTTTGCCGCGGACAAGGAGATCGATCTGACCGTCGTCAGCATGGACGACCCCCTCTGCGCCGGCATCGTGGACGCTTTCGAGGCCAAAGGCCTCCGGATCTTCGGGACCCGGGCCAACGCGGCCATCATCGAGGGCAGCAAGGCCTTCTCCAAGGACCTGATGAAGAAGTACGGCATCCCTACGGCTGCCTATGAGGTCTTTACGGACGCGGAGAGCGCCCTGTCCTATCTGGAGACCGCCAAATACCCCATCGTCCTCAAGGCCTCCGGCCTGGCCCTGGGCAAGGGCGTCCTGATCTGCATGGACCACGCGGAAGCCGAAGCCGGCATCCGTGAGATCATGGTCGACAGGAAGTTCGGAGAGGCTGGCGACAAGGTGGTCATTGAAGAGTTCATGACCGGCCGTGAGGTCTCCGCCCTGGCTTTCGTGGATGGGAAGACCTATAAGCTCATGACCTCCTCCCAGGACCACAAGCGGATCGGGGACGGAGATACAGGCCTCAATACCGGCGGCATGGGGACCTTCTCCCCCAGCCCCTTCTATACCCCTGAGATCGACGCCTACTGCCGCGAGCACATCTACCAGAAGACGGTGGACGCCATGGCGGCGGAGGGAAGGCCCTTCAAGGGCGTCCTCTATTTCGGCCTGATGCTGACGGCGGACGGCCCCAGGGTCCTGGAATACAATACCAGGTTCGGCGACCCCGAGACCCAGGTGGTCCTGCCCAGGATGAAGACCGACATCGTGGACGTCATGGATGCCTGCATCGACGGCACCCTGGACCAGATCGAGCTGGAGTTTGAAGACAACGCGGCTGTCTGCGTGGTCCTGGCCTCCGGCGGCTATCCCCAGGCCTATGAAAAGGGCAAGGTCATTTCCGGTCTTGAAAAGTTCGACGGGGCGGAAGGCTTCTACTGCTTCCACGCCGGCACAAAGCTGGACGAGGAGGGACGCGTCGTCACCTCCGGCGGCCGCGTCCTGGGCGTTACAGCCCTCGGCTCCACCCTGCAGGAAGCCAGAGCAGCTGCCTATGAGGCGGCCGGCTGGATCTCCTTCGAAGGAGCCTATATGCGTCATGACATCGGCAAGGCGATCGACGCGGCCAGGTAAGCGGGCCGTCTGCGGCGATCTGGTTTCAGACAATCAGACAAAAGGATAATACAGATATGAAAACAAGGAAAAGAAACAGAATCATCAGCATGATCCTGGCGGCCCTCCTGGCTCTGGTGATCGCCATCGGGACCGTGGTCCCGGCCCTGGCTGACACTGTCATCACGGACAACGTCAACATCCGGAACGAAGCTTCCGCGGAGGGCGGCATCATCGGGTCTGTCAGTACGGGAGATGAGTTCACCGTTGAAAAGACCGTGACCGACGCGGCAGGCACCAACTGGGCCTATATCAGGCTGGCCAACGGCAACTACGGCTATGTCCGGGCCGACATGGTGACCCAGACAGCAGCGCCTGCCCAGCAGGAGCAGCCTGCCCAGCAGGAGCAGCCTGCCCAGCAGGAACAGCCTGCCCAGCAGGAGCAGCCCGCCCAGCAGGAACAGCCCGCTCAGGAGACCCAGGAAGCGGCCCAGCCCGCCCAGGAGGAAGCCCAGCCTGCCGAAGAGGAAGCGGCTCCCGAGGACGTGCAGGAGGATGTGACCCTTTCGGATTACGATCCCTCCACCGACAAGGACGCCCACTATGAGCTGCAGTTCGTCGAGGGCGAAGGCAGCGGCAGATGGTATGTCTTCAACTATGATACCGGATCCAGGGTGGCGGTCAGCGACCTGCAGAAGATCTCCGAGTCCCAGAGCCTGGCAGAATCCAACGCAGCCAGGGCCTCCCGGCTCAAGGTCGTGGTCATCATTCTCGTGATCGCCCTGATCCTTCTGGTCCTCTTCATCATCTGGATGATGCTGGGCGGCAGCATGCCCGAGCTTCCCAGGAGGGAAAGACGGACCAGGTCCCTTCTGTCCGACGCGGACGATGACGATGATTTTGACGACGGCGACTTCGACGATGAGGACGATGCCTTCTTCGACGGCGATGAGACCGAGGACGACCAGCCTCTGGATGAGGATGAGGAGGACGAGGACGAATACGACGACGACGAGGATGACGACGACGAGGGTGACGACGAGGATGACGATTACGACGGGGACGAGGATGAGGAGGACGAGGAAGAAGCTCCTGTCCGCAGGAAGCCCGCCGGCAGAAAGAAGTCCTTCCTTGACAGTCTCTTTGCCAGAAGGACTCCCGCCAGGAGGACTCCCAGGACCCGCCGTCCCGTCAGGACCGATTTTGATGAATCCCAGGACTATCCCGAGGACATCGAGCTCCTTCCCGATGACGATGTGGAAGTAGTCCCTCCGGCGGCGCCCGCGCCCGGTCAGGATCCCGCGCCCGAGTCCGGCCAGGATCCCGCTCCCGCTCCCAGGAAGGCGGCTCCCAAGGTGGAGATCGACTTCGATGAGGATGATCTGGAGCTGGACTTCCTGGATACTGACGAATAAGGCAGGGTCAGAGCCCCGCATTGACAACACATGCCACCTGTTATATTATACGTATAACAGGTGGCATTGGTTTATGACGGGCAGTTTTACCCTGTCTGAGGATCGTGCCGCGAAAGGCAGCTTGTGACAGGAGCGGATTATGATTATAGAAATTGATTTCAGCAGCGACGAGGCCATTTATCAGCAGCTCTGCAACCAGATCATCCTGGGCATCGCGACCTCCCAGTTCAGGCAGGGGGACGTGCTTCCCTCCGTCCGGCAGCTGGCTGACCAGATCGGCATCAACATGCATACGGTCAACAAGGCCTATTCCCTGCTCAGGCAGGAGGGCTTTGTCAAGGTGGACAGACGGCACGGCGCGGTCATTGCCGTGGATGTGGACGCCCTGCGGGCCAGGGCCAGCGTGGACCGGGAGCTCAGGATCCTTCTGGCGGAGGCGGTATGCCGGGGACTGACCAGAGAGGACATCCACAAGATGGTCGACGCGATTTACGATGAATACGGCGTCAGCAGACAGTAGAGGCGGCGCTCTTTCAGACTACCTGAGGAAAGGAGACGCAGGAGGCAGTTTTCCTGCTTTTCGAAAACAGTATGAAGAATAACTATACCCGGAGCGCGCAGAGGGTCCTGGACCTGGCCGGCAAGGCATCCGCGCAGGCGAACCAGAATTATATCGGGACCGAGCATCTGCTGGTGGGACTGGCCTCGGAAGAGGAAGGGACCGCGGGCAGGATCCTGTATGACAACGGGATCACGGCGGCCCAGGTCCGGTCCATGATCGACCAGCTCCATATCCAGCCCGGAAGCCTGGCCCTTCAGGACCAGGAGGGCTATTCCCCCCGGTGCAGGAAGATCCTGATGATGGCAGGGGCCCAGGCGGACCGCTACAAGGCGGCCCAGACCGGTACGGAGCATATCCTCATGGCCATCATCCTGGAGGGCGAGAACGTGGCGGCCAAGCTGATCGAGGCCCTGGGCGTCAATACGGCCAAGATCTACTTTGAAGTCCTCAAGGCCATCGGGGTCAATCCCCAGGACCATAAGGACGACCTGAAGAAGGGACAGGAGGGCGGCCAGGCCGAATCGCTCCTTTCCCAGTTCAGCCGGGACCTGACGGCCCTGGCGGCCCGGGGCAGCCTGGATCCCGTCATCGGCCGGGAGGATGAGACCCGCCGCCTGATCCAGATCCTCAGCCGCAGGACCAAGAACAACCCCTGCCTGGTGGGCGAGCCGGGCGTGGGCAAGTCCGCCATTGTGGAGGGCCTGGCCCAGAGGATCGCTTCCGGCCAGGTGCCGGAGACCCTCCGGGGCCGCCGTCTCCTGACCCTGGACCTGTCCGCCATGGTGGCGGGCACCAAGTACCGGGGCGAATTTGAGGAGAGGATCAAAAAGATCATTGAGGAGGTCATCACGGACGGGAACATCATCCTCTTCGTGGATGAGCTCCATACCCTGATCGGGGCCGGCGGGGCCGAGGGGTCCATTGACGCCTCCAACATCCTCAAGCCCTCCCTGGCCAGGGGGGAGATCCGCATGATCGGCGCCACCACCCGGACCGAATACCGCAAATATGTGGAAAAGGACGCGGCCCTGGAACGCCGCTTCCAGCCCGTGGACGTGGAGGAGCCCGACAGGGACCAGGCCCTGGCCATTCTGAAGGGGATCCGGCCCGCCTATGAGGAATTCCATAAGGTGGAGCTGACGGACCAGGCCCTGGAGGCGGCGGTCGACCTCTCCACCCGCTATATCAATGACCGGAACCTGCCCGACAAGGCCATCGACCTGATCGACGAGGCCTGCGCGGCGGTCCGTCTCCGCCATACCGGCAGCGGCACGGATTCCGCGGCCGACCTGGAGGAGGAGATCCGGAAGGAAGACGAGGCCCTGGCAGCCGCCTTCGCCAGAGCGGACTTTACCGCTGCCCGGGAGATCCGGGGCCGGATGGAGGAAATGCGGACCAGGATGAACCGGCTCAGGGCCCGCCGGGACTATGGCCGGGACAGACTGGCCAGGGTGGACGAGGCGGAGATCGCCCAGGTGGTATCCGTCTGGGCCAAGGTGCCCGTGACCCGTCTGTCTGAAAAGGAATCCGCCAGGATGAACCGGCTGGAGAGCGAGCTCCACAAGAGGATCATCGGCCAGAACGAGGCCGTCTCCGCTGTGGCCAGGGCCATCCGCCGGGGACGCGTGGGCCTTCAGGACCCGGGCAGGCCTCTGGGCTCTTTCCTTTTCCTGGGCCCTACGGGCGTGGGCAAGACGGAGCTGTCCAAGGCCCTGGCCGAGGTGGTCTTCGGCTCCGAAAAGGACATGATCCGGATGGACATGTCCGAGTACATGGAACAGTACGCCGTTTCCAAGATGATCGGCTCCGCCCCCGGCTATGTGGGCTATGATGACGGCGGCCAGCTCTCTGAAAGGGTCCGGACCCATCCTTATTCCGTGGTCCTCTTTGATGAGATCGAAAAGGCCCATCCCGACATCTTCAACGTCCTTCTCCAGATCCTGGATGAGGGTACCATTACCGATTCCCAGGGAAGAAAGGTCTCCTTCCGCAATACCATTGTCATCATGACCTCCAACGTGGGCGCCAAGAGGATCATCCAGCCCAAGTCCCTGGGCTTCGCGCCGCCGCCCACGGCCAAATCCAACTATGAGAAGATGAAGGCAGGAGTCATGGAAGAGGTGGAGAGGACCTTCCGTCCCGAGTTCATCAACCGGATCGACGAGATCCTGGTCTTCCACGCCCTGTCCAGGGAGGAAATGCTCCAGATCACAGGTCTGGTCACGGCCGGCCTGGTCCGCCGGGCCTCTGAGAACCTGGGACTGACCCTGAAGATCACGCCTGCCCTCAGAAAATACATCACCGAGACCTACGCCGACGACAGGATGGGCGCGAGGCCCCTCAAGCGGGCCGTCCAGACCGTCCTGGAGGACGCCCTCTGCGAGCGTTTCCTGAAAGGGGAGTTCGCCGCGGGCGACACGGTCACGGCAGGCTATAAAAAGGGCCAGGTGACCTTCACCCGGAAGGCAGGCGCGCCTGCGGAGACGGAAAGCACAGAAGAGGACAGCGATGGCGTCTAAAAAGAAAACGACCGCCTTCTTCTGCCAGGAGTGCGGATTTGAATCGGCCAAGTGGACCGGCCAGTGCCCGGGCTGCCGGGCCTGGAACACCATGGTGGAGGAGCCGGTCCGGATCAAGGCCCCTGCCGGGGCCGCGGCCGGACGGGCCGTTGGACCCGGAAAACGTCCCGTCCCCCTTTCCCAGGTGGGAGAGGAACAGGAGATCCGGTTCGGGACCGGCTTCCAGGAGCTGGACCGGGTCCTGGGAGGCGGCATCGTCAGAGGATCCATGATCCTGGTGGGCGGCGATCCGGGCATCGGAAAATCCACCATCCTTCTGCAGGCCTGCGGGAACCTTGCCGGGGCCGGGCACCGGGTCCTCTACATTTCCGGGGAAGAATCCCTCCGCCAGATCGCCCTCAGGGCCAGGCGGGTGGGAGAGTTCGGAGACAACATCACCTTCCTCTGTGAAACAGACCTGGACACGATCTCGGAGATCCTGCTGGAAACGAAGCCGGAGATCTGCGTCGTGGATTCCATCCAGACCATGTATTCCTCCTCCGTCCAGTCGGCGGCCGGATCCGTTTCCCAGGTCAGGGAGACCACGGGCGTCCTCCTGCGCCTGGCCAAGGAAGCCGGGATCACCTTCTTTATCGTGGGCCATGTGACCAAGGAGGGGACCGTGGCCGGTCCCAGGGTCCTGGAGCACATGGTGGACACGGTCCTGTATTTCGAGGGAGACCGCTACGCGGCCTACCGGGTCCTGAGAGCCGTCAAGAACCGGTTCGGATCCACCAATGAGATCGGGATCTTCGAGATGGGAGAGCATGGGCTGACGGAGGTCACCAACCCCTCCGAATATATGCTGAGCGGCCGGCCCGTGGGGGCCTCCGGCTCTGTCGTGACCTGCTCCATGGAAGGGACCAGGCCCCTCCTGACAGAGGTCCAGGCCCTGGTCTTTGAGACCAGGTTCGGCTATCCCAGACGGCAGGCCACGGGCACGGATGCCAACCGGGTCAACCTGCTGATGGCGGTCCTGGAAAAAAGGCTGGGCATCCGCCTGGGCGACTATGACGCCTATGTGAACCTGGCCGGCGGCGTCCGGCAGACGGAGCCCGCCCTGGACCTGGGCATCGTCCTGGCCATCCTGTCCAGCTTCCGGAACAGTCCCCTGCCCGAGGACCTGATCGCCTTCGGAGAGGTGGGCCTTTCCGGTGAGGTCCGGTCCGTGACCATGGCGGAGAGCCGGGTCCTGGAGGCCTATAAGATGGGCTTTAGGACCTGCATCCTGCCGGCCGGCAATGCCGGAAGGGTCCGGGCGCCGGAGGATATGCGGCTGATCGGGATCCGGGGCCTCCAGCAGATCCGGGACTATATCTGATCCTGCCGGAGCCCGGAGCGATCCGCTGAACCGCTTTTGAAGGGTAAATCATTTATGAAAAGCTGACTGTCCGGTTTTTTCCCATACGCGGAAAAAACCGGACTTAGCGTTGGGCTCCCGGTAAGGGATAATGCAGACACAGGAGAAAACAGACATGATCTCAATCTTTTCCGGCGGCTACCAGATCGGCTTCATCGCCATCCTCCTGGTCCTCCTCCTCGTCCTGGGCATCCGGGCGGCGGACGGGATCCGGGAGTGGAGACAGAATAATCAGGCTCCGGTCCTGACCGGGGAGGCCGTCCTTCTTTCCAAGGAGCGGACCAGGGTCAGGGGCAATTCCGCGGCCCGGGGCTCCGGCGTGAAGGTGCCGGAGGCCTCCGTGACCTGGACCCTGATCTTTTCCAGCCCGGACCACGGGACCCTCTCTCTGGAGGTCACGGACAATGAGGGCCGGCTGCTGCAGGAAAACATGAGAGGACGCCTGACCTGGCAGGGAAGCCGCTATATCAGCTTCGTGCCGGCAGGCAGACAGGATGAGAAGAACTGACTAGGAAGGAGCCGCGATGGCGTCTGTACAGGAACTGGAAAAAAAGGTCAACCCCTCCCATGTGGCGCCGGAGGTCCTTTTTGAGGAAGCAAAGGACCCGGACAGGGCCAGGCAGCTGGTGATCATGGCCCTGGAGTCTGAGATGGAAATGATCCGAAAGAACCGGGCCAGCCTTTTCCGCTGGGCTTCGGGCGGAGCCGTTCTGGCCGTCCTCCTGGCGATCCTGAGGACCCGGCTGACGGGCGATACCCCCCGCCTGCTTGTCATGGCTGCCGTGGTGGTCCTGGTCCTTATGATCATGAGCCTTCTGGCCCAGATCCGCCGCTTCCGCAGCGTCCTGACCGACGAGCAGGATACCCTGGACCAGATCCGGGCCGGGAAGATCGACCCGGCCGACTTTCTGGACCAGTTCCGCAGGCACAAGAAGCAGGAGCTGGAAGCCCTGGACCTGGGAGAGGCCTACGAGGCCTACCGGGACCTGGTCACGAAGGAAGACAAATAGGCTCCATCCGCGTTCAGCGATGGAAGCACGGATCCGCCATATGACCCCCTTATATATACCCCCCTAACCCCTTTTTTCAGAAAGGACGGTCCGGCAGGAGGAGCTGCTGCAAAGCCTCCTGCCGATGCCGTTCTTTTTGGTTGCAAAGAAAAGGGGGAAGGGGTATACTTCTGAATTGTGGTTAAATTTAACTAACCGGATTTGCCGTACTGAAGATACAAGGAGGCTGATATGAAGAACAAATGGAATCTGGCGACTCTGGTCTTGGCCGTCCTGCTGGCCCTGGGGGTCATGACGTTCTTTAAGGCCTGCGGCCCCGCGGAGGACGGGACCTTCATGCACTGCCATGACGTCCAGCTCTGCGTCTTTGCCCTGGGCCTCTGCCTGGCCGGCCTGTCCCTGGTCCTTTCCTTCTTTCCCCTTTTCCTGCCTGTCCGTCTCTTTCTGGAAGGAGCCGGCCTGGTCCTTTCCGCCGCCGCGGCCCTTCTGCCCGGCAGGCTCATGCCCATGTGCATGATGGAGACCATGCGGTGCCAGGCCCTCATGAAGCCCTTTGTGACCCTGACGGCCTGCCTTCTGGCTATTCTTTTTGCCGTCAGCCTGGCGGGAGACCTTCGGAAAAGGTGATGTCCCTGAGCCGGGAACGGAGGACAAAATACCGGGAAAGATAGTGCCTTAAGGCCTGAACAGAGGCGGACCAGCCGGTCAGTGACCGGCCGGTCCGCCTTTTGGGTCCGGAATTGTTTTTCCGATTGTCCTGGTCTAGAATGGATTTATCATCAGACAGGAGAGAAGTACCATGCAGCAGAAATCATCCACCAGAGACATGACGGCCGGCTCCATCCTGGGCCACCTGATCGCCTTTTCCGTCCCCCTCCTCCTCGGCAATATCTTCCAGATGCTCTACAATACCGTCGACTCCATTGTGGTCGGCAACTTTGTGGGCAAGGAGGCCCTGGCCGCCATCGGATCCACGACCATGATCGTCAACATCATGATCTTTTTCTTCAACGGCTTCTCCGTGGGCGGAGGCGTCGTCATCAGCCGCTTCTTCGGGGCCAGAAGGGAGGACAGGCTCCATAAAGCCGTGGAGACCTCCATGGCCGTCACCTTCCTTTTCGGGATCTTTTTCACCTTCGCCGGCATCCGCCTGGTCCCTCTGATGCTCCGGTTCATGTCCACGCCGGAGGATGTCTTTGAAGAAGCCCTGGTCTACCTTCAGATCTATTTCGCGGGGAGCCTGGGCCTTCTGATCTACAACATGGGCAGCGGGATCCTCCGGGCCGTGGGGGATACAAAGAGGCCCCTTTATTTCCTGGTCTTCACCTCCATCCTGAATACAGTCCTGGACCTGGTCTTTGTCATTGTCTTTGGATGGGGGATCGCCGGGGCCGCCATCGCCACCATCCTGTCCCAGTTCCTGTCCGCCGTCCTGATCCTGGTGGTCCTGACCAGGACCCATGAGATCTACCGGCTTTCCTGGCGGGACCTTTCCATCGACTGGCCGATCCTGGGCCAGATCATGGCCATCGGCCTCCCCGCCGGCATCCAGTCCATGATCACCTCCGTCTCCAATGTCTTTGTCCAGTCCTATATCAACGGCTTCGGGTCCTCCTGCATGGCGGGCTGGTCCTGCTACAACAAGCTGGACTCTTTCATCTTTCTTCCGATCAACAGCATTGGCCAGGCGTCCACGACCTTTGTCAGCCAGAATATAGGTGCGGGCAGCCGGGAGAGGGCGAACCAGGGAACGGTCCGGTCCCTCCAGCTGGCGCTGGGCATCACGGCCGCGATCGCCACGGTCATGGTCATCTTTGCCCCTGCCGCCACCTCCCTCTTTACCAGGGACGCCTCGGTCATTGCCTTCGGGACCCTTTTCCTCAGGCTCAACACCTACTTCCTCCTCTTCAATACCGTCAACCATGTCCTGGCCGGCGCCCTGAGAGGAAGGGGAGATTCCAGGGGCCCCATGGTCTGCATGCTGTCCTGTTTTGTGGCGGTCCGGCAGATCTACCTTTTTATCATTTCCAGGATCGCCTATACGCCGGCCCTGATCGGCTTCGGCTATCCGGTGGGCTGGATGACCTGCTGCGCCGCGGAGCTGATCTACTACATGGTCCGGTTCGGCAGATGGTCAAAAAAGGAGGCAATGAATGGACTCGAATCCTGAAAAAAGAAGAGAAAGAACAGGAGGGAAAAGAGGGACTGTCCTCTATAACATGCTCTTTCCGGTCTGGTTCCTTTACCTGATCCCCCAGGTCTGGCTCGTGATCGTTCCCGCCAACTTTCTGATCGACAGCCTGGTCCTCCTGGCGGCCCTGCATGTCCTGAAGATCCCGGGAAAGATGGAGATCTACAGGAGGTCGATTCTGAAGATCTGGGGGATCGGCTTTCTGGCAGACCTTCTGGCAGCCGGCCTCCTGTTCCTGCTGGGATGGATTCTGACGATCCTGGACGCGCCCTTTACTCCCTTCGGGGGCCTGGCCTGCGTCCTGATCTCCATCCCCT